>JBHJGY010000088.1:0-33438 GCA_050331335.1 Pikeienuella sp.
CGCGCATCGCTGCGCGATGTCGTCGAGTCGTTCAACGGCCGGTTCCGCGACGAATGTCTCAACGAGCACCTGTTCCGAGGGCTCCGCGACGCCCGCCAGATGATCGAGGCGTGGCGCATCGACGACAACGCGGCGCGCCCCCACACGAGCCTCGGCGGCCTCACGCCAAACGAGTTTGCAACCCGGTCCAGAACGGATCAGACCATGAACAGAACTAACTTATGAGTGAGGGCACAACGGGGCCAGGGTCAGTAGGCACGGTCGGCCGGACGTAATCGTGACGGGCGGGCTGCGGGCCTCCGGTGCCGCATTGAAGGAGATGGGTGCGTCTTTCCGACAGGACACTGGGCGGTGGGCAAACAATGGGGCGGAGAACTCGCACCTACCCTTCCGACGACGGGAGCGGGCGATGCTTCGTTTCAGGCGCATGCGAAGTCTTCAGAAGTTCGCCGCCGTCCATGCCTCAGGCCATACCCATTTCACCCAGGAAAGCCACCTCTCCTCACGACAAAACTTCAAGCTCAACCGTACGGCACGGCACGGCACGGCGCGCCTTGAGGTGAGAACCAAAGCCTACCATGCTTTGGTCAGTTGCTGCAGCAGATGGAGCGTCTCGCGTGCCGAAACCATCACCGACAACCGGGGGACACCGCCTCACGCTTCGCGCCATCGAGGTCTTCGTTGCCGTGATCGAGGAGGGGTCTCTCGGCGCCGCCGCACGGAGGTTGTCCGCCAGTCCATCGGCGATTTCCCAGCAGCTCTCGAACCTCGAGACAGCGGTCGGCGCCCCGTTGGTGGAACGCGCCACGCGGCCACTTTCGCTGACGTCCGCCGGGCACGTCTTCGCACCTCGGGCGCTTGCTATCCTTAGCGAGGCCGAACGCGCCCGCGTTGACCTTGCGACCCTCGAACTCGCGCGACTGCGCCAGTTGCGGCTCGCCATCGTGGAAGACCTCGACGGCGGCACCACACCCGAATTGATTGCGAAGCTTGCGCGTCGACTGCCCGGCTGTGAGATCGTCACGCGGTCCGGCCCGAGCCACGAGAATCTGCACGCTCTCGGGCAGCGTTCAGTTAACGTCGTAGTCGCAGCCGAAGCGGACGACGTCGTCCCGGACTGGGTGGAGCGACGCCCGCTTTTGCGCGACCCGTATGTCCTCGTGGCCGAGCAGGGCCTTGCCTCGGCAGAGGGCGATCTCACGTCGCGCCTGATGGCGGCGCCGATGATCCGGTTTTCCGAGGACCTTTTCATTGGCCGACAAACCGAGCGGCATCTGCGCCGCCAGCGGATCACGCCGCCTCGCACGGTAAGCTGCGACTCGACCCTTGCCCTGCTCGGAGCGGTGGAGCGCCTTGGCGGCTGGGCACTGATCACGCCGCTCTGCTGGCTTCGGGCCCGGCGCTTCCACGGGAGCGGGGCGCTCGAATTGCGTCCGAACCCTTTCCGCGCCTATGCGCGCCGCGTGTCCGTCATGGCCCGCCGCGGAACGCTTGGCGGCTTGCCAAGCGAGATTGCCGACACCTTGCGGAACCTGCTGCGCAGCGACGCCGTTTCGCCCGGGCTCGCTGCCGCGCCATGGCTCGGCGACGCGCTGCGCATCCTCGAAGACGAGCCGGACGCGGACTACGCGATCGGATGCGTTGCGGAACCGCCGTGATCGCTCATGGGCTCGCCGCCGGCAGCAAGATGTGGAAGCGATCCCGGATCGCCGCGTCCGTGGCTCCAACGAGATGGCCAGGATCGGGCTGTGCAAGGCGCCGCCGCGCGGCATCGCCGGCCCGCGTCCATGCGTCCGGCGCCCCTTTCTCCGCCCAGACCGACGGCGCGTCGCGATAGGCGAGAGCTGGATAGACATAGTCGCGCTCCATCGCCGCCATGGTGTGCGCGCCGCCCAGAAAATGCCCCTCGCCGAGAACCGCCGCGTGGATCGCGTCAAGGCCCAACGTCTCCTCCGTCACTTCGATCCCGCGGATCGCGCGGTGGACATGACCGAGCATCTCGTCGTCGAGGATGAACGCCTCGAAACTCGCGCCGAGCAGCGAAGCCATCATGCCCGAAGACTCGTAGATCATGTTGGCCCCGGCCATACCCGCCAGCGTCGCCGACAGCGCCTTCTCCGATCCCATCTGCGCGTCCACGGCCTTGGCGTCGCTCATCGAGCAGGCCACGCCCGACGGCAGGCCGAGTCGGTTGGACAGCTGCGCTGCGGCAGCATTCATCACGCTGATCTCGCCGCCGCCGCCGCAAAAGGCGCCGGTCCGCAGATCGATCACCAGCGGCCAATTGGAGAAGATCATCGGGTATCCGGGCGCAAACAGGTTCACGAGGATCATGCCCGCCAGCGTCTCGGCCAGCGACTGCACGAGAAAACCGGCGAGCGTCGCTGGCGCCGTCGCGCCCGACTGCGCCGCGATGATGCAGTTGATCGGCACGCCGCGGCGGATGCAGGCCAGTGTCACGTCGACAGCATCCTCGCCATAGCGCATGGGCGAGATCACCGGCGAGATATGCGCCTTGCAGAACGGTCGCTCCCCAAAACGCCCCTCGCCACCGAGCGCGATGTCGAACATGTCGATGATCGGGTCGACATGGGCGCCGATGGTGAAGGCCGTGCCCACGGGCTTGGTCGTGCCGCGCAGCAGCGCATAGGCCGTGTTCAAGTCGAGGTCGAAATTGTCCGGCACATCCGTCGCGATGCAGCAGCGGGTGAACCAGGAGACGTTGGTCAGCCCGTCGATCAGCCGCGTGAAGTCATAGAGGTCGCGCAGCGTCGACGGCCGGTAGCGCCCGGTGTCGAGGTCCAGTGTCTGAACCGCTGCGCCGCCGGTTCCGAAATAGACCCGGTCACCGCCGATCTCGAAATCGTGCCGCGGATCGCGCCCATGGAAGACAAAGCTCTTCGCGGCGCCGTCGATCATGTCCTCGACCATCGCGCGCGGGAAACAGACCCGGCCGACGTCATTGACGACCGCGCCCTTATCAAGCGCCCCATCGCGCACGAGGTCCGGAACCTCGCCCATGCCCAGCCTCTCGAGCAGGGTCAGCGCGGCGTCGTGGATCGCCTGCGCCTCGGCGTCGGTCAGGGGTTGGTAGCGCCCGCCGCGCTGGCCGGGCGGTGCCGGGTTGATCGCCGGGCCTGGCGCGCTGCGGGCGGCAACCCGGGCCGCGCGTCCACCGCCGCCACGGCCCCGCCGCACCCCTCTCGGTTCTTCCATGACGCGCCTCCGCGGCCCAGTTTGGCCTAAGCGTCTCCCACGACACCCTCCATGGTCCAGCGCCTGCGCGACCCTTCAGCTTTTCTTAAGGCCAGATGCGGCTTTTCCGAACGCGGCCGTGCGGTCTTGCCGGCGCTCTTTCCCACCATGACGATGGGGCGCGTGCGTGAGGGAGAGAGCGATGCGGACGACGGCGCGAGCGGTGGTGATTGGCGGTGGCATCGGCGGCTGCTCGGCGCTCTATCATCTTACCCAGGAGGGCTGGACCGACGTCATGCTGCTCGAGCGTGACGAGCTGACTTCGGGCACGACATGGCACTCCGCCGCGCAGGTAACGAATTTCGGCGCCGTGCAGACTATGGTGGGCCTCAAGAGCCATTCCATCCACCTGTACAAGGATCTCGCGGACGACCCCGACTACCCGATCAACTATCACCATGGCGACGGCGGCCTGCGGCTGGCCTCGGAGCCGTGGCATATCGAGGGCTACAAGCACTTCCAGTCCATGGCCAAGGGCATGGGCGTGGAGTTCGAGCTGATCGACCCCGAGGAATGCGCTCGGCGTCATCCGCTGATCACCACGGACGGGCTGCTCGGCGCGCTCTGGGACCCGATGGACGGCGACATCGACCCGGCCCAGCTCTGCCAGGCGCTGGCGCGGCGGGCACGCAACGCCGGCGCCGAGATTCACCGCCAAACACCCGTTATCGGCCTGACGCAGACCGGCGACGGCTGGATCGTGCAAACGGACAAGGGCGACATCCACGCCGAGCACGTCGTCAACGCCGGCGGCTACCGCTGCAACGAGATCGGCGCGATGATGGGCGTCTCGCTGCCCGTCGCCTCAATGGAGCACCAGTATTTTCTGACCGAGCCGATCCGGGCCGTGGCAGAGTTCGGCCAGCGCGTGCCGCTGCTGCGTTGCCCGACCGACGATTTCTATTCACGCCAGGAGAAACAAGGTCTGCTGGTGGGCTTTTACGAGCAGGACTGCCGAACCTGGGGCCTCGACGGGATCGATCCGAACTTCACCATGGCGCTGTCGCCGAACGATCTCGAGCGTGTGCTGCCAGTTCTTGAAAACGTCTTCAAGCGCATGCCCTGC
The DNA here is from genome assembly GCA_050331335.1 of Pikeienuella sp. GTDB lineage: Bacteria > Pseudomonadota > Alphaproteobacteria > Rhodobacterales > Rhodobacteraceae > Thermohalobaculum. The sequence goes on from JBHJGY010000088.1 coordinate 4,322, forward strand.
CTCACCGAGACCGGTATCCACACCATCATCAATGGTCCGATCACTTACACGCCCGACGGCGTGCCGCTGGTCGGCCGCATTCCCGGCAAGCGGGGCGCGTGGTGCATTACAGGACTGCGCGCGGGCCTTGGCGAGGGCGGCGGGCATGGCTGGCTGCTGGCGCAGATGATGGTCCATGGCGAGGCGGTCTACGACACCTGGTGTCTGGACCCGCGCCGCTTTGGCGACTGGGCGACGGTCGAGTTCACGGCGCTAAAGGCGGTGGAGGACTACCAGAACGAGTTCCGCTTCCACCGCCCCCACGAGTTCCGGCCCGCCGGCCGGCAGATGCGCACGACGCCGCTCTACCCCGTGCTCAAGGAAGCCGGCGCCGCGTTTGGCGTGGTCAATGGTTGGGAGCGCGCCCTCTACTACAAGCCGTCGCCCGACTTTAGCGAGACTCACGGCTTCGGGTTCACCGAGACCCATGGGGTCGTCGCCGCCGAAGTCGCAGCGGTGCGGGACCACGTGGCCCTCGCGGAGGTCAACGGCTTCACCCGCATCGAGATCAGCGGCCCCGGCGCCCGGGCCTGGCTCGATGGGCTGTTCTGCGGGCGGACGCCGAGGCGCGTCGGCAAGGTGGGCCTCGGCTACTTCCTCGCCGAAAACGGCTGCGTGAAGGGCGAAGCGACGCTGGCGATCTTGGAGGAGGACCGTGTTCTCTGGGGCTCGGCCGCCGCGGCCGAACGCCATGACTGGGACTGGCTAACCGACCGGCAGCCGGTCGACGGCTCCGTGACCATCCGTCCTCTGACCGAGGAGATGACCATCCTCGTCGTCGCGGGGCCGAAATCGCGCGACTTGCTCACCCGCGTCGCCCCGCGCATGGACTGGTCGGCCGAAGCCTTCCCTTGGCTTTCGGTGCGCCGCGTCTTCCTCGGCCCGGTCGAGGCCATTGCCCTCTCGGTCAGCTTCTCCGGTGAGCTGGCCTGGGAACTGCACATCCCGAATTCCGGGCTGCTTCTGGCGCATGAGCTGCTGACGGAGGCCGGAGAAAGCCTCGGCCTCGGCCGTTTTGGCAACCTGGCGATCGAAGCGATGCGGCTGGAGAAGGGTTATCGCCACTGGAAGGCCGATCTGATCACCGAGTTCGACCCATTCGAAAGCGCGCTAGATCGCTTCGTCGACCTCTCGAAGCCCGCGTTTCCCGGAAAAGCCGCGCTCGAGCGTCGCGTCGCTGCTGGCTTGCGACGGCGCTTCGTCAGCCTCGTGCTCGACGACGTCGATGCGCCCGCCCATCCGGGTGACAGCCTGATGCAGGGTGGGCGCGTGGTCGGCACGGTCACCAGTGGTGGCTGGGGCCACCGGGTCGGGGAAAACCTCGCCATGGCCTTCGTCGCGCCTGAGCTCGCCGAGAAGGGAGCGACGTTGGACGCGCTCCTCCTCGGCCGGCGGATTGCCGCCCGTGTTGTCGCACCTTGCCGCTACGATCCGGGCAATCGGCGTGTCAGGGGATAGGGTAACGCCGGCCGGCATACGCTTGCCGTAAGCAAGATCCAAGCCCTGAGCTACCCCCCGAAAATCGGGCGATGACGGAAGCTACGATCTGACATCTTCTGGTCTCCAAGAACGAGTAGATCAGAACATGTCGAAACGCAGGAACCATGATGCGGCTCCTGTCAGAAAAACTTGGCTTGAGCCGGCGCAGGGAGGCCCGGTAGTTTCCCCGCAGGTCGACGCTCAACCCTTTCGAATACTTCAAGACGCGTCGCGAGATCATGGGCCTGGCGGTGATGCTGTACGTTCGATTTGCGCTGTCGCGCCGCGAGGTGGAGCACCTTGTGCACGAGCGCGGCATCGAGATGAGCCATGAGATTGCCCGGTTCTGGTGGCATCGGTTTGGGCCGCTGTTTGCCTCTGAGATCCGGAAGCGTCGGATCGAGGGCATGCGATCGAGCCGTTGGCGCTGGCATCTCGACGAGGTGTTCGTGACGATCAACGGCGGGATGCCTTATATGCGGCGCGCCGTCGATCGCGAGGTCGAGGCTTGGTGCCCGATTTCGCCAGGAGACGGGACGCTGGCTCAACAATCGAGCTGAGAATTCACACCTGCCACACCGACGACGGGACCGGGCGATGCGCCGCTTCCGGCGGAGGCGACGTCTGCAGAGACTCGCCGCCGTCCAAGCCGCCGTCTTAAACCAATTTAACCAGGACCGCAGCCCGTCCAGCAGACGTCTCTTCAAGGCCAACCGCGCCGTCGCCCTCGACGAGTGGCGCGGTCTTTGCGCGGGATAAGGGGCCGTGCGACACCCCTAGCGCAAACAGGTTCGCCTCCGTCTGACAGCACCGCCACGGATGCTCTGGCAGCCCTGGTCCACCACGCCAATCACGCCTGAGCCGACCCCTGAGCCTCCGGCTCAGCGCGTGCCGCCTCCCCTTGGCGGCCATCCCCGCCCCCAGCGGATCCCGAGACCGGCGACCCCTCCGCCAAGGAAGCATCTGGCGGATCCGGGGGCATGCCAGCCGCTCCGATGCGCGGCAGCCTCACCCGGAAGAAGCTTGTCTGGTCCGCATTGAAGACGACGCTGAGTTCCCCGCCCATGCGTCGGATCGCGGCCCGGCTGATCGGAAGTCCGAGCCCTGCCCCCTGGCTGCGCGCCGACCGGGTGCCGCGCACGAACTTTGAGAAAATCGTCTCTGCCTCTTCCCGATCCACGCCGCCGCCATTATCGATCACGTCGATGCACAGGCTCTTGCCATCGACATGCCAGGCGATCCGCAAATGCGGTGCGTCGGCGTTGTTGTATTTGATCGCATTGGAGACGAGGTTGATCAGCACTTGGCGCAACCGGTCCTGATTGGCGAGCACCAGTTGCCCGCTGAGCGGTTCATGCGGCAGGATCTCGACGCCGGCTTCAGCCGCCACTGGCCGCAACGTGTCGACCGCCCCGGTCACCGCCGCTTCTGCATCGACGATATCTATCGCCATTTCCGATGAGCCGCTTTCGAGACGGTTTATGTCTAGGATCTCGTTGAGCAACCGCGTCAGCCGCTGGCTCTCCTCATGAATGATCCCGACAAAGCGCTGCGCGGTCTCTCTCTCCAGTTCCTTCTCCATCAGCAGGATCTCCGAAAAGGAGCGGATGGAGGTCATGGGCGTGCGCAACTCATGGCTGACATGGGAGAGGAAGTCGTCCTTTTGCGCATCGAGCGCGCGGAGCCGGGTGTTCGCCTCCCTGAGTTCGACCGCTGTGCGCTCGAGCTCGGCCGTCTTGTCGGCCAATCGGAGCGAGGTCTGCAACAGCCGCTGAGTCTCGTCGGCGATGTCGAGCAACTCGGTCAGGCTGATCGCGCCGGCGCCGGCTGCCCGGCTCACCATCGCATGGGCCGAGGCAGCGCCGACGGAGCCGGCAAGCTCCCGCTCGAGCCGGGCAATGACGTCATCGGTGGGGCGCGGCAGTCCCGAGGCGAGACCCTGCGTCGCCGCCATCTCTCGGAAGAGCGCCTGGGCCGCCTCGGCGCCGAGGATGCGCTGCGCGAGGACGAAGAGATCCTCTGGCGCGGCGGACCGCTGGATATAGCTGCGCGCCTCCCGACCCGGGCTTTTGAGCACCTCGACGAAGAGCGCCCCTTGGACTTGTTCGAGCGGCCGCGGCATCGTCGCTTGGCTCACCCCGAGGAAAAGCGCGCAATTGACCCCCAGGGACCACAACAGCGCATGGATCAGCGGATCGCCCAGATCGAAGCCAAAGAGCGCCTGGGGCCTCAGCGCCGCAACCCCCCATGGACCCTCGGCCAGCATCACCTCCGAGAAGACGGCCGCCCCGGCGAAACTCGGCAGGAACAGCGTGTAAGCCCAGACGAGCGCGCCCGCCACGAGACCCGAAAGCGCGCCCATGCGGGTCGCTCCCCGCCAATAGAGCGCGCCGATGAGGCTCGGCAGGACCTGGGCAATGCCGGCAAAGGCGATGAGGCCAATGGCAGCCAGGCTCCCCGATCCCCCTGCCACAACGAAATAGAGAAAGCCCAGAAGCAAGATCGCCCCGATCGACACCCGCCGACTGAGGAGCAAGAGCTCGCGCACATCGCCGGCCATCGCGCCTGCCCGCTCGAGCCGTGCGAGCGCGACCGGCATGACAATATGGTTCGACACCATGGTGGACAGCGCGATGGACGCAACGATGACCATGGAGGTCGCCGAGGAGAACCCGCCGATGAAGGCGAGCAAGGCCAACCAATCCTGCCCCGCGGCCAAGGGCACGGTGAGCATGAACATGTCCGGATTGTCCCCTGCCCCGATCGACAATCCCGCGATCGCGATGGGCAACACAAAGAGGCTCATCAAAAACAGATAGAGAGGAAACAACCACGAGGCGGTAGCGAGGTGGCGCTCATCGCTGTTCTCCACCACCGTGACCTGAAACTGACGCGGCAGGCAGATGATCGCGGTCGCCGAGAGGAAGGTTAGGGCCGCCCAGCGCGGACCAAACACCTCGTCGGGGTCCAGCATGCCGCTCGGCATCGCCGCAAAGGTCTCCGAGACACCGCCCATCACCCCCCAGGTGACGAAGGCGCCGACCGCCACCAAGGCCGCCAGCTTGACCAGCGCCTCGAGCGCGATGGCAACCACGACGCCATGGTGGCGTTCATTGGCATCGATGGACCGCGTGCCGAACAAGATGGTGAACAGCGCCATCCCCACCGCCACCCAAAAGGCCGTCCGGGTCTCCGCGACCTCGCCCGCGATCACGGAATAGGACAACGCGACGGACTGCAATTGCAGCGCGATGTAGGGCGTCGTCGCCACCACCGCGATCAGCGTCACCAAAACCGCGAGCGTCGGCGACTTGCCGTAGCGCGAGGAAATCAGGTCAGCGATGGAGGTGATCCGGTGTGCGCGCCCGATCGCCACCAGCTTGCGCAAGAGCCACCACCAGCCGATGAAAACGAGCGTCGGCCCCAGGTAGATCGTGACGAATTCCAGCCCGTTGCGCGCCGCCGACCCAACCGCCCCGTAGAAGGTCCAAGAGGTGCAGTACACCGAGATCGAGAGCGTGTAGATCGCCGGGGATTGCAGCCAGGCCATCTTGCCCGCCTTTGCCCGTCGGTCACCGATCCAAGCGACACCGAAGAGAATGGCGACATAGGCCAAGCAGATGGCCAACAGGCCGTCGGCCGAGAGCATCAGCCCCCGAGCCTCCGTGCAAGGCGCCAGGCGAGGAGGATCAGCCCGAACCATACGGCGAAAACGTAGGCCGCGACGACGGGGACTGAGCCGAGCCGCGCATCGACCGCGAAAACATTGGCGATGGGCGGCATCAACAGGGCGAGGCCCGCGAGCGGCAAGAGAAGGGCCGCGTCCCGGGTTTTGCGGGCTCGGATCGGCTGATCTGGAGAGGCCCGGCCCGACGCAGACACCGGCGCGGCGGATTGGCTGCCCCCGTCTGCCTCCAGCGCCGGCCCGCTCACGCCGCCTGCCCCGCCGCCAAGCGGGTGACCGTCGCCACAAGATCGGCGTTCGAGAAGGGCTTGGTGATGAAGACATCGACCGCCAGGCGCCGCGCCGCCTCGCGATCCTCCCGCTGTCCCTTGGCCGTGAGCATGACCACGGGCAGATCGCGCCCGCATGGATGGGATCTGAGCTTGCGCATCACCTCGAAGCCGTTCATCCCGGGCAGCATCACATCGAGGATAAGAACGTCCGGCGCGCTGTCAGCGATCTTTGGCAGAACACCCGGCCCGGTTTGCACGATCTCAACCTCAAACCCCGCCCGCTTCAACAGGAAGCACAGCAACTCGACGATATGCGGCTCGTCCTCGGCGAGAAGGACGCGGCTCGGCATCGGCGTTTCCCCTTTTTCCAACCCGTCTCTGCGGGCATCTCTCTCAAACGTAGCGAAAGAAAGTGGCGCTGTCTTGTCCGCGTTTGGCACCGCCCGCTCCTATTCTCAGCGCCTGGACGCCAATCACCCCAGCGCGGGATCCGCCCCCAGGGGATCCTCGACCCTGTGGCCGCATCTCTTTTTTGGGCACAGGCGGCAGGTGGTCCCGACCTCTTCGGGTTCCGCGGCATCGAGCCCGCGTCCATAGACCGTTGCCCCCGCCTCCTCGGCCCGCAGCACGATCATGTCGGTCACATGGTCGCGCATCGCCCCAAAGTGGCGCCCGCTGACCGCCCTGGCGCGGGCCAGGAAGACGAAGCGATGGCCAGTCGGGAAGACCGCGAGCTGGCGTAGGGCCCGCTCCGGTGTCGCTTGTGCCCGGGCGAGCGCCCAAAGCGGGCAGAGTGCCGCCAGCTTCATCGGATGGAAGCCCGGGATCGGCCTGAGATCGCGGATAGCCCCGGCCGCATTTGCTGCGACATAGCCGAAACGGGGACGCCCGACCGCCGGGGGCAGCGCGGTTAAGCGGCGACAGACAAGCCCTGGGCACACGTCGAGCTCCACCGCGATCCGTTCAATGTCATATCCTGTCGCCTCCGCGGCCCGTGCAAGGCTCGCAAGCGGCAGTTGAACCGCGTCGATTGCATAGGCCATCAGCGTCTGCCGGAGCCGCTGCCGGGCCGAAGCGGCCTCGATCTCGGGTGCACCGTCGATCAATACTTCGATCGCAGGCCCAGCCAACGCCTCCGCCACCGCCGCCGCATCCGGCAGGCGCACCGGTCCCTCGCTCTGGGCGAGGGCGTTCTCGATCTGCGGCAGACGGTTTTCGCGGTCCTCGAGAAATGCCGCGACCGCATCCGATGGTGTGACGCGCCGGTCAGGTGTCGCGGCCTTGTCGAAATAGCCGGCCAACGCCTCCGCCACCTCAGTCAGACGCCTGCTTTCCTCAGCGAGAATGGTGTGGAAGCGGGCGGCCTGCGGCGGGTCGATATCCGGGACGCTTTCAAGGATCTCCGCCGTCGAGCGGATAGCGGCGAGCCGGGTGAGCATGCGATGGACGCTTTCGCCGAGGAAAGGGTCGTGGGTCAGCCGGTCGGAGAATGCCCGAACCAAAGCGGCTTGATCGGCCTCGGAGCGTGCGAGCGCGGCCAGCGCGCGCGCCCAGCCGGGATAGCGACCGATGAGCTCGCCCGCGGCCGCTGTCTCGATGCCAAGATCGGCCAGCCGGGGATCCTGGGCAAGCGCGGTGAGCCCGTCATGCAGTCGCCGTTCGGCTGCGCCGTCGAGCTCGGAGCTCTTCATCTCGAGGGCGGCGGCAATGTCGACCAGGCGCTTACCAGCGATCCCGCGACGATTGCGCTCGATCAGATTGAGATAGGACGCGGAAATACCGACGCGCCGGGCCAGTTCGGCCTGGGTTAGGCCGAGGGTCCGTCTGCGTTCACGGATGCGGGCGCCGACGATGCTGCGGGCCATTGGAAATTTCGCTTTACCTTCAAGTGTCTCTTGCGTCGCAATGTAAAGAACTTTACCGCCACATCGCGATGCAGCACGAAAATTCACAAAAATTCCCTGCTTAGTCAACTGGTTATTGAGAGTTTGACAGGGATCGGACAGAGTAACGCGGGGAGACCCACACCTCATGCGGCCGGGCCCTCCGGCCGAGCGCTGAGGCAAAATGCTCATGGGAGGAAATATGAGCGCGTTCAACACCACCCGCCGCGGCCTGCTCAAAGGCTCCGCCGCCCTCGGCGCCGGCCTCGCCGCGCCCACCATCTTCACCAGCCAGGCATGGGCCGCGAGCTACATGAACGAGCCGACCGGCTCGACCGTGACCCTGGGCTTCAACGTCCCCCAAACCGGGCCTTACGCCGATGAGGGCGCGGACGAGTTGCGCGCCTACCGCCTCGCCGTCAAGCACCTCAACGGCGAGGGAGACGGCGGTATGCTCAACACCTTCGTCTACGGCAATGGCGAGAAGACCGCGCTCAAGGGTAACGGTATCCTCGGCAAGAAGGTCGAGTACGTCACCGGCGACACCCAGACGAAGTCCGATGCAGCCCGCTCCTCGGCGCGCCGGATGATCGAGTCGGACAAGGTGGTCATGGTGACCGGCGGTTCGTCCTCGGGCGTCGCGGTGGCCGTGCAGGGCCTGTGCCAGGAGATGGGCATCATCTTCATGTCGGGCTTGACCCACTCGAACGACACCACCGGCAAGGACAAGCGGGCCAACGGCTTCCGCCACTTCTTTAACTCCTACATGTCGGGCGCGGCGCTTGGTCCGGTGTTGAAGAACGCCTATGGCACCGATCGGAAAGCCTATCACCTCACAGCCGATTACAACTGGGGTTACACCACCGAGGAATCGGTCAAGCAGTTCACCGAGGCCGAGGGCTGGGAGACCGTTGCGGCGGTGCGCACGCCGCTCGGCGCGGGCGATTTTTCGCAATATCTCACCCCGGTTCTCAACTCGGGCGCCGACGTCCTGATCCTGAACCACTACGGCAAGGACATGGTCAACTCGCTGACCCAGGCGGTGCAGTTCGGCATGCGCGACCGCCAGGTCAACGGCAAGGATTTCGTGGTCGTCGTGCCGCTCTATTCGCGTCTGATGGCGCAAGGTGCGGGCGAGAACGTGAAGGGCATCTTCGGTTCGACCAACTGGCACTGGTCGCTGCAGGACGAGGGCTCGAAGGCTTTCGTGAAGTCGTTCGGCCAGGAATACGGCTTCCCGCCGAGCCAAGCCGCGCACACCTGCTACTGCCAGGCGCTGCTCTATGCCGACGCGGCAGAGCGGGCCGGCAGCTTCCGCCCCTCCGCGCTTGGTCCCCAGCTCGAGGACTTCAACTTCGACGGCCTCGGCAATGGCCCCACCCTCTACCGCGCCGGCGACCATCAGTGCTTCAAGGACGTTCTCGTGGTGAAGGGTAAGCAGAACCCGACCTCGAAATTCGACGTCCTGGAGGTGGTCGAGGTCACGCCGGTGGCGCAGGTCACCTATCCGGTCGGCATCTTCGGCGGCGAGCTCGGGCCCTATAACGACGGCGTCTGATCCCGCTTAACCGCTGTACAGCGCCGGTCCTCGATCAAGGGGACCGGCGTCCTGGGCGCGTCCTGCGCCTGAGCAAACCTTGCCTGCCGGGGAATTGACCGCGATGGACGTGATCCTCTTGCAACTCTTGAACGGGCTGGACAAAGGCGGCGCTTATGCGCTGATCGCCCTTGGTCTCACGCTCATCTTCGGCACCCTCGGTGTCGTGAACTTTGCGCACGGCGCGCTTTTCATGCTCGGCGCGTTCTGCGCTGTGGTGATGCGCGCGCTGCTCAGCGTCGAGCAGGTGGTGCTCGATACTGAAAATCTCACCCCTTGGGGAACGCCATCCGAGTTGCGCACGCCCTATGTGGAGATTTGGTTCGGCCAAACCGGAGCCTGGATGGTCGATCATGCGGTGCCGCTGGCGATTTTGCTGGCGATCCCGGTGATGATCCTAATCGGGCTGGCGATGGAGCGCGGACTCATCCGGCACTTTTACAAGCGCCCCCATGCCGAGCAGATCCTTGTAACTTTCGGCCTGGCGATCGTGTTGCAGGAGATCATCAAGGCGATCTTCGGCGCAAATCCCATCCCGCAGCCCGCGCCCGAAGCGGTCGCCGGCGCGCTGGATATCGGGGCGGCCCTCGGCTTCGAGGCGGGGACCATCATCTACCCCTATTGGCGGCTCGTCTATTTGGCCTTCGCGCTCGCCGTGATCGGCGGCGTCTTCGCCTTCCTGCAATTCACCACCTTCGGGATGGTGGTCCGCGCGGGTATGGCGGACCGGGAGACGGTCGGGTTGCTGGGCATCGATATCGACCGTCGCTTCACCATCGTCTTCGGGATCGCGGCCATGGTCGCCGGGCTTGCCGGGGTGATGTACACGCCGATACTCAGTCCCGACTACCACATGGGCATGGACTTCCTGGTGCTGTCTTTCGTGGTCGTCGTGGTTGGTGGCATGGGCAGCTTGGGCGGCGCCGTGCTTGCAGGCTTCCTGCTCGGGGTGCTGCAGAGCTTCGCCTCGATGAACGAGGTCAAGAGCATCCTCCCAGGCATCGATCAGATCATCATCTACCTCGTCGCCGTCATAATTCTGCTCGTGCGTCCCCGTGGCCTGCTCGGCCGCAAGGGCGTGATGGAGACCTGAGCCATGGCCCTTTCGACCTCGACCAAATCCGACACGGCACTGCTTTGGGGTTTCGCACTCATGGTGCTGCTGGGGCCGATCCTCTTGCAGCCCTTCGGCGCGGGTTATCCAGATCTTCTGCAGAAATTCGCGATCTTCGGGATCATCGCGATCGGCTTCAACATCCTCTTTGGGCTCACCGGCTATCTCTCGTTCGGGCACGCCGCGTTTCTGGGGGTCGGCTCCTACACCGCGGTCTGGACGTTCAAGCTGCTGAGCATGAACCCGATCCCAGCGATCCTCTTCGCGACCCTTCTCGGTGGATTGTTCGCGCTCTTGATCGGGGTGATCTCGCTGCGGCGCGCGGGGATCTACTTCTCGATCCTGACGCTGGCCTTCGACCAGATGTCCTACAATCTCGCCTATTCGGTGCTGACCCCGATCACCGCCGGCGAGACCGGGCTTCAGCTGGCTCAGGCCGATCCGAGGGTGCTTGACGCGGCTTTCGGGGTTGAATACGGCGCGGCGCTGCCGGTGGCCTCGCTCTTCGGGTTGGAGATGAATCAGACATGGGACGTCAACCTTCTCGGCATCGGGTTTCAGTTCAACTCCGGTTTCTACCTCTGCGCGGTTATCCTGATCCTGTGTTTCTGGATCGCCCTGCGGATTTTCCGCTCGCCTTTCGGAATGATGCTAAAGGCCGTTAAGTCGAACCAGAACCGGATGAACTACACGGGGCTGAACACCAGGCCCTACACCCTCGCGGCCTTCGTGATCTCTGGAATGTATGCCGGGCTCGCCGGCGGCTTGATGGCCGTGACCGACCCGCTCGCTGGTGCGGAACGGATGCAGTGGACTGCCTCGGGCGAGGTCGTGCTCATGACGATCTTGGGCGGCACGGGCACGCTCCTCGGCCCGGTGATCGGCGCAGGGGCGATCAAATACATGGAGCAGATCTTCTCAGCCATCAACAAGACCGAGCTGTCTGAGCTGTTCGGCTTTCTGCCAGACTGGCTCGTCGAACCGCTGGTCTCGGTGATGGCGCTCTTCGTCGGCGAGGGCTGGCACCTCACCCTGGGCGTGATGTTCATGGCAATCGTGATCTTTCTGCCCGGCGGTCTGATGGAGGGCTTCAGCCGCCTCGGCCGGCTCTTCGGACGTAAACGCCGCACGGAAGAGACCGGACGCGGTGCCACCGCGCAACCGGCCGAATGAGGGAGGGTCAGATGGGCATCCTCGAAGTCCAAAACGTCAACAAGCGCTTCGGCGGGCTCAAGGCCCTCAACGAAGTCAATCTTTCCGTCCAGCAGGGATCGGTGCACGCGATCATCGGCCCGAACGGCGCCGGCAAATCGACACTGCTCAACTGCTTCGTGGGGCGGCTGCGACCCGACACCGGCTCGGTGATGTTCGATGGAAAATCCCTGCTCGGCCTGAAGCCCCACGAGATCAATCAGCGGGGTGTCGCGCGGGTCTTTCAGACGCCGGAAATCTTCGGCAACCTAACCGGTTTCGAGAACGTGATGATCCCCGCTTTCGCCAAACGGGACGGGGCCTTCACGCTCAACGCGGCGCGCCGGCTGGACGGCGAACGCACGATCCAGGATCAGGCGATGGAGATGCTCGCGGATCTCAACATCGCCGATAAGGCCCATACCCAGGCCGACCAGCTCTCCCGTGGCGACAAGCGCCGCCTGGAGCTTGCAATGTGCCTGGTACAGCAACCGAAGCTCCTGCTGCTCGACGAGCCGACCGCCGGCATGTCGCGGGCCGACACCAATGCTACCGTCGAGCTTCTCGCCACGATCGCCGAGCGGGGGATCACCATGGTCGTGATCGAGCACGACATGCATGTGGTGTTTACGCTGGCCCAGAAGGTAACTGTGCTCGCCCAGGGGACGCCGATCGCCGAAGGCGCACCGGCCGACATCAAGGGCGACCCGCGGGTCCAGGAAGCCTATCTCGGCGGGGCGCATCTGTGACGCCGCCCGCCCTCCTCTGTCCGCAGAGCTGGAAGGCGGCGCGCTCCGCCCTCCCCGCTCCGGGACGCTTTGCAAGCGAATTCACCCGCGTGCCGATGGGCGCGCGCCTTGCCCTGTCTGATGCGGTTGCCGCGCATGTGCTGCACCCGCGCCCCAACCCAAAGGACCGCCAATGACCGAGAGCACCACCCTTCTGGGCCCGGAACAGTGGAAGGCCGCGCATGACCATATGGTGCCGCCCGTCAAAGGCGTCGGCGGTCAGCGGGCCTATTTCTCCGCCTGGGAACTCCACGCCTATTACGGAGAGAGCTACATCGTCCAAGGGATTTCTTTCGACATTCGCGAGGGCGAGATCGTCGCGCTGCTGGGCCGGAACGGTGCCGGCAAGACCTCGACACTGCGGACCCTGGCCCGTGTCGGCAGCCCCGAGCTGACCCATGGCGAGATCTGGCTCGACCATACGCCCTTGCACGAGATGAAAGCCCATCAGGCGGCGCGGGCCGGCATCGGCCTGGTTCCCGAAGATCGGCGCATCATCCAGGGCCTGACCGTCGAGGAAAACCTCAAACTGGCACAGATCGCCGAGCCGCATGGCTGGTCGCTTGAGCGGATCTACGAGCTGTTCCCGCGCCTGGGCGAGCGGCGCAAGCAGGAGGGCACAACGCTCTCGGGCGGAGAGCAGCAGATGCTTGCAGTGTCCCGGGCCCTCGCACGCGACATAAAACTGCTGCTCCTTGATGAGCCCTATGAGGGCTTGGCACCCGTTATCGTGCGAGAGATCGAGAAGACGCTGGAGTCCATCAAAGACCTCGGCATGACAACGATCATCGTAGAGCAGAACGCGATTGCCGCGCTACATCTAGCGGATCGGGCAATTATCCTAGATATGGGGACAGTTGTCTTCGATGGCACCGCCCAAGAGGTGCTCGATAACGAAGATCTACGCAACGAATACCTCTCGATCTGATTGCGCTTCGCTTCGACCCCGGCTCGGCAACCGCCAGCCGGGGGCAATCCAGTCAAGGTCATTGCAGAGGGATCGGGGTTGACGGGGGCCGAGACCCCGACGCATCTCCGCCCTGAGCAACGTCCAGGAGGGCAAGATGGCAGATGCGGCCGAGACCACCCATGCGCTGATCGCGCGCTATTACGCCGCCTTCAACCAAGGCGACGTCGAAGGGATGCTTGCCTGCCTTGCCGATGATGTGGTCCATGACGTCAACCAGGGCGCGCGCCGCACCGGAAAAACGGCCTTTGCGGAGTTCTCGACCCATATGGCGCGGTGCTACCGCGAGCAACTGGTCGAGATGGTGATCCTCGTCTCTCAGGACGGGAAGCGGGCAGCGGCCGAGTTTACCGTCGAGGGCACCTACCTCGCCACCGATCACGGTCTTCCGGAAGCGCGGGGCCAAACCTATCGGCTACCCGCCGGCGCCTTCTTCGACATCGCCGGCGGCCGGATCACACGGGTGACCACCCACTACAATCTCACAGACTGGATGGCGCAGGTCGGCGCCTCACGCCCTGTTGGGCAGCGAGGTCAGCCCGAACCGCCGCGGCGTGCAAGGGTTAGCGTTCCCTCGATCGGCGTGTCGTTCTGCAGCCGCAGCACGGTGCGCTCCATCGAAACGATCTCGAAGCCGGCCGTCAGCAAGCCGCGCGCGAGATATCCATCGCTGTGGACGAAGCGTGAGTTTCTGACGGTGACCTCGGGCGCGCCGGCGTCCTGCTCCCCAGTTTCGAGCCGCTCGGTCGACACAAGTGCCAACCCGCCAGGACGGACCACCGCCGCCAATCCCCCCAGAAATGGCGCCAGGTCGCCCAGATAGATCAGCACATCCGCCGCGACCGCCAGATCGAAGCGCTCAGAGCGTCGCCGCGACCATGCTGCCATGACCTCGGCCACGTCGCCGACCAACAGCGAAACGTAACGCCCCTTCTCCGCGGCCTTCGCGAGCATCCCGCGGGAGAGATCGACACCAACCGCCTCGTCGAAGAGCCCCTCGAAGGCCTCCGCGACCAGCCCGGTGCCGCAGCCCAGATCGATCAGCCGCCGATATGGCCCCGGCGCATGGCGCAACAGCATGGCGCGCATGAGTTCTGGCACATGATAGCCGAGCGCCTCACACATATGGTCGTCGAAGGCATGCGCGCTTTGGTCGAACAGCCTCTCGACATAGGCCCGCGGCGCCATCTCCGGCGGCGGCTCGGCCCCCAATGCGGCAAGCCGCAGCACGGCACCCCCAGGGTCGTCGGGATCCACCGTGCGCGCAGCCCGAAAGGCCGCAATGGCCCCTGCCTTGTCACCGGCTTGAATATGGGCATCCCCCTGGTCGTGCAACGTCGCCAGCAGGTCTTCGCGCTCCGCGTCCCGAGTGTCCTGATTTGCCATGCCGCACACCCCCGCTGCTGGCTCTATCCTGACCGCTTTTGCCGGCAGACGGCGCCTGGCTTACGGCGCCGCCCCGGGTGCCTGTCCGATTGCGAGATGTCCCGGGACAGGGGTGCCGTCGTTGTAGCGCACAACGATGGGCGCGATGCTGCGAAGCGTAAGCCCCGTCGCCGTGAAGCACCGGCGAAGATAGTCTTCGCCATGCGCGAAGCGGTGGCCAGGCCCGACCCGGTAGTCGCCGTGCCCGGGTGCCAGAGCCTCGGTGGAGACCGCGACCAACCCGCCTGGTGCAAGACACCGGGTCAGGCCCGCGAAGAGCTCTTCGAGCGCACCCATATAGGGAAGCATGTCGGTCGCGACGATCAGGTCGTAAGGCGCGTCCGAAGGATCCTGCGCCGCCAGGAAAGCGGTAGCGTCACCCACGAAAAGACCGTCATAGCAATCCCGTTCATCCGCCTCGGCCAGCATCTCCTCCGACAGATCGACCCCGGTGATCTCCTCGACCAAATCCGCAAGCGCGATGCCAGCCAGACCGGTGCCGCAGCCCAAATCGAGCATTCTAGGCCCGGGCCGAAGCCCCTGGGCTTCGAGGGTTTCGCGAACCATCAGCGGCACCGCGTAGCCCAACTGATCCACAAGGATCTCGTCGAACCGCGGGGCGGTTTGGTCGAACAGGGTCGCCACATAAGCCGGCGGCGCGGTCCGCGGCGTCTGCCCCCGACCCAGCGCCGCGAGCCGGATCGACACCCCGCCCCGATCCTCGGGGTCGAGCGCGAGGGCTTGCTGATACGCAGCGACGGCCGCCTCGACATCGCCAGCCCGCTCATGGGCGAGCCCGCGCTCATAGGCGTCCGCCAGCTGTTCCAAGTCGATCTCGCTCATGCCCGCTGTTTAACGCCGTGGGCGGGCGGGCGGAAGGGGGCGCGCTCAGCGACGGTCGTTCAGGTCCCAATCATAAGCGTATCTGTCCACCTTGCGGCGTCCCGCCAGCGCCGCAGCCGTGCGCCCCTGAGCCGTCTCTCTGAGCCTCTCGAGCAATCCCGCTTCGTCCTCGGCGAAGTCCTCGCGGAACCACAGCCAGATCTTCGACAAGACCAAGGCATCGCCTTCCAGCCGAATGCCACGCGGGTCGTTGACGAAAGCCCGCTCGGCCGCGGCAAGCTGGGCCTCGAGCGTCGCCCCGCGAAAGGCCGTGCGCGACAGATTGGGACAGCCAACCGCCGCGCAATTCACCGCATAGTGGATCCGCGGCTCGTTCCAGACTGGCCTGATGATGCCGTGCTCGATTTCGTCGAGGGTGAGCTTGCGGCCAAGCACCGTGGCAACCTCGCGCGACCATGGTCCGTCGTCGAAAAGCCCCGCCCCGATCTCGCGGATGCTTTCCACCGGGTAGTGGTCGAGCACCAGGCGGACAGTGGCCGCGTTGTAGAGATTGATCCAGTAGGCCAGCTGCTCTGCCCCGCCGAGATCGCGCGGATCTACCGCTTCGAGCTGGGCGATGTAGGCTGCAAGTGCTGATTTCTCCGCAGGGCCGACGCGGCCATAGGCGACGCGATTGACCCCGGCCGCATCGGTGGCGACGAACTGTGCCAGGAAGCGGTCCCAGGGTCCGTGGTCGATCCGGATCTGGGATCCCGCACTGCGCTCTTTCCAGATCGGATCTGACAGCGCGGCATCCGGCGCGGCCAAGCGTTCGAGGGCGCCGAGCACGGCGGGAACGAGGACGGCGACAAGCAGGAGGAGGCGCATGGGAATCCCTCACATTGGCGATATGCAAGCAAGTCGGGGGCGCCCGGGCCTCGGTCAAGGCGGCGATGCCGGGTCTGACAGCGAGGTGAGCCGATGTGAGCCAATGCGCGGCCGGCACGGCGATCAGGCGCGCCGCAGTCCTGAGAAGACGAGGTCCAGCACCGCGTCGAGCTCCGGCATCACGGTTTTCCGGTCCCGCCATTTGGCAAGCGCATAAGGAAGATTGAAGGCCTTCACCGCATGTTGCAACGCGATGGCCGCAGCCTGGGGGTCGGGCACGAGAAAGAGCCCCGCCGCGCATCCGGATTCTAACTCCTTAACGATCCGCGCACGCCGCCAATTGAAATAGTCCTGCAGCAGCGCCCAGCCTTCCGCATCTTTTGTCACGAAATCCGCCAGCTCGATCATCCGCGGGTTCTGCTCCATGGACGCGGTCATGTGCTCCACCCCGGCGCGCAGGACGGCCCGGATCTGGCTCTCAGGGTCGCGCGGCGCAGCAGCTTGGGCGCGGACGATAAAGGCGCGGGCGGCCTCGAAATGCCGCTCGACCGCAGCGATCCCGATCGCTCGTTTGTTCTTGAAATATCGGTAGAGGTTGCCGGACGACATGCCACAGCGGCCGGCGATGTCGCTCATCGAGGTTTTGGCGAAACCGTAATGGCAGAAGAGGTCCATGGCATTGTCGAGGATCTCTTCCCGGATTGGCTGCTGTCGGTCGGCGGCAGGCTGGGTCATCCGATCGCGGCGGCCTCCGTCAAAAGAAGATGTTGAGCTTCAGGCGAACGAAGCTGTCGTCGGCGAGGCCCGCCTCGAAAAAATCATCGTCCGAATTGATGAAACCCTGGGCCTCGAGCCCGGCGGTCATGTTTTGGCTGAGCCGACGCTCCGCCTCGAGCCGCAACGTCGTGGCCGCTGTTTTTACATCGATCGCCGACGTGAGAAGCAGCGCGGTGTCTTGGGTGTCGTTGAGGGTGAGCCGGGCGCCCACGATCACGTCGTTGTCGAAGACTGTGAGTGCGTCATCGCCGCGGCTGTCATAGGCGCCCTCGAGGATCAGGCCCAGATCGGCATCCGTGTCCGCAACCTGAAAGAGCGTGTGCTCGAAGCCGCCGGTGAAGGCGCCGAAGATTTCCTGCTCGAATGCCGCGTTGCGCTGGCCTTCGCGGAAGATCGCCTCGCCTTTCCATAGCGTGGCGCCGGAGGTGTATTGCGCATCGAGGCCAAGCTGGGTGATCCGGCTATAGACGGGCACGAGCCGCCCGGCCTGCAACAGAAAGGACGGATCGCGAGAGACGCCGTGAAACGCCGACAGGCCCACATCGACAGCCCCGAAAACGCCGACATAGCGCGCCGCGAAGGACGGGGTCCATTCCTCGGCCGATGTCTCGAAGATCTCAGTGTTGGTGTTGAAGGGCACGGGGAGACGCAGCCGGCCCTCCGGCCCCGGCAGGGTCCGCACCCGGACATAGGGAAAATAGTAGAGCGACACTTCGCCGAGATCGAAGAGCCGGGAAACCTTGAGAAGCGGTTGCCCCAGCCGATCTTCGTCGTCCAGGTCTTCCACAGCGTCGGTCTGGTTGACGATGTCGACCAGATGGACGACCTCCGTCCGGCCCCAGAACTCCCGATCGACACCGAAGGTAACGGCCCAATCGCCCTGCACATGCTCGATCTTGAAATCCCGCAGGTCGAAATGGCTCCGCGCGTCATCTTGAGCATCGATGCGGGCGAAGGGGGTGAGCGTGAACACCGTGTCGCCGTCGTTCCATTCCGCGAGCGCCGTGGCTTCGATGGCGATCGAGGCGCCCTGGTCGACCTGCTCGGGGAAAGCGGCACCCTCGAAGAACCCCGTGCCCTCGATCTCGACCCGGCCGAAGATCTCGGCATGCTCGGGCATCCAGCCGCTGCTGGGCTCATCCGCGCGGGCCTGCACCCCGAAGCACAGCCCGATTAGCAGCCCAACCCCCGTCGCCATCATCATGACCGCCGCTGCGGTCCGCACCGGCCGATGGCCCCGCCGCCCACGCCAACCTGTCATGCCCCTGCCTCCTCGTCTTGTTTCTTTGCTTTCTTGCTATCGTGCCAACCTCGGAAGCCGGCTCTGATCGAAGTCGCTCTCCGACAGCGATGCTTCGAAATCATAGCCCGACCATAGCAGATCCGTCTCCTTCTTGGTCTGATGATTTACCATCCGCATCACATCCGGACGCCAGTAATCACCGACATATTCCTGGTAGCCGGAATAGGTCAGAGTTTTCTCATGATCGCCGCGACGGTTGAAAAAGTCGACCTTTTGAACGCGGTATTCGGCAGTGTCGATCCAGCCGATACGCTTCGAGTAGCCGGAGCGCGGGTTTTTGGGGTAGCTCTCGGTAACATGGCAGGTCAGCGACGCGTCGGTGGGGCAAGGTTCGTCCCGCAGCCATTTATAGTCGTAATCATTCACTTCCTGGCTGCCGAGATCCTCGTAGGAAAACTCCGAAGACACGAACTTGCCGGTGCGGTTGGATGACGAGATCCGCTTCACCCGCTTGATCGCCGGCAGGTAGAGCCACTGGTCGTCGTCCTGCGGCTCGATATTGGAATGGGTGAGCAGGCCGGTGCCGCGGATATCACGGGGGCGTTCGAAGACGATGATGCCGAGATCGCCCAGATTTCGGTCGGGGCGCTCCATGACGAAGTTCTCGAAGACGCGGAGGCTTTCGTTGCCCGCCGCGTCGCGCAGGATCATCTCCCCATCGACGGTATAGGCACCCCAGCCGAGATCGGCCTCGTCGGACAGGATTGCGATCCGCAGCCCCTTTTCCTCGGCAGTCTCGGCCCGGGCGGCGGGGGCGAAGACGGCCGCGGCAGCCACGGCGATGAGGGCGATCGCGACGGTTGCGGTCTTTGCGGTCATTGTGGGGGTCCTCCGTTTGTCGAGCCAGATGAGGAGCGCCGGCAACAGCAGGAAGTCTGCCACCAGCGCGAGGGTGATGGTGATCGCGGTGAGTTTCGCCAAGTCGCCGTTCACGGCGAAGCCCGACTGCGCCAGCACAGCGAAGCCGGCCACGAGACCGATCGTTGTCACGAGCAGCGCCATGCCCACGGTCGCGAAGGCGTGGCGCACGGCATCTTCGGCCGACATCCCCCGCTTGCGCCCGCGCGCGTATTTCGACAGGAAATGCACCGTGTCGTCGACCACGATGCCCAGGGTGCCGGCGATCACGACGGCGATGGCGAGAGTGACCGCGCCGACCGAATAGCCCCACAGCCCGAAACCCATGGCTGCGGGCAGAAGGTTGGGGATCAGCGAAATCACGCCGATGCGCCAATCTCTAAGCGCAATCATGATGATCCCCGAGATCAGGACCAACGCGATCGTCGTGCCGATCAACATCGCGCGGACATCTCGATAGGAGATGATGTTGAAGACGTGCGAGACCCCCGTCGGCGTAACTTCCGGCAATCCGGGATGCTCGTCGAGCCAGGCGGCGGAAATCAGCGGGGCGTTCTGGGCCAACCAGTCGGCCGCCTCTTGCGTGATCTCGCGCATATCGGCGGTGGTCGCATGGGCGATGTAGACCGTGACGCGGATCGCCGAGCGGTCGATGTCGATGATGTCGGCAAGGTCCATGCCGTAGCCCAGCGAAAGCTCGTAGAGGAACAGATACTGGCTGGCCTCCTCACGGCTCTCCGGCAGCTTGAAGAAGGCCGGATCGTCCTGGTTCATGTTCATGTTGAGTCGAGAGATCGTGTCGGTCAGCGCGCGAACCGAGGTCACCTTGGGGTGGGCCCGCATAAACTCGACGAAGGCCGCTACTTCCTGCAGGTATTGCGGCTCGTTGATCCCCTGCTCTTCCCCGGCCGGCAACGGATATTCGAGCGCGTTAACGCCGGTCAGCTCGCGCTCCACGAAGTCGGTGTGCTGCCGGAACTCGTAGCGTTCGTCGAAATACCGCAGGAAGTCGTCCTCAAGCTTGATCTGCGACATTCCAGCCGCGCAGGCGAGCACCAACACCGTCATCGAGGGCAGGATCCAGCGGTAATTTGTCACCACCCAGTCGCCCAAGGCCGACATCCCGCGTGCCACCGTCGGCCGCGCGGTTTGCCGGCGGATCGGCAGGATCGTGACCAAGGTCGGCAGCAGCGTGAGGGTGAAGAACATCGAGGCCAGAACGCCGGTGCCGACGAGATTGCCAAGCTGCCGGAACGGCGGGGAGATCGAAAAGTTCAGCGAGTAGAAGCCGACGGCTGTCGTTACGCAGGCGATGCCGATGGCGCCCATGTGATCGGTGAGGGCCCGGCGCATCCACTCCTTGCGATCCGGCGTATCGGGCATCGCTTGGCGCGCGGCCGAGAGGATGTGCACGCAAGACGCGACCGCGAGCGTCATAATGTAGAGCGGCGCGAGCACGGTCACCGAATTGAGCGCAAGCCCCATCCACCCGAGAGCCCCGAGCCCAACATACGCGGCGAGCAAGATGATCGCGAGCGTCGCTAAGGTGGCCAAAATCGACCGCAAGGCGAGCCCAACGATGATCAAGATGACCACGAACATCGGCAACACAAGATTGCGCGCATCCTCTTGGCCCGAGACGGCGAACTGGTTGTTGATCATCACCGTTCCGGTGAGATATACCTCGATCGACGGGTTGGCTGCTGTAATCTCGTCGACGAGCCGACGGACTTCCGCGACGATTGCCGGCACCTCTTGTTGCGGGGCGACCCCTGGCAAGGTGAAGCGGACCCGAACTTGCGTGACCTCGCTATCCTCCGCCACCGTTGTGTTGACCAGCTCGATCCGGCCGAGGGCGATGTCGCGGATCTCCTTCGCCTCTTCAGGCGTGACATTGGCCGGGTCCGGTACGAGGTCGCGAACGATAAGCTCGTCGCCATCGGCATAGGTGTGTTGGAAGTTGGTTATACTGTCGACGCGACGCACATGCGGCAAAAGCCACGCCTTCTCGGTCAGCTCGCCGACAATGCGGAGCACCTCTGGATCGAAGACATCGCCGCCTTCGGGCCTGATCGCAATAATTGCGTTGTCGTCCTTAGCAAAGCGCGCCTCGAAGAGGTCGAGCGCTTGGCGGTCCGGGTTTTCGGGGGCAAAGAAGATCCGCGCCGACGGATCCGGCGGCCAGATCGTCGCGATCCGCATCGACGCGACCCCGATCACCGCAAGGGTCGCCAGCACCCAGATCCAGCGATTGTTGAGGATGAAGTCGGCCATCCGGGCCGCGAGGCCAGCGGCGGGCACGGGCGCGCTTTGTTTGGACGGCGGGGTCGTAGCGTCGGGCGGCATGGGGTCGGTGTCCTCGGATCGGTAAATGCTGGACGAACGCATTCACCATTCTGGCGTTCGGATCAATCCGGAACAATGAACATTTCATGAAATATTCATTCACACAGTCTGAGCTATCGGGCGCGAACGCGCCGCCAGATGCCGTCGGCCGCGCCGGCAAGCGAGATCAGCAGCACGCCCAAAAGCTGCGCTCCCCCGATGCGCTCGTCCGTCAGCAACCAAGCCAAGGCCAGGCTCACGCCGATCTCGGTCATGAATAGGATGCCGACCAGCCCCGGATTGAGCGAGGCCGCCCCGTGGATCGCGGCAAGGCAGCCAGGCAGGATGAGCAGAAACACCAGCGGCAGCAACCAGGGCAACTCGGCGCGCAATTGATCCGGCGCCGGCCCCGGATCGAAGATCCACGCTGCCAGTGCGATGGCAAGCGCCCCCCACACGAAGAAGACAATACCGTAGTCGAGGCTCGTGCCGGCCGGCCTGGACAGCATCACCATCGAGCCGATCACCCACAACAGTCCGGAGCTGAGCGCCATCCAATCGCCGATATTGCGGGGCATCGGCGGCCAGTTGTCAGGCCCCAACGCGAAAGCCGCGCCGGCGAGCGCAAGAACGAGCGCGATCCACCGGGCCGGCGTCATCAAATCGCCCGCGACGAGACGCGCGACCAAAAACCCCCAGACCGGGCTCAAATAGTAAAGAAGGACCGCAGGAACGACCTCCGTGTAGAGAAAGGCCGCCGCATAAAGCGCCATCGTGCCACCCAGGCACAGACCGGTCAGATGCAGCCGCCACCCCCCTGCGACGAGCGCGCCGAACCGGGTCACGGCAAGCGGCAGGAGCCCGATGGCCCCCAAGCCGTAGAGCACGGCGACCGGCCAAAGCCCGGGCAGTCCCGCCTCCTCCAGCCAGCGCACCGGCACCCAGACCGCGCCCCAAACGGCGCCGCCGACAACCGCCGCGAGCCGCGCCCGCTTCTCCCTTAGGTTGTGAGAACCACCCATCCATGTCATAGAGCGTACTTGGAGCCAGCACCGACGCCGTGGCAAGTCGGCATGTGCCACGCATTTTCTGCGCCGATCGCCCGTGCTAGGCTTTGCTGCCCGAGCGGAGGACGAACGAGATGAACCTGCGAGTTGAAGACCCGGTCGCCCCAAAGAAGCGCATCGTGCCGCATCCGAAGGCGCCGGACCGGCTCGAGGACACGGGGCTCGACCCGGAATGGATGGCGGATCTGTTGATCAAGACGATCTACCGCACCAACCTGCAGACCCCCTCGGAGATGTCGGACGCGCTCAAGATCCCCATCCCGCTCATCGACAAGCTGATCCAGATCCTGCAAGAGAAGCGCCTGATCGAGGTCAAAGGCCAGCTGGGCGCCTCGCTTACCGCAGAAATGCGCTACCAACTTCCCTCGGCCGGCAAGGCCTGGGCGCTCGAAGCGCTGGCCCAATCGGAGTATATCGGCGCCTGCCCGGTGCCTGTCGACTCTTTCACCTCGCAAGTCAAGAAACAGTCGATCCGCCAGGAGGTCCTAACCCGTCAGGCTCTCGAGCGGCAATTCGCCCATCTCACCATGCCCGATTGGATGACCGACCAACTCGGGCCTGCGGTTAACTCGGGCCAGTCGATGTTGCTTTACGGTCCGCCGGGCAACGGTAAGTCCTCGATCGCGGAAGCGGTCGCGGCGGCGTATGAGGACTATATCTTCCTGCCCTTCGCACTTGAGGTGGATAAACAGGTGATCACGCTCTTCGATCCGACCGTGCACCGTCGGATCGAGGACGAGGCGCACGACGCCACCGCCTTGCGCCATGATCGCAGGTTTGATGCCCGCTACATCCGCTGCAAGCGCCCGGTGGTGATCACGGGCGGCGAGCTCAATCTCGACATGCTAGATCTTTCTTATTCGCCAATTTCGAAGATCTATGAGGCGCCCATTCAGCTCAAAGCCTGCGGCGGGATCTTCGTTGTCGACGATTTCGGCCGGCAGCGCGAAGAGCCGCAAGCGTTGATCAACCGAATGATCATTCCGCTCGAAGCCAACAAGGACTTTCTCAGCTTGCAAACGGGGCGGAAATTCCAGATCATCTTCGATGCGCTTGTCGTATTCTCGACCAACATTAATCCGAAAGAGCTGGTCGATGGCGCGGCTCTCCGGCGTTTGCGCTATAAGATCTTGGTGGACAGTCCGGATCTCGAGACCTTTGTCGAGATCTTTTCGCGGGCAGCTCAGCGAGCCGGCCTCGTCCTCACCGAAGAAATTTTGTCCTTCGTGCTGTTCGAACTCTATGAAAACGAGCCAGGCGCGAAGTTCCAAGCCTTTCACCCGCGCTTCTTGATCGACCAGACACTGTCGATCTGCACCTATGAGGGCACCAAGCCGGAACTGCGACCGGATTATCTTCGCCGGGCGTGGGCGAACCTCTTCACCAAGCACTGATACACCAAGCACTGAGCGCGCCACTCAGCATTCATCCTTGTCCCGGCCTGGGCAGGTCCGGGGCCGACGGCCGGGGTTGACGGGGGGCCAGACAGCCCTCGACCCGATTGCCATGGGGGCCACAAGACGCAAGAAGCCCCCAGGCGGATCAGTCGAAAACCCAGAGCCCCTCCTCAGCGTCGAAGAACAGGTTCTCGATCGTCTCGGAGTTGGCGAAAGCCTCCGGCGAGCGCGAAAAGAAAATCAGAAGATCGGCCGCGTCGACTGCGGGGTCCGCGTAGACGCCGAGCCAAAAGTCTAGCCCCTCCTGGTCGGCCGGACGGTCCAACACGTTCTCGTAGAGCGACAAAACGAAGGTCTCATCGGGGAGCTGCGCCGGATCGCCGACGCTTGTGAGAAACTCGTCTGACGCAATGAAGGCTGCGGCAATCTCTTCAAGGCTCAAACCAGCGCCAAACGCCTCTATCCAAAAATTCAGCCCCTCCAGATCGCCGGCCCGGTCCAGCCCGGCCTCGTAGAGCAGCGCGATCTCCTCCGCCTGGGAGGCGAAGACCTGCCCGGGATCGAGCTGAACAACCGAGACGTCGTAGTCTCCGACGGTGCCGCCGAAGCTGCTGACCTCAATGAAATACACCCCTGTGGTGTCCGGCGTGAAGTTGGCGATCGCGGCGGGGCTCGTCGCACCTTCCGGGTCGTCGACGAAGATGAGCTGCTGCCCGGTTTGATCGAAGACCCGAAGCTGGGTGTCGAGACCGTCATAACCGATGGCGCTGAAGCGGTAATCGGCCCCACCGAAGAGCAGCGTCGCGAAGACATCGAGATCCTCGGCGCGCTCGATGGCACTCGGCGCGATCAGGCCGACCTCGAGCACCGTTGCTTCGGCGGCCCCGTCGGCGACATCCGCTGCGTCCACAGGCAGGGCGGCGCCGAGATCGACGGCCGACAACACATAATCCCCGGTCGCAGCGAGGCCAGATTCCGACACCCTCAGGAAATAAAACCCGCTGATTTGGGGGGTAAACCCGATCTCGGCAGTCCGGGACCCGGGCGCCACATCATCGTTAAGGGTGATCGGCTCGACATTGCGGTCGAACAGCTCGAGCAGCGGATCGAAGCCGTTGATGCCGAACGCTTGCAGCGCATAAGTGCGGTCGGCCTCGAGATAGATGGAGTAGAAGTCGAGATCGTCCGGTGTCTCGATTGCCCCGTCCACGGCTCGGGTGGTCGAAAGCGCCCCGAGCGTGTCGAGAGTGACGCCAACCGGGTCTGGGTCCGCGAAGGTCTCCACCGGGCCTTCGTCGCGGATTTCCAGGCTGAAGCTGCCGAGCGGCCCGGCCGCGCCGTCCTCGGTGCCGGGCTCGCGGCCGCCGAAGCTGTCGACCTCGATGAGCCAGACTTCGGGCCTGGGCCCGGTCTCGAGCACGAGGGTCGAACTGAGCGCTGGGCCGCTGTCGTCGTCCTCAGCAAAGTTCTCCAAGGTCGGCGTTGTGTACACCCCCAGCACCGTGTCGATAACGCTGTCCGTGCTCAGGGTGTATCGCCGCCCCGGGGCCGCTGCGAAGAGAAAGTAATCCTCGTCATCGGTGAATTCGAAGCTGCCCCGGGTGAGGCCCTCGCCGACAGGGATGACCCCTTCGCGCTGCAGATCGATGTCGACATTCAGGGTCGGCCGAATGGTCATTTGGACGCTCCCTTAAGGGGTTGAGCAGCGGCGGTTCCTTTGGCGCAAGGCGCGGCTGGCCCGAGGCCGCAGCCGGTCGGCTCAGCCCTCGCCGAGATGCAGGGAGATCTGTTCGGTCAAATGCTCGATCCGGCTCGTCAAATGCCGGATGCGGGCGCGGCGCTCTTCCTCGGCCTCGCCGAAAAGATCGGGTGGCGCCGCACCGGCCTCGTCGGCGATACCGCCCGCCTTGGCCTCCTCAAGCGCCGCGCGCAGTTGCGCCGTCTCCGCGAGAGCCGCAGCAACGGAAGCTTCGAGCGCGCCGCTGCGGGTCTCTGCGCCGGCCCGGGCGCTGTCCGCCTCCGCGGCGGTCTGTTCTGCCGTCTCGGCGCGGGCAGCCGCAGCGGCCTGGGCGGCCTCGGCGGCCTCGATCCGGCTCTTCGCATCGGCCGCTTCGGCCAGTGCAGCCGACAGCTGGGCCTCGAGTTCGCCGATCCGGGCTTGCAAGGCTGCCGCCGCCTCGGCCTGGGGTCCAGCCCCGGCGGTCTCGTCAGCAGCGGCGGACAGGGCGGCAAGCTCGGCCTCCGCCTGGGCCAGCGCTGCGCCCCGCTCCTCGGCGACCCGTTCCGCCGCGGCCCGACGGGCATCGCCATCGGCCAGGCTGTCGCCAAACTCCACGAGCTTGTCGGCGAGGACAAGCGCCACCATCAGCATCAAGCGGGCTTCATCGGGCGGACCCTGCAGCCCCCGCGCTATCTTCTTGGCCTCGGCGTCTATCGCGGCGGCGAGGCTCCTGAGATGCTCCTCCTCGCCGTCACCGCAGCCGAGGCGGTAGGCCCGTCCCGCCACCTGCACGGTCACGTCAGCCATGTCGCGCCCCTTCCGGCATCAACGCCCTCAGATCCTCAAGCGCAGCCTTGACTGCCGCCGCAGCCTCGTCACGCAGCTCCGCATCGCGCGCGGCATTCTCGCGCAACACCGCAACCTCGGCGGCCAGCCGATCGCGCTCATGGGCGAGTTCATCGGCCAGCCGGTCGCGCTCGGCTTCGAACCCTTCCGACACGGGCCCGCCGCGAAGGGTGTCGAGCACGGTGCGCTCGAGCCGGTCGACGGCGCGCTCAAGCTCCGAAAGCTCTGCCTGCCCCTGCTCCCCGGCCGCGTCAAACCCCGCCGTCTCAGACCCCGCCGCTGATCCTGCCATCTTCCCTGCCGCTGTTTTGCCGCGCAGCTCCTGCAGCCGCCGGCGCGCGCCCATGTTGTACCGACGTTATCTCGACACATCCCGCGATTGCAATCGCGCCGGCATGGTGCCGCGGCGGCGGGCACAGTCTTGACCGGGCTCGGTGCGGGCCGCATTGTCGCGCGCGTTCGCGACAGGGCATCTCGAGAGGGCCCGCGCGGGCCATCCTGAAGCGAAGGCGATTGATCGGGGACCAGGCGTGACCAGCGAGACATCTATTCCGGCGGAAGCCATGACCGACACGCGCCGATTTCATATGGCGAATGCGCTGCGGGCGCTGGCGCTCGACGCGGTCGCTGCGGCAAAATCGGGTCATTCCGGCATGCCGATGGGGATGGCGGACGCAGCCACCGTGCTCTTCGACGCCCATTTGCGCTACGACCCGAAGGCGCCCAATTGGTACGATCGGGATCGGTTTGTTCTTTCAGCGGGCCACGGTTCGATGCTGCTCTATGGGCTGCTGCATCTGACCGGCTACGAGGATATGAGCGCCGCGGAGATCCGCAACTTCCGCCAGCGCGACAGTCGGACCGCCGGGCATCCTGAATTCGGCCATGCGGCCGGGATCGAGACCACCACCGGCCCGCTCGGCCAGGGCCTGGCCAATGCGGTGGGTATGGCGATCGCCGAAGAGCATCTGCGGGCGCGCTTCGGGCCTAAAATCTTCGACCACCGCACTTGGGTGATCGCCGGCGACGGCTGTCTCATGGAGGGCGTTAGCCAAGAGGCCATCGCGCTCGCCGGACATCTGGAGTTGTCGCGGCTCATCGTGCTTTGGGACGATAATGGGATCTCCATCGACGGCCCGGTGAGCCTCGCCGACCGGACCGACCAATGCGCGCGCTTCGAGGCCTCGGGGTGGATCACGCGCCGGGTCAACGGCCACGACCATGCCGAGATCGACGCAGCCCTGGCCTGGGCCAAAGAGCAGCAAAAGCCGGTGATGTTGGCGGTGAAGACCCATATCGGCTTCGGTGCGCCGACGCTTCAGGACACCGCCAAGGCGCACGGCGCCATCACCGGCGCCGACGAGATTTCAGGGGCGAAAGCGGCGATCGGCTGGGACGCGGCGCCGTTCGAGATCCCGGCGCAGATCGGCGCGGATTGGGCGCAGGCCGCTGCGCGCGGCGCCTCCGATCGGGCGGCGTGGTCGGCCCGCTTCGAAGCGCTGTCGACCACGCGCCAAGCCGAGATCCACCGTGTGATGACCGGCGAGCCCCCTAAGAAGCTCTCGTCAACGATCCGACGGCTCAAGCGGCAGTTGGCCGAGGAGGCGCCCAAGCTGGCCACCCGAAAGGCGTCAGAGATGGCACTGGCGGAAATCAACCCGATCACGCCGGAGGCCCTCGGGGGCTCGGCCGACCTTACCGGCTCCAACAACACCAAGACCGCCGATCTGGGCGTGTTCTCCGCCGCGGACCGTGCGGGGCGCTATATTCATTACGGCATCCGAGAGCACGGCATGGCAGCGGCGATGAACGGCATCGCCTTACATGGCGGTGCGCTCCCCTATGGCGGCACGTTCCTGTGCTTTGCCGATTACGCGAGGCCGTCCATGCGGCTCTCCGCGCTGATGGGCGTGCGGGTCGTCTATGTGATGACGCATGATTCGATCGGGCTTGGCGAGGACGGCCCGACCCATCAACCGGTCGAGCACTTGGCGATGCTGCGCGCGACCCCGGGGCTGAAGGTGTTCCGGCCAGCCGACGCGGTGGAAACCGCAGAAGCCTGGGAGGCCGCGCTCACCGGCGCAGGGCCTTCGGTGTTGGCGCTGACCCGGCAGGGGTTGCCGGCGGTGCGGACCTCACACACCAACCGAAACGAGGTGGCCCGCGGGGCTTATGTGCTCGCGGAGGCGGAGGGCAAACGCGAAGCGATCATCCTGGCCACAGGCTCCGAAGTCGAGATCGCATTGGAGGCACGGCGGCTCTTGCAGCTGGAAGAGATCGGGGCCCGCGTGGTCTCGATGCCCTGCTGGGAGCTTTTCGAAGCCCAGGACGAGAGCTACCGCCGGCGTGTGTTGCCGCCGGGGCCCGTGCGCGTTGGGGTCGAGGCCGGCGTGCGGTTCGGCTGGGACCGCTGGCTCGCGGCAGAACGGGGAGCGGCCAAGAAGGCGGGCTTTGTCGGCATGGCGGGCTTCGGCGGCTCGGCGCCCTATCAGCAGCTCTATGAGAAGTTCGGGATCACGGCCGCGGCGGTGGCAGCCCAGGTCAGAGCGTTGCTTTAAGCTTCGACCTGCCGCAGCCCCCCGGGCGGCCGCACCGTGGCCGCCCCGGCGCCGCGCCGGGCGTCCGGGCATTTTAGTCGTGTGTTGGGGATCGCCGCGGGCTCTGCCGCGCCGAC
>JBHJGY010000089.1:0-20139 GCA_050331335.1 Pikeienuella sp.
GGGGCGCCGAGCCCTCGGACGGGCCGCCGCCCCCGTGCACCGCGCGTGGATCAGAGCTCGACGTTGAAGCGCTCTTTCAGCCAGTTGACGACCCAGGCCTTGGCTTCGGGAGCAACGACGGTGCCCTGCTCCAGCTTGACCTTCGCGGCCTGCCCAGTCGACTGCGGATAGACCCCGAGCCGATTTGCCGAAATCGTTGGGAAATCGGGTCGGGCGATCACCGCTTCGAAGGCAGCGGTGTAGGCGTCGATGATCTCCTGAGAGGTGCCCTTGGGCAGGAAGACCATCTTCTGCGCTGGAAAACCCGCCACGAAGAAGGCTTTCCACGCGTCCCAGGCCTCGCCGGACGGCTCCGCGCCTTTGATCTCGGTGTAGACCTCCTTGAAGGTCGGGATCTCGGGGAAGGTCGGGTCGCGGACGATGTTGCCCTCGGCGTCGAGGGCGCCCCAGGTCATGATCGGCACCGCTTGGCCGGCCTCGACCAGCGGCCGCACGCCGGAGAGAAAGCCAGAGGAGGTCTGGTAGTCGATATTGGCCTCTCCGCGCTCGAACATCAGTCGACCCTCGCCGCGGCCCTTCATGCCGAAGACGGGCTCGACTTTCATGCCGAGCATCTCCCAGGCGAGCAGCGGGACGAGATCGAGGCGGGTCGCGCCTTGCGAGCCGTAGATGAACTGGACGTTCTCGATCACATCCATCGGGTCGGCGGCCCAGCGCTCGGCGAGATCGGGCGGGAGATAGGCGACCCCGCCGGTCGCGGTCGCGAGCACGACGTGCCAGTCGGCATAGTCGTAGTCGACCCGCGGATCGCCAAGGAGGAAGGGGAACTGGGTCGAGCCGGAGGTGCCCAGGATGGTGAGACCATCGGCCCCTGCGCGATTGGCGAACCAGTTGGCGCCCTTGGTCGAGCCGGCGCCCGGCATATTCTTCACCACGACGGTGGGCTGGCCGGGCAGCGCCTCGGAGAGCAGCGGCGCGTAGAAGCGGGCCCATTTGTCGGAGCCGCCGCCTTCACGAAAAGGGATAACCCACTCGACGGTTTCGCCGGAGAAATCCACGGCAAGGGCCGGGGCGGTGATCGCGAGGCTGGCGAGACCAGCGGCAGCGGCGAGGGCGTGGCGGCGGGTCCAGCGAAGCAGGCTGGTGGTACGGGTCATATCGGCTCTCCCTTTGTATTTCTGTCGGGGCGCTTTTGTCTGCTCCCGCGTCACTGATAGCTCAAGCGCCCGCCGGCTCGCGACAAAAAACCAACCTCGCCCATCTTGGTTGGGGCCGCCATTGGCACGCAAGACAAACCTGCACCGCAGCAGAAGATGCTGCACCGCGATGCAATTGCCTCTGAGGCCAGCCTGCGGAATGGGCATTTCGGTCGGATTTGCTCTCTCGTCGAGCAGAAAACCGCCCCGAATGGGGTACAAACTGTTGCACAGCGCGCGCGGCTGTGCACCGATGGCCCTGGACCGTCAACCAACAGGGAGAAGATAAGCCATGGCCCGCCTGTCTCTCATCGCCGCCGCTGCTGCGGCCGTCGCCACCCCCGCGCTCTCCGCCGACATCGTGATCGGCGTGCCGAACTGGGCGTCGGTGAACGCAACCGCCCATGTTCTCGAAGTCGTCATCGAGGAGAACCTCGGCCTCGAGGTCGAACTGCAGAACGCCACCAACCCGATCGTGTTCGAGGCGATGGACCAGGGCGCGATGCATGTGCACCCGGAAGTTTGGATGCCGAACCAGCAAAACCTTCACGATACCTACGTGAAGGAGAACGCCACCGTGGTGATGAACGAGAACCCGGTGCAGGCGGAGCAGGGCATGTGTGTGCCGACCTTTATCGCCGAAGAATACGGCATCACCCATATCGACGATCTGACCGACCCCGAGAAGATGGCGATCTTCGACACCGACGGCAACGGCACCCCCGAGGTCTGGATCGGTGCGCCCGGCTGGGCCTCGACCATCGTCGAGCGCATCCGCGCCCGGTCCTACGGCTACGATGCGACCATGGAACTGACCGAGTTCGACGAGACCCTGGCCTACGCCAACCTCGCCACCGCCGTCGAGCAGGGCAAGCCTTGGCTCGGTTTCTGCTACAGCCCGCATTACATCTTCGTGATGCACGACCTGACCGTGCTCGAAGAGCCGCCGCATGATCCGGACGGGTGGACCATCATCCAGCCGACCGACGATCCGGACTACCTCGAGAAATCCTCGGCCAACAGCGCCTGGAAGGGCGCCACGCTGCACCTGCACTACGCCAAGGAACTCCAGGAGAGCTACCCGGAAGTGGCGGCGCTCTTCGATGCCTACGAGATGCCGGGCGAGGCGCTTTCGGCCATGGGCAAAGCGCTGGCGGTCGATGACGAGGACCCGACCGAGTGGGCCAAGGCCTGGGTCGCGGAAAACGAGGACCTTGTCATCGGCTGGCTGACCAAGTGATCGGCTGACGCAACGATCCGCGACGCGGCCGTCCGGGAAAGGCCCCGGGCGGCCGACTTCAAAGGAGGCAGCCGATGGACGCATCCGGCCCGAGCACAGAGCCCGTCGTCAGGCTCGCCAATGTCTGGAAGATCTTCGGCGACCGCGCCAAGGAAGCGATGGCCGCGGCTCAGTCCGAGGGGCTCTCCAAGCCGGAGGTGCTCGAACGGTTCGGCTGCGTGGTGGGCGTCAAGGATGCGAGTTTCGAGGTCTCCCGGGGCGAGATCTTCTGCATCATGGGGCTGTCCGGGTCCGGAAAATCCACCCTCGTACGTCATGTGAACCGGCTTATCGAGCCAACCTCGGGCCTGATCGAGGTGCTTGGCCAAGATATCTCGGCGATGGGGGCGGGCGCGCTGCGCCGCACGAGAGCTATCCATATCGGCATGGTGTTCCAACACATGGCACTGATGCCGCACCGATCCGTGCGCGACAACGTCGCTTATCCGTTGGAGATCCGGGGCGTGCCGAAGTCGAAGCGCTGGGCGGTGTCCGACCATGCGCTGCATCTCGTCAATCTCGACGGCTACGAGGACCGGCTGCCGAAGGAACTCTCCGGCGGTATGCAGCAGCGTGTCGGGATCGCCCGCGCCCTCGCCTCTGATCCAGAGATCCTTTTAATGGATGAGCCCTTCTCGGCGCTGGATCCGCTGATCCGGCTGCAACTTCAGGACCAGTTCAAGGCGCTTGTCGCCCAGCTCAAGAAAACCACGCTGTTCATTACCCACGATCTCGACGAGGCGATCCGCATCGGCCACCGCATCGCCATCATGAAGGACGGCGTCATCGTCCAGATCGGCACGCCCGAGGACATCGTGATGAACCCGGCCGACGACTATGTACGCGAGTTCGTCCAAGGCATCTCCAAGCTCAAGCTCGTGAAAGCGCATTCGATCATGGAGCCGCTGGAGAGCGTGCCGATGCCGCTGGACGAAGCGCCGCGCGCCGATGAGGGCGCCGATCTCGACCAGCTGATCGACCTTGCCGTCGGGACGGACCTGCCCGTGGTCATCACAGATGCTGGTCAGGATGTTGGGGTCGTCACCAAGCCGCGGCTCCTGCGCGGGATTCAGGGGGGGAAGGAATGACCGTCACGGCCGAAAGCCCGAGCAGCGGTCCGTCCGCGGCCCCCGAGATCACCGTCACCGCCGCATCGGACATCGAAGTCGATCGTGCGGCTCTCGATGCCTCCATCGCCCGGTTTGCCGAGCGCGATGCCGCATATTATCAGCGCGCCTTCCACAAGATCCATGCCTCCAGCGGGATGGTCCCGACGACCTTCAACATCGCCGCGGCCGCCTTGGGTCCGATTTGGGCCTCGATGCGCGGCGTGTGGGGAATGTTCTGGGCCTTCCTGATCCTGGAGATGATCGCCTGGGTCCAGATCGGCCGAGGGCTCTGGGGTCAGCCTGGCGCCGATGCACTTGAACAGGCAAGCGAGCGCCGCGAGCGTGCCGAGGCGTTCATGCAGCGCGCCGCCGAAGCGCAGGCCGCGGGGCAGGACCCTGCGCGTTTCGAGAATCTCGCGGGCAACATGATCCGTGCCGCTGAGCGCGCCGAGGCGGAGGCTGCGGCGGCGGCCGCGGAAGCCACGGGTATCATGCTGACAGGTCTTGGGCTTCTCGTGCTCTTCAAGCTCGTGCAGGGGCTTTATGCCAATGTGGTCTACGAGCGGCAGTATGCGCGCTGGCGGATCGATCCGGAGCGGGTCGAATCCGGGGTCAGGAACCGCAATTTCTGGCTCGGCGCCGTTCTGGTGGTGCTGATCGCGCCGCTGACGATCTACAAATTCACCGTGGCCTCGCCGCTCGAAGTGCTCAACAGTTTCCCCGAGCGCGCGGTGAGCGAGGCCATTCTGGGGGAGGGCTCCACGCTCTTCGGCGCCTTGGCGAGCTGGCTGGAGGCGCGGATCGATGCGGCCGCCTCGGCCGGCGCGAATGCCTTCGATAGCGTCACCGCCGGCGTGCGGTCGGTGCTCGATGCCTTGACGCTCGCGCTGATCGGTACCCCCTGGCCCGTGGTGATGGTGGTGATTTGCGTCACGGCCTGGCGCGCCGCGGGGCCGCGGGTCGCGGTCTTCACCGCAGCCGCGCTCGCCTATATCGCGTTGCTGGGGTATTGGCAGACGGCAATGGAGACCGTCGCTCTCGTGGGCGCGGCGGTGCTGATCTGCGTGACCATCGGAATCCCGCTCGGCATTTGGTTCGGCAAGTCCCGCGGGGCCTACCGCGCGGCCGAGCCGGTGCTCGACCTGATGCAGACCTTGCCTGCTTTCGTGTATCTGATCCCGATCATCGCGTTCTTCGGCACCGGCAATCCGCCCGGGATCCTCGCGACGATCATCTTCGGCATGCCGCCGGTGATCCGGCTGACCGCCCTCGGCATGCGGGGCGTGCCCGACAGCATCAAGGAGGCCGCCGTTGCCTTCGGCGCCACGCGCTGGCAGTTGCTGCGCGACGTGGAGATCCCGCTGGCGCTGCCCTCGATCATGGCGGGGGTGAACCAGACGATCCTGATGTGCCTGTCGATGGTGGTGATCATCTCGCTGATCGGCGGCGGCGGGCTCGGCAAGGAGATCCTCGAGGCGCTGCAATACGCGGCAAAGGGCCCGGGGCTGCTCGGCGGCTTTGCGATCCTTTTCCTCGCCATGGTGATGGACCGGATCGTCCAGGGCGCTTTCCGGTCCAAGGGCGGCTGAGCGAAGGACGTGGCGTAACCCGCGCGGCCCTACCTGGTGGTTGATCGGAAGATTTGAGACAGGCGTGTTTATCAGCCGCTAGGTAGGGCTGAGGCGATCGACCCCGTCGGCCGTTAGGAAACGGTCCGCCCCCGCGGTTTGCCAAGCAGAACGAGTGCGACGGCCGGCCGAACTCGAGAGCTTTGGGATGTGACCGGCGCTGTGGGGGTCCTGGCTGCCGCTTGAGCCCGTGACCCGCGACAACGGCATGGCTCCTGTCGAAGGCTCCCATCTCTGGGACAAGCTCTTCATGCGGGGGCGCTGCGTCGACGGGCCGGCCGAGATGAAGGGGCTGCGGTATCAGCCTCCCCGATACCGCAGCCGGGGGTGGGTGGCGGGCCGGCTGAACTTGGGTCAGCCGGGCCTATGCAGCGGGACTCAGCGCCCGAACACGGCCTTTGCCCCGGCCATGGCTTCGCGGCATTCCCGGGAGATTGCCGTGTCGTTGCGCTCTAGGCATCTGACGATGCGCCCGCCGCCTGGCTCGACCCCCAGACAGAGGCGCTGTTGATCGGCGTAGCAGGCCAACCGTGCCTCTCGGAGCGCCGACATCTGAACCACGCGCTCCGCGCAAGCCGGGCGCAAGGCGGCGCGGTTCTCCATCAGGCAGGCGAGCACGCGCCCACCGCCGGGCGGCACGCTTTCGCAGAAGCGCACCGCATCGCCCCGGCAGGCGCGCGCGGTGGCCCGCATCAGACGACGGCCGCGGGATTGCCCCTCGCTGGCGCCCAGACCGCGGCCTTGCATCCATTGACGCTGGGGCGGGGCGGCTTCCTCCTGGGGTGCGGTCTGCGGCGGACCCTGGGGAGCGGGTTGTGCGGCGGCGTCGAGCACCAAGGAGAGCACGCCGGCAATGCAAACAGCAGCCATGGCGGCGTAGACGAAGATCCTGAACATCGGTCGGCCCTCTTTCCCGGTCAGTTTCGAGTGATCGTTATGCGGCGGGTCCAGCTGCGCCCTCCGCTGCCGGTGACCGTCACATCCCGGCGACACTCTCCTTGCGCGCAGCTGCGGGTCGTGTTGCGGGTCGCGGTTGACCCGTTGGGCCGGGTGCGGTTCTGGTGCGTCGTGCAGGTGCCGCCCGAACAGCTGCCGCTACCGCTTGCGCTCCAGCTTCCGCCCCGGGGGCCCGTGCCGTCGCCGCTCCAGCTCCAGCCCCCTGCCACCGACGGCGCCGGGCCGAGGACAATCGCTGCACAAAGGAGCATGGCGGCCAATCGGGCTGCGCCGCCGATCCCGGTTCCCGCCATGCCGCCTGACCTGCCGCTGACGCGCGGATCGGCGGTCTCCTGAGGGGGCGATGGCTTTGGGGGGTGGGCCGCTTGGGCGATGTCGCGCATGGGGCGGCGCGCGGGTCCCGGGCCGGTGCCGGGACAGGTCTCAGGGCCGTTTCCGATGCCTGTTGCTCTTCCTGTTCCGAAGCCGGGGCGGGTCTCGGGGCGTGTGGGGGAAGTTGTGCGGGGCGCGGTCATCAGGGTCTCCTGTCATTGGATTGGGCGCCGTTTACAGAGCGTCCGGGGTCCGGCACGCGGACGGCTTTCATGAGACAGAGACTGCGCATGGCCGTTTGCACGGATGTGTCCACCTGCGCGCATTGGGTTACGAAAAGTAACCGATCGGCGCGCCGCCCGCGGCGAGGCTCGCCTTGCTCCTCCGCCTCGGATAGCGTTGGCCCATGTCGGAGCGGCCCCGCATCCTGATCGTCGAGGACGACCCGGAGATCCGGGCGCTGACCCGCGACTATTTGGAGGCCCAAGGTTTCCGGGTCGACGCGGTTGAAGGGGCGGCCGCGCTCGACCGCCGCCTTACCCAGGGCCCGGAGCCCGATCTTCTGGTGCTCGACGTGATGTTGCCAGGCGAGGACGGTCTGTCGATCTGCCGCCGCCTCAGGGCGAACAGCACGCTTCCGGTGCTCATGCTCACCGCCCGCGGCGACGATGTGGACCGGATCCTCGGTTTGGAAATGGGGGCCGACGACTATATGGCTAAGCCCTTCAATCCCCGCGAACTCGTCGCCCGGATCCGCGCGATCCTGCGCCGTACCGAGATCCGCCGCCCACCTCACCGGCGTCTTCAGGCCGGGCCGCTCATCATCGATCTGGAGGCGCGCCGCGTGGACGGTCCAGATGGCGAGATCCCGCTGACGGGGGCGGAGTTCGACCTGCTTGCCTGCTTCCTGTTACGCCCCGGACGCGTGCTCTCGCGTGAGCGGCTGATGGACTGGACCCGCGGTCGGGAGGCCGGTCCGCTCGACCGGACGATCGATGTGCAGATCAGCCGGTTGCGCAAGAAAATCGAGCGGTCCGACCAGCCCTTGGTCAAGACGGTTCGCAGCGCCGGCTACATTCTCGCGGTCCCCGTCGCGCCGATAACCGAGACGTTGGGCGGCTCTGCCGGCGTGGCGGATCGTGCTGCGGATGGCACGGCTGATGGCCCTGGGGAGCCCGCCGTGTGAGCGGGCGCGGCGCCTCGAATGGCGCGGCACGCCGGGGGCTTGGCGGGATCCTAGGCCGGCTCGGGATCGTCGGGCGTCTCGTGGCCATCCTGCTTCTGCTGCTGCTGGCGCTCGCCTCGGTGGGCATCGGTCTTTCCTATGCGGCCCGGCAAACCGCGCTGGCGGGCGCGCAGCCCTCCGTTCCCGAACAGATCGCGGGTGTCGTTCGGTTGCTCGATGCCGGCGGTCCCGCACTCGCCCCGGCCATCGTCGCAGGGACCCGCAGCTCTGAACTCACGGTCGTCTTGCGCCCCAAGATGCCTGGCCCGTCCAAGGGCGCGCGCCGACTGCCGCGGGCAGAGTGGCTTCTGGCGCAGCATCTCGACGACCCCGGCCGTCTGGTACTGGTCGAGCGGCCGGGTCCACGTGGTCCGGTCGCGCGCTGGCTCTCGGGCAATCGGGCGCCGCGGGTGCGGGCGGCGGTCGGGCTGGCCGACGGGCGGGCGGCGGTCTTTTCGATCAGCCGGCTGGGGTTGCAGCGGCTCTTAGGCGTGCCCGTGGGGTTCTGGATCGGCGCGGTCGGCTGCCTCTTCGCGGCGCTGGCGGTTTGGGCGATCGCGCGCGAGGCGCGGCCGCTGCGTCGGTTGGCGGCGTCCGTGGCGGCATTCGGGGCG
Source organism: Pikeienuella sp. (assembly GCA_050331335.1). Classification (GTDB taxonomy): domain Bacteria; phylum Pseudomonadota; class Alphaproteobacteria; order Rhodobacterales; family Rhodobacteraceae; genus Thermohalobaculum. The sequence goes on from JBHJGY010000089.1 coordinate 8,321, forward strand.
GATGGCGCCCCGCATCCGGTCGAGGCGCGGGGAGCGCCGGAGATCCGCCGGCTCACCCATGAGGTCAACGCCATGCAGGATCGGATCGCCAGCCTGATCCGGGGGCGCACGGTGTTGCTCGGCGCGGTCGGCCATGATCTCAAGACTTACATCACCCGGCTGAGATTGCGCATCGAGGAGATCGAGGACACCGGCCGCCGGGCCCGGGCTGAGGCGGATCTGGAGGCGATGACCCGGCTCGTCGATGATGCCCTGGCCGTCGCCCGGGGGGCGGAAAGCGGGCGTCGCGAGCGGCTCGACCTCGCCGCCCTCGTGGCCGACGAAGTCGCGGCGCGGACGGAGGCGCGGGTCGAGTTGCGGTGCGGCTCGGTGGCTCTTTGGGTATCTGCAGACGGGGTCGCGCTGCGGCGGCTGTTCTCGAACCTGTTGGATAACGCCCTGCGTTTCGGTGAACGGGCTCGGGGCACTCTGGGGCGGGCCGGTGCCGAGGCCGGGATCGTCGTCGAGGATGACGGCCCCGGGATCCCGGCGGAGAGCCGAGACCAGGTGTTCGAGCCCTTCGTCCGCCTTGAGGCATCGCGCTCGCGGGAGACCGGCGGCAGCGGGCTCGGCTTGGCCATTGTTCGCCAGATCGCCGAGGCGCATGGCGGGGCGGTCGCGGCCGGAGAGAGTGCCGATCTCGGGGGCGCGCGGCTGGCGGTCTGGCTGCCGGCACGGGACTGACCAGGCGCCGCGGATAACCGGATTTTAGGCAAATTGACCGAAACTGCGGCGCCTGTCGTCAGCCATCAAGGGGCACGCCATGGACGCGATCATCGACACCGCCTGGGCCGTGGGCTCTGCCGCCGCCGCCCTGTCCGGCGCCGGATGCCGAACCGTCATCCGCTATTACAACCACCGCAACAGCAGCCGTCTGCCCTCGAAGCGGCTCGAGCGGGCCGAGGCCGAAGCGCTGTCGGCCGCAGGGCTCTCGCTCGCCGTCGTCTTCCAGCAGCGGGGCGGCGCGGGGGGGCATCTTTCCGATCTGGACGCAACGGCTGGGGCCCGCGACGGCGCCCGTGCGCTCGACTGCGCGGCGCGGGTGGGCCAGCCTGAGGGCTCGGCGATCTACTTCGCCGTCGATCACGATTTCCTGGCCCGGGAGCGGGCGGAGATCCGACTCTATTTCGCTGCTCTGCGCCGCGTGCTCGCAAACCGCTACCGGCTTGGGGTCTACGGCTCCGGCGCGCTCGGGGCAGAGCTCCTGGAGTGTGAGCTGGCCGATTACGTTTGGCTCGCCGGAGCGCGGGGTTGGTCCGGCACCAGGCAGATGCTGGCCGAGGGGGGCTGGGCGCTGTTCCAGTCCGCGCTCCATCTGAACTGGAATGGGATCTCCTACGATGCCAATATCGTGGGGGCTTCGGGCGAGTTCGGCGCCTTCACGCCGCTCGGCTGCGCGCCGGCGACATCGCCCCTGCCGCCGATCAGGCCGACGATGTCCGCCCGGTGATCTTCGCCACCAAGAGCGCCGTGGCGGGGTCCAGCGAGGGCGAGGGCTCATCGCTGCCGGAGAAGACGGGCAACAGCTCTTTCGCCAGCTCCTTGCCGAGCTCGACCCCCCATTGATCGAAGGGGTTGATCCCCCAAACCACCGCTTGGACGAACACCCGGTGTTCGAACAGCGCGATCAGGGCGCCCAGGCTGCGCGGGTCGAGTTGGTCGAGCAGGAGCGTTGTCGAGGGGCGGTCGCCGGGGAAGACGCGATGCGCCGCCAGCAGGTCGATCTCCTCCGGCGTCGCGCCTTGTTCCGCCATAAACGCGCGGGCCTCCGCCTCGGTCCGCCCCCGGGCCAGCGCTTGAGCCTGGGCCACGCAGTTCGCCGCGAGGGCCGCGTGGTGTTGCGGCTGGGCGCTGGCAAGACCGCGGGGGGCGCGCGCGAGGATGAAGTCCACGGGGATGGGGTCGGTCCCCTGGTGCAGCAGCTGGAAGAACGAGTGCTGCGCATTGGTCCCTGGCTCGCCCCAGATCACCGGTGCCGTGGCCCCCGACACCGGCCGGCCCGTTGCCGTGACACGTTTGCCGTTGGACTCCATTTCGAGCTGTTGGACGTAGGCCGGAAAGCGTGCGAGGCGCTGGTCATAGGGCAGCAACGCGACGGAGCCGGCACCGCAAAGTCGTCGCCAGACCCCGATAAGCCCGAAGCGCAGGGCGAGGTTGTTCCCATCTAGGGCGACATCTCGGAAATTTGCGTCGATCTCTGCAGCGCCCGCCAGGAAAGCTTCGAAGTCGCGCGCGCCGATCCCGATCGCCAAGCTTAGCCCGACCGATGACCAGATCGAATAGCGCCCGCCGACCCAGTCCCAAAAGCCAAAGACCCGCGCCTCGGGGATGCCGAACGCGGCGCAGCCGGCGATGTTTGTCGAGACCGCCGCCATTTGGCGGGCGGCTGTGTCGGGGTCGAGCGCCGCCTCCAGCCAATCCCGCGCACTCCGGGCGTTGAGCATGGTCTCTTGGGTGGTGAAGCTCTTTGACGCGATGACGATCAGGGTTCGCGCAGGGTCGAGGTCTGCCAAGGTGTCGGCCAGATGGGCGCCATCGACATTGGATACGAAATGCAGCCTCGGCCCGTCGCAATCGGGCCGTAGCGCCGCCGCCGCCATGGCCGGACCGAGATCCGAGCCGCCGATGCCGATGTTCACCACGTCGCAGACCGGACCGCCGGCCGCGGGGTGGGCGCCGCTGCGGACCGCTTCAGCAAAACTGAGAAGCCGTTCCCGCGCCGCCGCCACATCGCAGCCCGGCGGCGCGGCGCAACTGCCACGCAGCGCCATGTGAAGCGCGGGCCGGCGCTCGGTCAGATTGACGTCTGCGCCGTCGAAGAGCGCTTGCCGGGCCGCCTCCAGCCCCGCTGCTCGGGCCAGGGATATAAGCCCCGCCCAGGCGGGGCCGTCGATCTTCTCGAGCCGGCAGACCAAGGTGAGGGGACCCGCGCGCCAAGTGTTGTCCGGCCAACTCGGATCATCGGCAATGCGGCGCAAGTGATGCCCGGCGAGGCGATCGGCATGATGGCGCACGGCCTGCCAAGCAGCCTCTCGCGCCGTTTCGGTGTCCATCCCCCATCTCCCCCAGGCAGGCCCCCGCAGCCCACTCGATACCCGGTTTGCGTCAGTGGCGGAAGCAGTTGCGGGCGCTCAGTGGGTTGTTGGGCCAGGCTTAAGAGGCGCTGGCGGAACGCTCGACCAGCACATAGAGCCCCAGCCGGGCGCCGGCGAAGATCGCGAGGATCACGAGCGGTGCGCTGACGCTGAGCAGCGAGAGTGCGGAGAGGCCTTGGCCGATTGTGCAGCCCCCCGCGAAGACGCCGCCGACGCCCATCAGCGCCGCGCCGGCGATCTGGCGGCGCAGCTCCCGGGCGTCGTCGCAGGCTTCCCATCGAAACTCCGCCGCCAGCAGGGCTCCGACAGCCCCCCCCAAGGCCACACCGATCACGGCTGCGACCGAGAAATCGAGAAAGTCGGGCCAGTCGCCGCGCATAACCAAGCCGAGGGTTTCCGACAGTGGCGCGATAAAGCTGAAATTCTCTGGCGGCACCTGGTCGAACCCGATGCGGCCCGCCAGGGTGGTCGCCGTCCAGGCAAGGGCCACCACTGCGCCGATGGCAAGCGCCCAGGCGGTTTGCGTGAGGCCGAGCGCGCCGCCCGCGCTCCGACGGCCGCCGGCCAGGCACACCGTGGCGAGCGCTGCGGCGATGGCCAGAGCGGCAAAGAGCGGCCCGATGCCGAGGGAGCGGTCGAGCTGGTCGGCCAGGCTGGAGGTTGCCGCAGCATGGCTCTCGGACCCGACAAGCCCAAGCCGGATCGGCGCCAGGGGGCCGTTCAAGGTGGCCCCGGCGGTCACTGCGATCACCGACACCGTGAGCGCCGCGCGCAAATCACCACCGCCGGTACGCGCGAGCGCGCCGAACCCGCAGGTGCCGACAAGAGCCATCCCGTAGCCGAAAATCAGCCCGCCGAACACGGCCCCTGCGGGCGACCAGCCTTGGGAGAGAAAGCGGGTCGCCTCGGGCTCGATCAGCTCAGCAGCGGTCAGCAGCGCGGTCAGCGCGATCGCCGTGGCGGCAGCCAGGCCGAGCATCCGAAGTCGGCGGGTGTCGTCGCCATAGATCGCGTCTTCCACCGCGCCCATGCCGCAGACACGCCCCAGCCGTGCGGCAAGGCCCAGCACCAATCCGCCGGCCAGCCCGCTCACTGCCGCTATGGCAGCTCCATCGAAGAGCACAAGAGCCTCCCAAGGTGTTTTCTTTTGAGCGTAAGCTCAATTGGAGACGCCCGGCAAGCGTCGCGGTAGGTCCAGGGCTGGCTCAGTTGCGCGGCGCTTCGCTCTCGTCATGGCAGAAGAGCTCGTAGACGACCTCGATCATCTGGCGCGCGCGGCCATCGACCAGCCGATAGTAGATCGTCTTGCCCTCGCGCCGGTTCTCCACGAGCCCCTCGAGCCGGAGCCTGGCGAGCTGTTGGCTGACCGCGGCTTGGCGTTGCGACAGCAGCTGTTCGAGCTCGGTGACGCTGCGCTCGCCGCTGGCCAAATGACACAGGATCAACAGCCGGCCCTCATGCGCCAGTGCCTTGAGGAAATCCGTGGCTTTCCGCGCATTGTCTATCATGCGGTCAACCTCAGCCTCGGTCAGGCCGTCGTCGAAGGAGGGCAGGGGCATGGGCGGCGGTCCATATCTCGTTTCGGCACCGGCAAGGCCATTTCCGCGCGCTCAGCCTTTCCCGGGCGGCCCGACCGCGGCAATCAGCCGCTGGAGCAGCCCGTAGAAGAAGTCTTCGCCCGGATAGCCTTCGATACGTCCGACCTCTAGCCCGTTGTCAAGAAGAACGAAAGTGGGTGTGAAGTTTGCCCGCCGCGCGAGTCGCACGCCGTCTGGCAACGGGCCTCGGATGGGTGCCCTGAGCAGCGGGGCCTGCCGACCCTCGGCGGTCTTGTCGTAGACCACGCCGACCTCCGCTTCCCAGCGCGCGCACCATTCGCACCCCGGTTGGTCGAGCATCAACAGGCGCAACTCGCCGGCGGGGGCCGGGAGCGCGAAGGCTAAGGCGACGAGGAAGACGGCGGTGCGGATCATCTGGACCCCGATTTGTCCGACGAACTTGACAGCGGCGTTGACAGCGGCGTTGACGGCGGCGTTGACGAGCGCACTCAGCCGGGTTAAACAAATTCTAATACGAGAATATAAGTTCCGCAACATTGGGCGTGGAACAAGGGCTGGAACACCGGACCGGAGCACCGGACCGGAACTCTGGGGAGGCCGAGATGGGCTTAGACGTCACCTTCATCGGGGCGTTCATCGCGGGGCTTGCCTCGTTCGCTTCGCCCTGCATCCTGCCGATCGTACCGCCCTATCTGTGTTTTCTCGCCGGCGTCAGCTTGGACGAACTCACCGGAGAGGGGAGCGCCGCGCCCGGTGCTGGCACCCGCATCCTCGCCAGCGCGCTCGCCTTTGTGCTCGGCTTCTCGACGATCTTCATCGGCATCGGCGCGGCAGCCTCGGTGCTCGGGCAGTTTATCTCGGAGAATTTCGATCTGCTGCGCTGGATCGCGGGCGGGCTGATCCTGATCTTCGGCCTGCATTTCCTCGGGGTGTTGCGGATTGGGTTGTTCTACCGCCAGGCGCAAATCCAGGTGGAGCGGCGGCCAACCACGTTGCTGGGCGCCTATCTCGTGGGCCTCGCCTTCGGCTTTGGCTGGACGCCTTGTGCGGGGCCTGTACTCGGCACCATCGTGATGATTGCGGGCGAACAGGGGACGATGCTGACCGGGGACGAGAACGCGGCCCTGAGGGGCGCGGCGCTGCTGGCGGCCTATGCGGCAGGCATCGGTCTGCCGTTCCTTGCCGCCGCCGCCTTTGCACGGCCTTTCATCTCACTGATGCGCCGCTTCCGCCGGCATCTGGGCAAGGTGGAGAAGGCGATGGGCGCGGCTCTCGTGATCACCGGGGTTCTATTCATCACCAACGGCTTCACCGAGATCGGGCTGTGGATGGACAGCTTCATGCCCAGGCTCGGCTGACACAAACCGAAAGGAAACGCCCCATGCTCCGTCGCCTCGCCCTTGCCGCTGCTGTCGGCCTCGCTGTCTTCGTTCCGCTGGCCGCCGCTGAGCCAGCCCCTGGCGCGCTCCACTCCAAGCCGTGGTTCGCCATCACTTTCAAGGATGTCCGCGAGGATCTCGAGATGGCCCAGGACGAGGGCAAACGTCTCGCGCTCCTCGTCGAGCAGCATGGCTGCATCTACTGCCGCGAGCTGCATGAGAAGGTGCTCTCGGATCCGGAGGTCGCCGACTACATCAAAGAGAACTTCGTCGTGGTGCAGCTCAACATGTTTGGCGACGAAGAGGTGACGGATCTCGACGGTGAGATCCTGACCGAGCGTCAGGCGGTGCGGCGTTGGGGGGTCAACTTCACGCCCACGGTGATCTTTCTGCCCGAGGCTGCTGCGGAGGACGCGACCGTGCGCGATGCTGCGGTTCAGGTGATGCCCGGCGCCTTTGGCAAATGGACGACCTTCGACATGTTCCGCTGGGTCAAGCTCAAGGGATACGAGGGCGAGGAGCATTTCCAGAAGTTCCACGCCCGCCATATCGAGGAGTTGCGCGCATCGGGTCGGCTCTGAGCGCCGGGACTGCCCTCGACCATGACCCGAGGGGGCTTGGGACCCTGCGGGCGCCTGCCTGCGACATGATATTCGCGTATTTGAATTCGTTGTTGCGTCGTACAGGCGGGTCTGGCACGGTTTCAAGAAATAAAAACCAAGAGTCGATCTGGGAGACGCTCATGAAAGCCCTCACCTCTGCCCTCGCCATGCTCGCGGGCGGCGTCATCGCGGCCAATGCCGGCGCCGATGTGCCCCCGTCCGACGTGGTCTATCAGGACGGCGCCATCGCCCAGCCGCTAACCGCAACGCCGGGCGATCCGGTTCGCGGGCGCGAGATCGTCGGAACCAAGTCGCTCGGCAACTGCGTGTCCTGCCACCAGAATACGGACATGCTGGACATCCCCTGGCACGGCGAAATCGGCCCAACTTTCGACGGCGTCTCTGAGCGCTGGAGCATCGCCGAACTGCGCGGGATCGTCGCGAACTCCAAGATGATGTTCCCCGGCACGATCATGCCGGCCTTCTACAAGGTCGATGGCTTCACCCGTCCCGGCGACGCCTATACCGGCAAACCCGCCACCGAGATCACGCCGATCCTCACTGCGCAGCAGATCGAGGACGTCGTGGCCTATCTCGCGACGCTCAAATACCCCGAGTGACCCCCGAATCGGCGCCCGCCTGCCGGGCGTAAGACATAGGAGACAGCGATGACCCTCACCAGACGACAGGCCCTGGCCCTCGGCGCTGGCGCCCTCACCGCCGCGGCACTGCCCGGCGCTGCCCTCGCCGCGACCGACAAAGTTCAGGCCGCCATCGACGCGTTCACCGGCGGCGCTGCCGTCACCGAAGGCGGCATCGATCTCGGCACCCCTGAGATTGCAGAGAACGGCAACACCGTGCCCGTTGAGGTCTCGGCGGAAGGCGCCGCAGCGATCATGCTTCTGGCGGCCGGCAATCCCTCGCCCGGCGTCGGGACGTTCAGTTTCGGTAAGCTGGCCGCAGGCAGCGGCGCCTCGACCCGGATCCGCCTCGCTTCGACCCAGGACGTGATCGCGGTTGCGAAGATGCAGGACGGCAGCTTCAACATGGTGAAGCGCACCGTGAAGGTCACCATCGGCGGCTGCGGCGGCTGAGCGGACCTCCAGAGCGAAAGGATTAGACAATGGCCAAGATCAAACCCCGCGTGAAGGTGCCGCGCAAAGCCGAGGTCGGCGAGGTCGTCACCATCAAGACCCTCATCAGCCACCCGATGGAGTCGGGCCAGCGCAAGGACAAAGCCACCGGTGAGCTGATCCCGCGCAAGATCATCAACCACTTTGTGGCGAGCTTCGAGGGAGAGACCGTTTTCGAAGCTGTGATCGAGCCTGCCGTGTCGGCGAACCCTTATTTCGCCTTCGACATGACGGTGCCCGGTGCCGGCGAGCTCAGCTTCGCTTGGACCGACGATGATGGGTCGGTCTACGAGACGTCGAAGAACATCAAGATCGGCTGAGCCGACCCCGCATAAGATCCCTGGGAGGAAACAAGCGATGATCAAATTCGCATCCATGACAACCCTGGCGGCGGCCCTCGCGGTCGCGGCCGGGGTGGCGGGGGCCGACGAGGACGCCGAGCTGGTGATCAATGGGGAGACCCCGATCGTGACCAAGCTCGACGCGCCCGACGGCCATCCGTTGACCGAGATCCTGTCCGGCTGGCGGTTCCGCACCGACGAGACCCAGGGGCTGGAGACCGACGACTTCGACAACCCGGCCTTCATTTTCGTCGAGCAGGCGATGGACGCCTGGGAGACTGTTGAGGGCACGGAAAACAAGTCCTGCGCCAGCTGCCACGGCGATGTCGAGGAGAGCATGGCCGGCGTCCGAGCGGGCATGCCCAAATGGAACGCCGCCGCCGAGGATCTCTGGTCGCTGGAGAACTACATCAACGACTGTCGGGTCAACCGCATGGGCGCTGAGCCCTATAAGTGGGACAAGCCGGACATGAACGCGATGGCCGCCCTCATCGGCCTCCAGTCGCGGGGCATGCCTGTGGACGTGGCGATCGACGGGCCGGCGGAAGAGTGGTTCAAGAAGGGTGAGGAAATGTACTACACCCGCTTCGGCCAGCTCGAACTCGCTTGTTCCAACTGCCACGAAGACAACTACGGCAACATGATCCGGGCCGATCACCTGAGCCAGGGTCAGACCAACGGTTTCCCGACCTACCGCCTGAAGAACGCGAAGCTCAACTCGATCCACGGCCGTTTCAAGGGCTGCATCCGGGACACCCGGGCGCACACCTTCGCGCCGGGCTCGGCCGAGTTCCGCGCGCTCGAGCTCTATGTCGCCTGGCGCGGCGCGGGGCTCTCGGTCGAGACGCCGTCGGTGCGCAACTGATCAGACCATCGGGGCCGTCCGTCGGGGCGGCCCTCCGCAGAGACGACAGCTGCGCGGGGGTCACGCGCGGCACGGGCGAGTTGCGCCCAACTGAGGAGACAAGCATGATCTCGAAACGCGATTTCCTCCAGGCCGGCATGGCGACTGCGGCGCTGATGGGCTCTGGCGTCGGTCGGTTGGCGGCGGCTCAGGGTCTCACTGAAGCCGGCCTCGTCGATGCGGCGCCCGTCGGCAACGTGACGCTGATCCATGTGACCGACATCCACGCCCAGACGATGCCGGTCTGGTTCCGCGAACCCTCGATCAACTTGGGCGTCGGCGCGGCGGCGGGGAAACCGCCCCATATCACCGGTGCCGATTTCCTCCGCCGCTATGGGATCGAGCCGGGCAGTCCGCGGGCCTATGCCCTCGCCTCCGAGGACTTCGCAGCGCTCGCCGGCCAGTATGGCAAGCTCGGCGGGCTCGATCGGGTCGCGACGGTCGTCAAGCGCATCCGCGGCGACCGGCCGGAGGCGCTGCTGCTCGACGGCGGCGACACTTGGCAGGGCTCGCTCACGGCCCTGCGCACCAACGGCCAGGACATGGTCGATGCGATGAACCTCCTCGGGGTCGACGCGATGACCGCGCATTGGGAGTTTACGCTCGGCATCGACCGGGTCACCGAGCTCGTCGACGAGCTGCCCTTCCCGTTCCTCGGCGCCAACATCTTCGATGCCGAATGGGACGAGCCGGCCTATGAGCCCTACGAGCTCTTCGAACGGGGTGGCGTGCAGATCGCCGTGATCGGTCAGGCCTTCCCCTATCTGCCGATCGCCAACCCACGCTGGATGTTCCCCAATCTTTCCTTCGGTGTGCGCGAGGAGCGGATGGCCGAAGTCGTCGAAGAGGTCCGCGACGAAGGCGCTCAGGTCGTCGTCGTGCTCTCCCACAACGGCTTCGACGTCGACCGCAAACTCGCGGCCAACGTCCCCGGCATCGACGTGATCCTCACCGGCCACACGCATGATGCGCTTCCCGAGCCTTTGATGGTGGGCGAAACTGCACTGATCGCCTCCGGCTCGCACGGCAAGTTCGTCTCCCGCGTGGATCTCGATGTCGACGCCTCGGGGGTCAAGGAGATCGCGCACCGGCTGGTCCCTGTCTTCTCCGACGTGATCGCTCCCGACCCGGAGATGGCCGAGCTCATCGCCACCCAGCGGGCGCCTTATGAGGCGGAGCTGACCGAGGTGCTCGGCACCACCGAGACCGCCCTCTACCGCCGCGGCAATTTCAACGGCACCTGGGACGATCTGATCTGCAACGCGCTGATGTCGGAGCGGGACGCGCAGATCGCCCTCTCGCCCGGCTTCCGCTGGGGCGCGTCGCTGATCCCGGGCGCCGATATCACCCGCGAGGACGTCTTCAACGCCACCGCCATGAGCTACCCGGCCGCTTACCGCACCGAGATGTCGGGCGAGATGCTGCACACCGTGCTCGAGGACGTGGCCGACAACCTCTTCAACCCCGACCCCTATTACCAGCAGGGGGGCGACATGGTGCGCGTCGGTGGCATGGGCTACCGGATCGACATCTCCAAGCCCCAGGGCAGCCGAATCACCGAGATGACGCTGCTCGCCACTGGCGAGCCGATCGACGCTGCCAAGAGCTACAGCGTCGCCGGCTGGGCTTCGGTCAACGAGGACACCGAAGGTCCCGCGATCTGGGACGTGGTGGAGGCGCATATCAAGCGCGTGGGAACCGTCAACATTCCCGAGAATACGTCGGTCCAGGTGGTGGACCACAGCTGATGAACATGCGGAGGACAGGCATGACCGATCACCCCATCACTTCGCGGCGGGCTTTCCTGAGGGCCGGACTCGCGGCAGGCGCGGCTGGCGCCGCAGTGGCCACGGGCGCCCGCGCCGCGTCGCCGGACCCGCTGATCACCGATATCGACCAGCAGCCCTGGACCCAGTTCCTCGGCGACGGGGTCGATGCCGCCCCCTATGGCGCGCCATCGGAGTTCGAAGCCCATGTCGTGCGCCGGGACGTCCCTTGGCTCACCGCCGACCCTGTCTCCTCGGTCAATTTCACGCCGTTGCATGAGCTGGAGGGCATCATCACGCCCAATGGCCTCTGCTTCGAGCGCCACCATGGCGGGGTCGCCCATATCCCGCCGCAAGACTGGCGCCTGATGATCAACGGCCTCGTGGAGCGCCCTGTGGTGTTCACGCTCGCCGATATCATGCGCTTCCCGCGGGTGACGGTGCCGTACTTCCTCGAATGCGCGGCGAATTCGGGCATGGAGTGGCGCGGCGCCCAGCTCAACGGGGTGCAGTACACCCACGGCATGATCCACAACGTCATGTATACGGGCGTGCGGCTGTCCGATGTCCTCAACGAGGCGGGGCTCAAGGGCTCGGCGAAGTGGCTGCTGCCCGAAGGTGGGGATGCGGCGGGCATGACCCGCTCGGTCCCGATCGAGAAGGCGATGGAGGACTGCATCATTGCCACCCACATGAACGGCGAGCGGCTGCGCCCCGAACAGGGCTACCCTGCGCGCCTCGTTGTCCCCGGCTGGGAAGGCAACATGTGGGTCAAATGGATCCGCCGGATCGAGGTGGGCGACAAGCCCTGGCATCACCGCGAAGAGACCTCAAAGTACACCGATCTGATGCCAGATGGTAAAGCGCGCCGCTTCACGTGGGAGATGGATGTGAAGTCGGTGATCACCAACCCGTCGCCCCAAGCGCCGATCACCCATGGCAAGGGTCACACGGTGCTCTCAGGGATCGCCTGGTCGGGCCGAGGCCGCATCGCCGAGGTG
>JBHJGY010000090.1:0-46616 GCA_050331335.1 Pikeienuella sp.
GGCATTTTTCGCTGTCTTTAGCTCAGAACATCTTCGATCGTCATGAATTCGATGTCGTCGACCGTGAGGCCAACAACATCGAGGAGCGTGATGTAGCCGTGATCGGTGTTGATTTGCGTGTTGCCGTTGCTCTCTTTCACACCGTTCACCGAATCCACACCGCCCTTCAGAGAGATCGTGTCCTCATCGACGTTGAAGTCGGTGATCGTATCTTTGGCGAACCAGTCACCAGCGAACACGAAGTTGTCGTTTCCGTTGCCGCCGGTGAGGTTGTCCTTGCCGCCGCCCACGATGATGGTGTCGTCGCCGTCGCTCGCCGCGATCGTGAGGTTGGCGTTCGACGCGCTGGCATCGATCAGGTCGTTGTTCGTCGTGTCGCTCCGGAAGCTGCTGAAGGTGAACTTCTCGAAGTTTTCGAACGCCGTCACCGGACCGCTCTCGCCGCGATAGGTGACCGTGCCCGAATTGTTGCCGTCGAAGATCACCTCGAAGCCGGTGCCGCGATCCATCGTGAACCGCATCGCGAGCGTGTCGGTGCCGGAGCCGCCATCGACGGTGCCGTCGATCAACCCGGTGCTGTTGGAGCCGATCGAGCCGCCGATCTCGACCGTGTCATTGCCGGTGCCGGCATCGATGTCGAGCTCGTCGCCATTGAAGGTGAGCCACGAGAAGACGTCGCTGCCGATGCCCATATCGACCGTCTTCAACCCGGTCTCCGCGTAGCCCGAGGTGAAGAGGTCCTTGCCGCCACCGCTCTTGATGATCTCGTAATCGGTGAAGGTGGTGTTGTGCTTCTCGGCCCCGTTGCGGGTGACGACCAAGGCCCTGTTTTCGAAGAGGTCGGTGCCCGAGAAGGTGAAGTCGGACCGCTGCGCGCCGGTCACCGGCGTGAGGTCGAGCGTGTCCATGCCGTCGCCGCCATCCGTCACGTTCGTGCCGAAATCGCGCTTGCCGATCAGGAACGTGTCGTCGCCGGAGCCGAATTCGACCACATCGTTGCCATTGCCGGTGTCGAGCGTAAGATCGGAGGAGACCTCCGTGGCGTCGACATGGTCGTTGTTGGTCGTCGCCGCCTGACGGGTGAAGGTGAAGCCCTCGATGCCGTCGAACTCCAGCATCGGGCCGTTCTCGCCGACGCCGGCATAGACGATGGTCCCGCTCAGCGAGCCGTTGCCCGAGATCTTAACGTCGAAGCCGGTTGCGCCCATCTGGCCGTTGGTGACGCCGAGCGCGAGGGTGTCGATGCCCTCGTCGCCGTTGACGGTCCCGTTGGCCAAGCCGGTGTGGCCCGCACCGCTGGTGCCGCCCACGGAGATGACGTCGTCACCGCGGCCTGCCTCGATGTCGAGATCCGTGGCGTTGAAGGTGAGCCAGGAGAACACGTCGTCGCCGGCGCCAAGCTCCACCATCTGCAGGGCATCCGGCGCGTAACCGGATGTGAAGGTATCGTCGCCGCCGCCGCTCTTGATTACCTCGAACGAGGTGTAGGTGACGTTGTGGCTCGCGGCATCGTCCCGCGTGACGGTGAGCGCCTTGGTTTCGTGGAGATTGGTGCCGGCAAAGGTGAAGTCGGAGCGTTGGGCGCCGGTCACCGCCGAGAGGTCGAGCGTGTCGATGCCGTCGCCGCCCTCAGCGGTATTCGCGCCGAATTTGCGGTTGCCGATCACGTAGCTGTCGTTGCCCGAACCGAACGCCACCGTGTCGTTACCGTCGCCGGTGTTGAGCGTGAGGTCGGTGGCCCCGGTCGCGTCCACGGTATCGTTGTTTGTGCCGGGCGCCTGGCTGGTGAAGCTAAAGGCTTCGATCCCGGTAAAGATCACGCTGGGATCGACAATGATCTCGCCGTTTGCATTTATGTACTGAACGGTGCCCGCGTAGTCGCCGGACGCAGCAGCCGCATCGTCGTTGATTACAACGCTAAAGCCGACGGCGCCGGACTGACCGTTGGTGACGCCAATTGCCAGGACGTCATCGCCGTTGCCGCCCGTCACGGTACCGTTTTCAAGCCCAGAGCCGCCGACGCCCTGGGTTCCACCGATATTGAAAGTTGTCATATCTGCTTCCACACTTTGGGCAGGTGTTGAAATCCTTGCCCGTTACCACAAGCCACACCACATTATTCATCATTGACAATGTGGAACTTTCGGAGTTGCGCCGCGTGCCATTCCGAATAATCAACTATTTAAATTGAACAAAGACCACGCAAGCCTCTCTTCGACCTTGCCGACTACTCAACACACCACGCACTCAAGGGTGATACTGCCTTTTTATACTTCGTCAAGGTTTTTTTGCTGCTCCGGTTTGCGCCGCGATGTCCCCGCCGCGCGTCTCGCTTAGGTCTCGAGAGACAACCGGAGCGCGACCTGCCAGCCGGTGCCAGGCCGGCACCCCGATTTCCAAGCTCGAGATGTCACCCAGAAAGGCCGAGACCTGCCCCGACCGCGGCCTCCCAGGTGGGGGCGCCCGCGCTCGACAGCGGCATCGCCGCCGAACGCCGCCGCCCAATCAACGCCGCGAAATGCGAGCCAGCTCGCGCAAAGCCCCTTTAGAGCAACAGGGCTTCGAAGCTGGACAGCAGGTCCACAGCGGCGATCTCCGTGCCATCGAAGTCGAAGACTTCGACATCTGTGATGGCCATTTCGGCACCGTCCAGCATGAGCAGGAAGTCCGCGGTGCCAGTGCCATCCACGATCTCGCCGCCATCGTTCAAGAATCTGGCGAGCGAGGTGTCGAAAGACACGGTGTCGCGGCCGGCGCCGCCCTCGATACGCACCTCGCCGAAGCCCTTCACAAGGTCGGAGCCCGTGCCAAGATCGAGGGTGAAGCCCCCACCGAACCCGCCGCGGGACGCATCGACCATGTCGTTGCCAGAGCCCATCCTCAGCACCCCGGTCTCCTCCCCGAAGATCGCGAAAGCTTCGCCGGCCGGCCCTTGCGTGGTGCCGATCGCGGTGATCTCGTCAGTGCCGTCCCCCGCATCGAGCACCCCTGCCTCGCCGAGAAAGATCCCGGCGACGAAGGCGTCGAGGACCCCGGCCTGCGCCCGGGCCACTGCGTTGATCACATCGGCACCTGTGCCCAGGTCGAGGATCGCGCCCTCATTCGAAAGGATCGGGGCATTGGCGGCACCGGTGCCACCGAAGAGCTCGAAGTCATCGTCGAGATTGATGGCGATGACCTGCGCCTCGGCAGCCTCTGAAACCAAGGCGGTGATGTCGAAGCGGTCATTGCCGTTGCCGCCTGTGGTCTCCCCGCCCCAGATGCCATAGGCCGCGACCTTGCCATCGCCCGCGCCGACCGCATCGGCCTCGAGCAGATCGTTGCCCGTGCCCAGATCGAGCCCGGAGAGCACCTCGGTGTTCGGGATGTCGAAGCTGACATTGGAAAGCGCGAAAGCCCCTGTGTCGGTCGCGCGGCCCTTGGCCACGGCCTTCAGCTCGACCGTATCGCTGCCGGAGCCCATCAAGACGAGGCCGGCATCCGCGTTTTCGGTCAGCAATCCGCCCGCGATGGTCTTAGCGACCTTCTGACCGGCGTTCTCGTCACCCGGCACCGGAGCTGTGGCGGTTGCCCGCCCTTCGGCGCGGATCGTGTCGTTGCCCGTGCCTGCGTCGATGGAGACGCCTCGGCCCTTGCCATCGCCGTTGATGTCGGGATTGCCGCGGCTGTCGATGCCATCGGCAATCGTCAGCACGCCGTTGCCGGTCGCACTGGCCTTAGCCTCAAGGGTGTCGCTGCCGTTGCCGAGAAGCACGGTGCCGCGATTCTCGAGCCCGTCGGCGATCGCCTCTTCCTGCTCGCCCTCGACGTCGGGCGTGTCGATGAAGGTCGCGCTGGCCGCCAGGCTGAGCCGGTCGCTGCCCGACCCCATATCGACGAGGCTGCGTGTGTCCATGCCATTGGCAATAGCCCCGTCGCCCTCGGCAACAGACGAACCCCTGGCCTCGATCACGTCGTTGCCGCCGCCCATCAACAGCCGGACGCCCCCCTCGGCGGTGCCGCCGAAGACCGGGTTGGGATTGCCGACAGAGCTGTTATCGATCCCGTCGGCGATTGCCGTGGCGCCGGAGACGGAGCGGACGCTGGCGACGGCCTCGATCCGGTCGGCGCCCCCGCCCATATCGATCAAGCCGACATTCTCCAGCCCGTCGGAGATCGCTTCGAGATCCGCATCGCCGGCGCTCGGCCCATCCGCGTCATTGTCGCCGACGGGGGGGCCGGTTACGGCGAGCCGGCCCGTTGCGGTAATCAGATCGCTCCCGCCACCGGTCTTGAGAGCACTGTCGCGGTCGACGATCATGCCGTTCGACGCTGCGAAGATCAGCTCGTCATCGCCGGCATCGGCCTGCACGAAGGAGAAGCCGTCGAGGCTGTCGTCGCCGCCGCCGAGATCCACGACCCCGTCGAAAATCGGCAGGAAGTCCTCAGGGCCGGGGCCGAACGCCGCGCCGTCATCGCTCTCCGCGTCATCGCCACCATCGGCATCGGTCTCGTCGGGGTCGAGGAATTCCTGCAGCCCGATGGAAAGACCCCGGCCTTCGGCCTTCGTGGTGCCGCGAACATTCACGGAGCCCGTCACGGTGTCGCCCTGGTTGCTCGCCCCGCCTGACTGGGCCGTGAGATGCTCGATCAAGAGGCCATAGGCGGCCGCGTCGTCGAACGGGGCGCTCGCATTGGCTTTTGCGCTGCCGGCCGTTGTGACGGGGCCAATGCCGATGCGGTCGGCCCCGGCCTTCTGTGCCTTGTCGGCGCTGCCGAAGGCGAGGCTTGCGAAGCCGTCCGCGCCGCCGTCACGGGCGCCGCCCAGGCCCAGGAACTCAAGGCCCTCTTCGAAGGCATCGAGCGCTTCGTCGAACGTCTGATTCTGTGTGGAGGTCATAGCTGTCTCCCTTGGCACATGCGGTGAACGCGAAGATCACGGAGGGGAAACATCGAACTGCCTTCATCTACCTCAGGTTGTGATATTCTTTCAACAACAATTTTTACGTGTGTCGAGATGAGGGACCGGCCGAGCCCGTACCGGCACCGCGCAGCTCGGCGGCCGAAAAACTTCTTTGCCAAATCCGCGCATAATCAGCCGCCCATCAGCTTCTAAATCCAATAACGAGCACGAAACAGCGGGCGACCTGTGTCGCCCTGCACAGAGGGAGCCCAGCCATGACTGCCATCGCCGGACTACACCATGTGACCGCCATCAGCGGTTGGCCGCAAACCAATGCCGATTTCTACACCGGGCCGCTCGGCCAAAAGCTGGTCAAGCGAACCGTCAATTTCGATGATCCGGGCACCTATCATCTCTACTACGGCAACGAGACCGGGGCCCCAGGGACAATCATGACCTTCTTTCCCTTCGCCGATGCGGGGCCTGGCCGGGCCGGTCCCGGCATGGCCTCGGCCCTGGCCTATGCTGCCAGGCCAAAGGCGTTCGAGGGCTGGATGGATCGGCTTGCCCTGGCGTCGCGCGCCTTCGACGGCCCCCGAGAGCGTTTCGGTCGCCGTGTCCTCACTCTGTCCGACCCCGACAGCCTCGCGGTCGAAATCGCGGAGACCGAAGGCGACGCACCTGAGGACGGCTTTCACTCCGTGACGCTGTGGCTCGACGACACCGACCCCACGGCGCGGTTGATGACCGAGGTGATGGGCTATGAGACCGTCGGCGAGGAGCGAGGGCATGACGGCACCCGCCTGCGCCTGCGCACCAAGGGAAACGAGCGCGGCGCCGTGGTCGATCTGCTGCGGCGGGAGGTCCCTTCGATCGGCCGCCAAGGGGCGGGGACCATCCACCACGTGGCGTTCCGGGCCCGGGACGCGGACGAGCAACGCGACTGGCAGGAGCGGCTGCGCAGCGTTGGGTTGAACGTCACCCCGGTGATCGACCGACAGTACTTCAAGGCGATCTATTTCCGCGAGCCGGGCGGCGTGCTGTTCGAGATCGCCACCGACCCTCCGGGCTTCGCGGTCGACGAGGCGCCCGAAGCACTCGGACAAGCGTTGAAACTGCCGGCGCAGTATGAGCCTTATCGTGATCGTATCGAAGGCGCGCTGCCCCCACTCGAGCTTCGGCCATGAGCGCCGCCGACCGTCCGACAGCGGTCATTCACAGGGCTGGACCGGCCAGGGCGGCGCGGGCGGTGGTGCTGCTGCACGGCCGCGGCGGCGGAGCCTCAGACATCCTCCGCCTAGGGGCGGCGGTCGCCCCCGCAGAGACGGCCCTTTTTGCGCCGGAAGCGCCGGGGCGCTCTTGGTGGCCGACGAGCTTCCTCGCGCCGATGCCGACGCTGGCGCTCTATCTCGCGGCAGCGCTCGACGCGGTCGATCGGACGCTTGCCGCGGCCTGGGACGAGGGTCATCGGCGGGAGCAAGTCTTACTTGTCGGCTTCAGCCAGGGAGCATGCCTCGCGCTCGAATATGCCGCCCGCAGGGGAGAGGGGCTCGGCGGTCTGGCGGGGCTCTCGGGTGGGCTGATCGGCACAGCGGACGCACCGGGTGACCCGCGACCGGATCTCTACGGCTTCACGCCAAAGCGCTTCGACTATGAAGGCCGGCTCGACGGCCTGCCGGTCTATCTGAGCTGCCACGCGGAGGATCCGCATATCCCCCGCATCCGGGTCGCGGAAACTGCTCAGCGTCTACAGGCGCTGGGCGCGTCAATCGATACGGTGATCCACCCAGGGCCGGGGCACGGCATCACGGCGGCGGACCTCACGGCACTCAGGGCGCTCTGCGCCCGGTGAGCTCGGCGGCCTCAGCGGCGGGTGTCTGCGAACCGGCGGGTATCTGCGCGGCGGCGGGTGTCTGCGAGGCGGCCCGCGTGATCCGCGGGTCCGCCCCGATCCTCAGCTCAGCGCGCGGTGATCGTCAGTCCATCGATCCCACGGGCAGCGCCCGCCTCGATCCAGACCGGCTCGGCCAAAAGCTTAAGATCCAAACGTCCCTCCGGTAAGGCATAGCTGTGCCCCATCGAATGCCCCAACGCCACGCGCCGTCCCGGGCGCGGGTTGAGCCCGGCCTGCGTCGCACCGAGACCGGCTTTGATGTGATGCGCGATGTCCCACTCCTGGACCTCACCGCCAAGGCGCGTGGCGACCCAACAATGCATATCCTGGGTCACCCCGCCTTTTTCCTCGGGGAAAAAGTAACCATAGAGATAGGCCGCCTCGATCCCCGCAGCGCGCAGGCTCGCCACCAGATACGTATTGATGTCCACGCAGGAGCCGGGGACGCGTCCGCAGGAGAGATAGGGAACCGCATCGAGCCCGTCGGTGAAGCGGACCTCGGGATGGGCGTAATCGAACCGCGCCTCCGCTTCAGCCACCAGCGCAGCAACCGCAGCAAGCCCGCCCCCCGCCTCCGCCGCGATGGTGCGCGCGGCGGTCGCCAAGTCCTCGGCCGCACGGGTATGGCGGTTGGACCGGGGCCGGAATGCCTGTTCCGGGTAGGGACCGTCGCCCGGCCCCACCGCATAAGTCAGATGGATCGGCCCGCCGGTTGCGCGCAGCAAAAGCGCGCCCAGCCGCAGGCCTTCCGCGGCCAGATGGCCCTCGATCGCCGCGCCGGACACCGAGACGCCGGTGACCAGATCATGGGGGGTTCCGATCCCTGTCGGCAGCAGGAGCCGCGCCCCCTCGGTCGCCGCGGGCACAGCGACCTCGATTTGCGCGATGCCGGACGCCCCTGTCACAGGAGGCCCCAGATCTGGTAGAGCGCCCCGCTTGCGAACGCACCCGTCAGCGCCAGCGCCAGATAAAGGACGAAGACCGGCTTCTTGACGAGCGCCCAAACCGCAACGGCGGCCGGGATCGAGGTCACCCCACCGGCCACGAGGAAGGTAAGACCCGCCGCGGGCGCCATGCCCTGTTCGATCAGCCCGCCGACGAGCGGCAGCGCGGCATAGCCGTTGAGATAGGCCGGCACGCCGACGAACGTTGCCACGACCATCGGCATCCAGCCATCGCCGCCGAGCGCCTTGGTCACCAGATCGGCCGGGATCCAGGCGAGCATCAGGCTCTCGAGCACGAAGGCGAGGAACAGCCATTTGGCGAGGAAGACGGTGGTCTTGAAGCCCTCGCGGCGGAACTTCGTTACCCGCGCCGGATCCTCCCAAAAACGCCAGACGACATCCTTGCGCGCGCGCACCTTGGAGCCGCCGCAGCCGCCATCGCCGATGCCAGGACGCAACGGATCGGTGAGCCCACCGGCCCGGCTGAGCAGATGCACCGCAAACCCGCCGTAGAGGCCGAGGCCGATCGCCGCCAGGGTCTTGGCCACCGCGAATTCCGAACCCAACACGCCGACGGTGAGCACGAACATCGAGGGGTCCATCACCGGCGAGGCAAGCCAAAAGGCCATCACCGCCGACAACGGCACGCCCATCGCCAGAAGCGCCGCGATCAGCGGGATCACCCCACAGGAGCAAAATGGCGACAACCCGCCAGCGAGCGCCGCCAACAGGATCATCAGTGCCGGCGAGCCGGTAAAGGCGCGGGCGATCAGCCCGTCGGCACCGGTCGCGCCGGCATAGGCCGCAAGCCCAATCGACAGCAGCAGATAGGGCGCGGTGTCGAGGAGGTTCTGGACCGCAAAGCGCGTGCTCTCTTGCGCCTGGCCCAGATCGACAAGCGCGAGCGCCGCGAGGATCGCGAAGGCAACGAGCCAGACCGCACCGTCACCGGTTGCCCATTTCGAGAAGTCGCCAAGCCGCGAACGGGCCGGCAGCGCTGTATCCGTCATGTCGATCCTCCTAAGATCGTGAGATCGTCCTGTCGTCCGGCGCGGCCCTCAGGCGGCGTCGTCGGTTTCGAGCCGCACGCCCGTGCAACATTCGGCGGTGAGAAAGGCGACCGTGACGCGCATTGCGTCATAGTCGGCCCGATTGATGACCGTGCGCCCGCGGCGCTCCTGCAGCACGAGGCCGGCATCGACGAGTGCGCTCAAATGATGCGCGAGCGTCGAAGGTGGGGCGCCCAAATGCTGGCCGATCTCGCCAACATTGAGGCCGTCATGCCCCGCCCGAACCAAAAGCCGGTAGAGCCGGAGCCGTGTTTCATGCCCGAGTGCCGCCAAGGCGCGGGCGATATCGCGTTCCTGTATCATGGCGCCTCACATAACGACATTTCTAGTTATGTCAAGGTAAACGCCTGATCCCGAGCGCCTGGCCTTGAGGCCCCCCGCCAAGGAGGCCCGCTCAGTTCATGCCCATCTCCATCATCTCGATCTGCATCTGAAGGCGGCGAATTTCGAGATCGTACAAGCGCTTGCAATCGAGACGCTCGGGCTTGCGTCCCAGCGGGATGGTGATCCGGGCATAGACGACCATGTCACCCTCGTTGTCGTCGTCGAAGCGGAAGCTGCCGCGCATCCCCATATTCGAGCCCACGCCCACATCGAGCATCGGGCCGGATGTGTTGAGCGATTGGCGGCAGCGGGTGCCGTCGGCGGTGAAGATCGCGTCCTCCCCGCCAGGTTGCGACGGCGTGGCCGGCAGCGCGACCCCGTTAGCGTATGCCGGCGCGGCGAGCAGTGTAGCGACCGCAAACGCGAGGCACGACTTGAGCCTCTTCCTGGACGGGCTGGACACAGACGGCAATGGTTCTCTCCTTACCGGGGACATCGAAAATCACGCGGACGCGGCGGCTTAGGCTCGAGCCGAGGGTCAACTCGGAGGGCTGGATCGCGACCCCTGTGGTCGGGGTGTTGTAGTCGGTCTCGAAAGCTTCGAGCTTGAAAGTCTCGGCGGACTGGTAGGGGTTCACCACGGTGAGCATGATCCCCTTCTTGTCGGTGAAGGTCAGCCCGTCCTCGACCATGGGGAACATGGCCTGGGCAGTGGCGCCGGTGGCCACGAGGCTGGCAAGGGCGAATGCGGCGCAAAAGGTCTTTGTCATGGGTCTCATATCCTCATACTGCGGGGGGCGGGCGGAGACGGCGCCTCGCCGCCCCCGCGCGGATCATCAGCCGACCGGGCGATCGGAGCCGGGGACGCAGGACACGATGGTCTGCACGCGGTAGAAGCCGGCGCGGAACGGGCTCGTGTCGGTGGCCCGGGCATCGACCGCGAGGGTCGCGCCGGGATAGGCGATATCGATCGACTGCTGGCCGGTCTGATAGGTGCCGCCCTCGACCTTGATTTCGAGCGTCGGCGCGCCGGTGTAGCCGGTGGGGCTGGCATCGAGCGTCGGCGCCGAGAAGATCAGCCGGTTACCGCCGGTCATGAAGACGTCGACCTCGCCCGAGGTGGCGCCCGAAAGCTCGGAGCCGAGCGTCAGACCGTCGCCCGACAGACCGAGCGTGCCGTCTTGGCGGCCCTTAATCGTGCAAGTGTTTTCGACGTTACCGTCGAAATTGATCTCCTGCGCGCTGACTGTGCCTGCCAAGACACCAGTCGAGATGGCCGCGAGCAGGACCGTTTTGAGCGTGGTATTCATCGTTGATTCCTTTGTTCAGCTTGAGTCAGTAGAGCAGTTGCGCGGTTGTTTTCCATGTTCCGCGAGAATTCGTTTACCTTGATGCGCCGCCTTGCGAAATTCGGCAAAAGTCGACCGAAGGATCTCGATGGAATCGCGCGTATCCCATCTGGGACATCGCCCCTATCCGAAAGGCGAGGCGGTGCCGGACACCCGCGACCGCGCTCGCAACCGGCGCGCGCCAACGCGGCGATCACGGTTTCGCGGCGGCCGGGACGCCGACGGGCAAATGCCCTATCTTCCGGACTGCTGGAGACACGCCCCAGCGCTGGTAAGGATTTCGTGCTCTGTCTCGGCCCATCGCAATTTGGAAGCAGGTGCTCGCAAGCGGCGCGGTCCTCGCGCTGACAGCCGTCGCGTTGCAGAACCCGGGGATCGCGGGCCGACTGATCGGCATGGACGAGACGGTGCAGGTCCCGGACCCTCAGCCTACGCGCCCGCCCGTGCCGGTCATCACCGCCCCGGTGACGCTGGGCGAGGACCGGTTGGTGCTCGAGGTGGTCGGCACCGCCCGGGCTCAACGCTCGGTGATGCTGCGGGCCGAGGCAGAGGGTCGGGTCGTCGAGCGCGCTTTGGCGGCGAATGCGCGCTTCGAGGCCGGCGATGTTCTCATGAAGCTCGACGACACGACGGAACGCCTGGCCCTGGAGCTGGCCGAGACCCGCTTGGCCGAGGCGCAGAGGATCCGCGACCGCTTCAGCAGGCTGCAGACCACCGGTGCTGCCACAGCGGTCCGTCTCGACGAAGTGATCACGGCGGCCGAAATCGCCCGCATCGAGGTCGCGCGCGCCCGCCGGGCCCTGTGGGAACGCACGCTCCGCGCGCCGTTCGCCGGGGTATCCGGCCTGCCCGCCTTCGAGCCCGGCGACTGGATCGACAGCGAGAGCGAGATCGCCAGCTTCGACGACCGATCCGTTTTACTGGTGGAGATCGACCTCCCCGAAGTTGTGTTGGCCCGCGTGAGCCCCGGCCGGCCGGTTGAGGCGCGGACCCCGGGCCACCCGGACCGGGTCTTCCTCGGCGAGATCGCCGCCATCGACAGCCGCATCGATGCCGAAAGCCGAACGGCCAAACTTCGCGTGGCGATCCCGAACGGGGCGGATCTTCTGCGCCCGGGGGCTTCCTTCACCATCCGCCTGACGCTCGAAGGCGGCCGCTATCCCGCGGTCCCGGAACTCGCGCTGCAATTCTCCCGTGCCGGGCTTTATGTCTGGCGGGTTGTCGCTGGCACGGCGGAACGGGTTGATGTCCGCCTGATCCGGCGCCGCGCCGGCACGGTCCTGGTCGAGGGCGACCTGGCAGATGGGGATCTCGTGGTGGTGGAAGGGACCCAGCGGTTGCGGCCCGGCAGGGCCGTCGCACTCAAGGGCGTGCCGGCTGGAGCGCCGCGATGACCCTGCGCGACAGCGCCGCCGGCGGGCTCCCTGGGATCTCGGTCAGCCGGCCCTGGCTCGCGACCGTCCTTAACCTGCTGATCATCCTTGCCGGCATCGCAGCCCTCTTCGGCACCGAGATACGCGAACTGCCCGATATCGACCGCCCCGTGGTCTCTGTGCGTGCCAACTATCCCGGTGCCTCGCCCACCACCGTCGATGCCGAAGTGACCGCCGTGGTCGAAGCCGCCGTCGCCCGCGTCGCCGGGGTCACCTCGATCCGTTCGTCCTCTGAGGAGGGCAATTTTCGCATGCGCGCGGAGTTTCGACCGGACCGCGATCTCAACGAGGCGGCCAACGAGGTGCGCGAAGCGGTAAGCCGAACCCTGCGCCGGCTGCCCAATGGCGTGGATAATGTCACCGTCGTCAGATCCGACCGCGACGCGAGTCCGATCATGCGAATCGCCGTCTGGTCCAACACCGAGCCCGGCTATCGGCTGACCCGCAAGGTCGAGGACGATCTGGTGCCGGAGTTCACGAGCATAGACGGGGTCTCGGAGGTCCGGCTCTTCGGGGCCCGGCGGGAGGCGATCCGGGTGGCGGTCCGGCCGGAGCGTCTGGCAGCCTACGGCCTCTCGATCGGCGAGGTGGCGGATGCGCTGAGGGCCGCGCAGTTTGACGTACCCGTCGGCAGCTTCGAGGCGGGGGATCTCGAGGTCTTGGTGCGGGCCGATGCCACGGTCTCGGAGCCCGATCGGATCGCCGCGCTGATGCTGACCGATCGGGTGCGCCTGGGAGATCTCGCCGATGTCTATCGCGGGCTGGTGACGCCGACCAGCATCGCCCGTCTCGATGGTCGTGAGGTCATCAATCTCGGCATCGTTCGCCAGTCGGAGGGGAACACGGTGCGCATCGCCCGAGATGTGGGGGCGGTCGTCTCCCAGCTCGAAACGCGCTTCCCTGAGCTCGGATTTCAGGTGACGTCGAACGAAGCGGTCTTCATCGAGGGGGCGATCCGCGAGGTGCTGGTCTCGCTACTCCTGGCGCTCCTGATCGTGGTCGGCGTGATCCGGCTGTTTTTCGGCCGGCTCGCCCCTGCCCTGGTGCCGGCAACGGCCATCCCCGTCGCGCTGATCGGGGCGTTGGCCGGGATCTGGCTTGCCGGCTTCTCGCTCAACCTCATCACCTTGCTGGCGCTGGTACTCGCCACCGGCCTTGTCGTCGACGATGCCATCGTCGTCACGGAGAACATCCAACGCCGCCGGGCCCAGGGGCTCGGCGCGCGCGCCGCCGCGGTGATCGGCACCCAAGAGGTGTTCTTCGCCGTGATTGCCACGACCGCGACGCTGATTGCGGTTTTCCTGCCAATCTCCTTTCTGCCCAGCGAGGCGGGGCGCCTGTTCTCCGAGTTCGGCGTGGTGCTCGCGCTCACGGTGGGGATTTCCTCCTTCGTCGCGCTGTCGCTCTGCCCGATGATCGCCGCGCAACCCTGGGCGCTCGAGGGCGCTGACGAGGGCCGCGCGGGGCGCTTGGGGCGCGCCCTGTCCTATGCCTTCCGAGCGAGCCTCACCCCCGTACTGCGGGCGCCGCTCGTGGCGCTGACCGTGTTTGCGCTCGCGGCGGGGGGCGCGGTCTCGCTCTACGGCACGCTTGGGCAGGAGCTCGTGCCGTCTGAGGATCGCGGTCAGGTCACCGTGCGCATCCAGGGACCGGACGGCACCGGGCTTGACTATACGGATCGCCAAGTCGAGCAGGTCGAGGCACTGCTCGCGCCGTGGGTCGAGGCCGGCGCGGTCACTGGGCTTTACTCGATCACCGGCCGTTGGGATCTCAATCGCGGCGAGATCGGCGCCAGACTGATCCCGTGGGAGGACCGGGAAGTTTCGCAAGCCGAGATCGCCGAGGACATCCGCCCCGGCCTTGCGGAGATCGCCGGGGCCCGCGGATTTGTCCGCTCCGGCAACAGCCTCGGCCTCAGGGGCAGGGCGGGCGGGGGGATCAGCGTGGCGCTGACGGGGCCGGATTATCCGGCGATCGCCGTTGCGGCCGATGCTTTCGCCGACGAGATGGCCCTCATCCCCGGGCTTTCCGGTATCCGCGTGCAATACCAGGCGACCCAGCCCCAGCTGTCCCTGAAGATCGATCGCGCCCGGGCAGCAGATCTCGCAGTACCGATGGCCGAGCTCTCCGCGACCCTGCGGGCCCTGATCGACGAGCAAGAGATCGCGGAGATCACCGTCGACGACCGCGCAGTCCCCGTGATGCTGCAGTCTGCGGCCGGCGCCGTGCGCGACCCGGCCGATTTGCTCAACCTCTCGGCGCGCTCCGAGACCGGTGTTCTGGTGCCGCTCTTGCAGCTCATCGAGGTCTCCGAGGAGGGCGTCGCGGCGGAGCTCGACCGTCACAAGCAACGCCGCGCCATCGAGATCGATGCGAGCGTCTCGGCAGAGGTCACGCTCAGAGAGGCCGTCGACGCCATCCGCGCGCGGGCCCAAGAGACCCTGCCGCCGGGGATCGGGTTGATTTTCCTGGGCGAGGCGGCGACCCTGGAGGAGACCGATGCGGGGCTCGCGGTGACTTATGTCATCGCGATCTTGGTGGTCTTCCTTGTCCTTGTCGCCCAGTTCGAAAGCCTGACCTCGGCAACGGTGGTGATGCTCACCGTGCCCTTCGGCGTGGCCGCGGCAATCCTGGCGCTCTGGCTGACCGGCACCACGATCAATGTGTACAGCCAGATCGGCGTGCTGATGCTCATCGGGATCATGGCGAAGAATGGGATCCTGATGGTGGAATTCGCCGACCAGCTCCGGGACCGGGGACTTGCAGTTTGGGAGGCGGCGCTCGAGGCAGCCTGTGCGCGGCTCAGGGCGATCTCGATGACGCTGGTCTCAACCGTGCTCGCGGGGCTTCCGCTCATCCTCGGGGACGGCCCTGGGGCAGAGGCGCGGGCGGCAATCGGTTGGGTCGTGTTCGGCGGGCTGGGGCTCGCAGCGGTCTTCACGCTGTTCCTGACGCCGGCGCTCTATGCGCTCCTGGCCGGGCTCTCGCGCCCCAGGGGCGCCGCAACCGCCGCTCTCCAGTCAGAGATTGCGGCCGCCGCCGCGCGGCGCTGATCGTGGGGCTGGGCGGGCTCCTGCGGTGGGGCGTCCAGATGATCCCGCCCCGGAACCGACCGAACGGGTACCGTCGATGCGGGCCTCGACACCGCTCTGATGATCGAGCGGGCGCTTTGGGTGAGCTCCTCGACACGCCACTCGGCTTGTATCGCCTTGTTCGCTCGAAAACCTTAGCGCACGCGGCCGGCTTTCTGCCGCTTCTCAGGATGGCGAAGATGGCCAGGATGACGGCGTCCTGCCCTCTCATCTGGATCAGGAACGCGCGGGCGAAACGCCAAAGTCCTGGGTCGGTTGCGTCGATCTGCCGGTCCAAGCGGGCCCCGGCGCCTTGGCGCACCGCTGGATCTTGCGGCGCGAGCCAAACCCACAGCGATCGGCGGCGGCACAGGCCGGCCTCCGCGTCGGGCGGTCAGGCCGGGTCACTGCCGAGGATCTCCCGCATGCCGTCGAGAAAGGCGCCAACCTCGTCCAACGTGTTATAGTGGGCAAGGGAGACCCGGACCGCATCCGAATAGCCGAGCGGGGTCAGGATATTGCCGGCATAGTTGTCCGCCTTTCGGATGTGAACCCGGATGCCGCGCGTACCGAGGCCTGCCACGATCTCCGCAGAGGCCCTCCCATCGACCGCAAAGGACACGACACCCTCCCGCGCGGGATTGTCGACGCCGCCGATCACGCGCAGTCCGGGCAAGGCCGCGAGCCCAGGCCGATTGCCCAGCCCGCCGATCATGGCTTGTGTAAGCCGCCGCTCATAGGCCTTGATGGCCGCTGCCGCAGCCTCGATCCGCCCGCGGGGGACGTCCCCGGGGCCGTCCACGCCGCCGAGGGCGCCACCGAGCCAGTCGAAATAGCGGACCACCTCGGAGAAGGTGGCATATGCGCCGGCGTCGCGGGTGCCGAGCTCCCACACGGTCTGCGGCGCGCCGTCGAGCCGCTCATGGGGCAGCGCCGTGAGCCGGTCCGACGCCCAGGCGAGGCCATAACCATGGCGCGAGAAAACCTTGTAGGGCGAGATCGCATAACCGTCGATCTGCGCTTCGGCGATATCGATCCCGCCATGGGCCGCGTGCTGAATCCCATCGACAATGACGTAGCAAGCGGGGGCAACCGCTCGGATCGCCGCGGCGACGGCGACGATGTCGACGCCGATGCCGGTAACCGGAGAGGTGTGAACGATGGTGGCAACCCGGATGTCGGGCGTCAGCGCCGCCGCATAGGCCTCGGCCGTCACGGTGCCCGTGGCATCGTCATGGGCAACCAGGACATGGCGGCGGCCGGTCTGAGCGGCCCACTGCGCCGCGGCGCTGCGTGAGGCCGGATGCTCCAGGGTCGAGCTGATCACGCAGCCGTCCGGCTCGGCCCCCAGACAGGCGGTCCGGATCAAGCGGAAGAGCAACTCGGTGCCGGTTTCACCGACGAAGATTTGCCCGCTCAGCGCATTGAGCAGGCGGCGCGCATCCGCCTTGCCGTCGCGGATCATTGCCATCAGGGCGGCCGAGGCGGGGTTGTCACGGCCCTGATTGTCGGGGATGGCAGCGAGCTCGGCGGAGCGCTCGGCGACGGTTTTCAACGTCAACGAGCCGCCTGCATTTTCGAAGAAGATCCGCGGGCCGGTGAACGGGCAGTCCGCGACATGGGCGAAGCGGTCCCGCACCGGCGCGATCAGTGTCTCGATATCGCCCATTTCCCTGGCTCCCATACCGGCTCTCGCGCGACACAAGCGGCTTCGGGCGCGCGGTGCAACCCCTCAGATCCCATGGCAAGCCGCAGACAGGCGGCTTTCAGAAGAGCCCGGCCTCCTTGGCGATCATCGCGGCATGGGTGCGGTTGCGGGCATCGAGCTTGCGGCAGAGCGTCTTCACATGAAGCTTGATCGTCGGCTCCTGAAGATCGAGCTCCCGCGCAATCTCTTTGTTGGACAGCCCCCGCGACAGCCCTTCGAGCACCTGCCGCTCCCGGGGGCTCAACCGAGAGGCCAGCGGATGCGCGTCAGGCTCAGGCGGCGGGCGATGATCGGTAAGGAAGGCAACCGGAGCGTAGCGCTCGCCAGAGGCCATGAAGCGGATCGCGTTGACCACGGATTTCGCCGGCAAGCTCTTGGGCAGAAACCCCGCCGCGCCGAGCGCCAGCGCTTCCTCAGCCACCGATTTCGACGCCGTGCCGGAGAAGAGCGCAACCGGGCGCTCTGCGCTCGCCTCAAGGACCCGCGACAGACCGGCCAAGCCGCCCATCCCCGGCATCGCCAGATCGAGCAGGACAAGATCGAAGGGCCCTTCGGCCTCGATCTCCGCAATCGTGGCGTGGAAATCGGCGACTTGGCGCGTCTCTATGCCGTCCTCCCGCTCGAGAAAGGCGCACAAGGTCTCCCGCACCAGATCGTGGTCGTCGGCAATCAATATCCGCACGATACCCTCATCGACCAATCCTCTCAGCCTCGGCTACCGCGCGCCGCACGCTCTCCCGCCGCAGATCGATCGCCTGCACCGCCGCGGCGAGCAGCACGCCTTCGCGGACCGGCTTGCCAATTACGGTGTCGAACAAGGGGCTGCCCGCCTCATCCTCGCCCAGCGAGCGGCGACGCCGATCGGGCAAGGCCGAGCACAGCATAATCGCAAGCCCAGGCGCTGCCCGGCGCGCGGCAAGCGCCAGTTCCGCGCCGGTCATCTCCGGCATGTCGAAATCGGTGACCAGAAGGCTCCAGGCCTCGGGATCTTCCGTAATCGCAGCGAGCGCGTCACGCGGGTCCTCACAGGTGCCGACCTCAGCCCCCGCCGCCTCGAAGATCTCGGCAATCACGCGAAGGACTGGGGCTGCATCCTCCGCGACCAGCACGGTTTTGCCCGTCAGCGCGGCCCGCGCCTCGGCCTCCGCCGCATCACCGCCGAGTCGCGGCGCGCGGCGCTCCGCCACCGCACCATCTTGCGGCCAGAGGATCGTGAACGTGCAGCCCTCCCCTGGCCTTGTGTCGAGCAGCAGCGCCCCCTGATTGGATGAGACGATGCTCGCGACCACCGAAAGGCCAAGGCCGGTGCCCGCTGCGCCTTTGGTGGTGAAATAGGGGGTAAAGATCCGCTCCGCCGTCTCGGGCGGGATCCCGCCCCCGGTATCGGCCACGGTGATCGCCAAATAGCGCAGCCCTGGGGCAACGCGACCCACCTTGGGGCGGGCACCGGTCAGCGCCGGCTCTGCCTCGCGCAGCGCGATGGTGATCTCGCCGGGCCGCTCGCCAATCGCGTCGCGGGCATTGATCGCAAGGTTCAACACGAGCTGCAGGATGTCGGACGGGTCGAGCACCACGCGCACGGCGGTCCGCGGCAGGTCGAGGGAGATCTGGATCCGCGACGGGGTAGAGGCCTTCACGAGATCGACCGCGTCTGCGATCAGCCCGCCCAAATCGATTTCGCTGCGCTCGGTCTTCCGCGCCCCGATATCGAGCAGACGGGAGATCAATTCGGCCGCCCGCCCAGACGCGGCGATGATCCGCTCGGCATGGGCGCGCTGCGGGGCGTCTGGGTTCAGCCCGTGTTGCAGCAGCGCGGCGGAACCGGAGATCGCCGAGAGCAGATTGTTGAAGTCGTGAGCGATGCCGGCGGCGAGTTGGCCGATCGCCTCCTGCCGCTGCGCGACCTGCAGCTGATCGCGCAACCGCATGCGCTCCCGTTCGGCCTGCCGTCGCTCCGAGACGTCGCGGGTGACGCAGACGAGGCCGCCATTGCTCAAGCGGGTCAGCGAGACCTCCTGATCGACCGCGCTGCCGTCCTTGCGCCGGCCCACCGGCTCGCCCCGCCATGCACCGGTCTCCGCCAGCGCGGGCATCGCGATCTGTTCCAATCGGGCGGCGGTATCCGGCGAATAGAGCACCGTCCATGGGCGCCCGAGGATCTCGCTCACGCAGTCGAAGCCAAACATCGTGCGGTGGCTCGTGTTCATATAGACGAAGCGTCCCTGGGGATCGGTGAGGGCGATGCCATCCTGCGCCGCATCTATTGCCGCCGCGCGCTGCGCCAGCAACTCCTCTGCCGCCTTGAGGCTGGTGACATCGGTGACGATCGCCAACGCACCCCGGTCGCGCGTGCGCCGCTCGGAGATCAGCAAGACCCGCCCATCCGGCAGCCGCTCTTCCCGCTCAGCACCCCCTGCGAAGAGCCGGGCGCGCCACTGTTCCGCCGCGGCCTCAGCCGAAGCCCCGGCGTCGCCCGCACGCAGCCGCGCCGCCCAAACCGCACCGACATCATTGCCCGCGGCCCAATCAGGCCCCTCCGGCGCCGGCGGGAAGCAGTCGCGGTAGCTCTCATTGGCGAAGACCACGCGGCCCTCGGCATCGGCGAGCAGAAAGCCCTGCGCCGTGCTCGACAGGGCCTCGACCAACCGGTCGCGGGCCGCATCGCGCTCGCTCTCGACCGCGCGCCGGTCGGTCACATCGACTTGGGTAGCCACGAGATACTCGGTCGCCCCGTCGCCGGCACGCACGGGGTAAAGGCTCAGCTGGTTCCAAAACAGGCTGCCGTCTCGGCGACGGTTTCGCAGCTCGAACCGCCCATGGCGCCGTTCCGACACGGTCTCCCGCAATCGCATCCGCTCCGGGCTGTCCGGCGCTTCGTCGCTGAGCAGACGGCAATTCGCACCGATCACTTCCGCGGCCGGATAGCCGGTCAGCCGCTCGAACGCGGGGTTCACATAGATGAGCGGCATGTCCGGCACCGTGGCATCGGCGATCGCGATGCTGGCGGCCGAGCCCTCGATCACCGCGGTCAAAAGCTGAGTACGCGCCGCGAGCGCTTCCGCCGAAAGCCCTTGGGCCGCGAGCCGGGCGAAGCGCTCCAGCAGCGCCAGGTCCTCGGCTGCGAAGCGATCAGGCTCCGGATCGAGACAGACGAGCGCCGCCGCCTCGCCCACCTCGGCCCGCACGGGAACCCCGGCGAGCGCCCGATACCCGGCCAGCGCCGCCGGTTGGTCAACCCGCCAGACCCCCGCCGCGGGGGCCGCGAGATCTTTCAGGCGCCGCCGCTTCGATAAGAGCCCGGCCCCCGCATCCCAGCGCAAGCCAGCCAAAGCCGTGGGCCACGCACGCTCGACCAAGAGCCCGCCTTCAGCGCCACGGACGAGCAGCACGGCCGCAGCGGGCATGCCCTCGGCAACCGAGGCCAACAGCACATCCACCGGACGCTCTGTGCCGCCTGGCAGCGTCGCTGCAACGGTCATCCGCTCAAGCGCATCCACCAGTGCGGTCTTCTCGCGCAAAGCAGCGTTTTCTCGGGCCCGCATGCGTTCGAGCTCGATCAGCGCTTCTCGGAGACGCTCATCCTCGGTCACAACGCCACCCCTGTCCGACCGTGGGAGCTTAGGCGGAAAACACCACGGTGGAAATCATCAGATTGCCATGCCGGCTTCCGCCGGACGGGCCGGGGCCCTGCTCGCCGAAGCTGAAGAGGCCGAAGAACGGCGCGTTGGAGAGCCCCTCGGAGATGCCCGCGACCACCTCCGCCATGCGAGGACGCACCGCGAGCATGCACCCGCCACAATAGACGGTAAGCGCACCGGCAATCGGCTCCCCTGGCGCTGCGCTCTCGGCGGCCGAGCGAGCGACGCGACCGGCACGGGCAACGAGGCTGTCCGCAGAGCCTTGCATCAGATGGAGCGTCTCCCCCGCCGCAACCCGCGCGAAAAGGCTTAGGCTGCCATCGGGATGGGCCGCGGCCGGATGGGCGAGGAGATACATCGGCACATCCGCGACGGCGCCCTCGGAGCGGCCGAGCGGGGCGAAGGTGCTCTCGGCCAGGATCGAAACCTCGGACCCACCGCTTCGGGCGCGGGCGACCGCATCCGCCAGCGGGCCGCCCACCCAGCCGGCATAGACATCTGCCGCGGGACGCCCGTCGATCGAGACGATCCGCCGATCCTGCGCCTCGGTGACCCGTGCGATCGGACCGGCCGGGGCATAGCCGTTCTGGAAGGCGATGTGGACCGGGCGCGATGGGAAAAGCACGGACACCGCCACCCCGGACCCATACGCAGCCTCGGCGTCGAAGCATCCCCAGGTGCCGGCGATTTCGTTGTCCGCCGCGCTGCCGCCGATGATCGGGGTCCCGGCACCGACGATCTCCTCGACGCCTGCCAGAACCGCCTCCTCGGAGCCGGGTGCCGCCGTAAGCCAAACGAGATCCGGGCTCTCGCCGGTCCGTCCTGCGGCCTCGAGCGCCGCCTCTGTCGCCGCGAGGGCCGCACTGCGGGGACAGTCCCCGATGGGTCGCGCAGCGGAGCCGAAATCTCCGTCCCGGTCCCACAAGGCGAAGCCACCGAGCCCGGTGCCGCTCACCGTCGCCGTTCCGCCTTCGCTCATGACGCCGCAGCAGGAGGTGCCGCCATGCAGCGCCACCCCGGGCCAGAGGGTCGCCGCGGCGGCGCGCAGGGCCTCAGGCTTCCAATGCGACGCGTGGTGCAGCGACAGAAACTCCGGCGGCCGCCGCGTGGTTCGATCGAGGCGCGCTGCGAGCTCGGACATCACGGTCGAGATTTCGGCGTCCGCTCCGGGCTCGAGGCAGGCGGTGCGCACGACGACCGCCTCGGCAGAAGTCGCTGGATTCGACTCCAACGCGCGGCGCCCGAAACGCTCCGGGGCGATCCTAGACGGCGGCACTGACACGCTCCTCAAGACAGGAGCGCATGGCCAGCGCAAGCTGCTCGGCGCGGATGGGCTTTGCGACATGGGCGGCAAACCCCTGCGCAAGAAAGCTCTCGACTTGATGGGTCATGGCATTGGCGGTGACGGCGATTGCGGGGACCGGCGCGCGCCCGGCGGCACGCTCATGTTCCCGGATCCCCTTAAGCGCGGCCAAGCCGTCGACCTCTGGCATCGAGATGTCGAGCAACAACAGATCATAAGGCGCCGCCGCCGCCGCCTCGACCGCGGCGCGCCCGCCGGAAACAATCTCCGCGGCGACGCCGAGACGGCCGAGCATGGCCTCCAGCACAATCCGGTTGGTCCGATTGTCGTCGGCGCACAGGACGCTCAGCCCCGCGGGCAAGGTATAATCGGCGGCGCAAGCCATCTGGCCGCGCGGCGGGGGCGCGGCAACGGCACAGTCCTCCGCGACTTCGAGCGGCAAGGTCACCCGAACCAAGGTCCCCTCCCCCAGCCGACTCTTGAGCTCGATTTCCCCGCTCATCGCACTGACGAGCCGACGCACGATCGACATGCCGAGGCCGGTGCCGCCGAATTTACGCGTCGTCGAACTGTCCGCCTGCATGAAATCCTCGAAAACGGCTGCTGCCTGCTCCTCGGACATTCCGATTCCGGTGTCCCGCACTTCGACGACCATCGGCCGCTCGGGCGCGGTGCGCAAGCAGACAATGACCTCGCCGGTCTCGGTGAACTTGATCGCGTTGGAGACGAGATTGTGGAGGATTTGCAGAATCCGGTGCGGATCGCCCCAGCGAGGGATGTCGGCACCGCGGCCGGACAGCACGGCGAAGGAGATCGACTTCTCCGACGCCTTCATCGTGTGCAGATTCTCGATCCTGCTTGCCAGCTCGGATGGGCGGAAGGCGACGCGCTCCAGCTCGAGCTTACCGGCTTCGATCTTCGAAAAATCGAGGATATCGTTGATGATATTGAGCAGCACCTCGCCGGAATCCCGAATGGCCGCGATCATCTGCTTATGCGCAGGATCCGTCAGCGCCTCGTCGAGTACCGCGGCCATGCCCATCACGCCGTTCATCGGGGTACGTATTTCGTGCGACATATTGGCGAGAAAGAGCGATTTGGCCCGACTCGCCTCCTCCGCCCGGTTGAGCGCCAGGGTCAGCTCGGTGACGTCGGACCCAACGCCGCGATAGCCGGCGAAGCGGCCCTCCCCATCGAACTGAGGCGCGCCGCTGATGCGCACCCAGCGCGGCGCGCCCGCGGCATTGGAGATCTTGTAAACGAAGTTCATAAATCGCGCCCGCGCCGCGATCTGCGCCGAGAGCCACCCCCAGTCCGGCGTCGTGGCCGGGTCTTCGCCGGGGCGCGCGACCTCGTCACGCCGATGACCGAGAAACGCCGCAGGATCGGCCCCCGTGCTGCGCGCGAAGCTCTCGGACAGGTAGGTGAAACGGCCCTGCGCATCCTGCTCCCAAAACCAGTCCGCGCTGACCGCCGCGATGTCGAACAAGCGCGTCTCCGCCGCATCGCGCGCCTCGAGGGCCTGTTTCAGCTCGGCATTCGCCGCCTGGAGCGCGGCCTGCTGACTTTTGAGCTCGGTGATGTCGATGCGCAGGCCGACGCGACCGCCATCCGGCGTCGGTTTCTCGACCACCCGGAGCCAGCGGCCGTCACCCAAGCGCTGCTCGATCGTCATACCGTCCGAGCGGTGGGCGGCGAGGCGTTCCCGGAGCCAAGCGTCCTCCCGCCCGACGGCATCGGCATATTGCCCTCGGGCGAGGCCGTGGCGGAGGATATCTTCGAAGCGGGTGCCCGGCACTATGACCTCGGCACTCGCCGCGTAGATCTCACGATAGCGGCCGTTGCACATCACCAGCCGATCCGACGCATCGTAAAGCGCGAAACCGTCGTCCAGGGCTTCGCAGGCCGCCGCGAGCTGAGCCCGTGCCGCCTGTGCCTCGGCCTTCGCCGCGGCCAGGGTGGCCTCGTGCTCTCGCCGCTCGGTGATGTCGGTTTCGATGGCAACGAAAGCCGCGAGCTGACCGTCCGGCTCGAACAAGGGCTGGATGTCGAGCAAGATCCAATAGGGGCGGCCGTCCTTGCTCAGATTGAGGATTTCGCAGACGATCGGTTCCTCTGCCGCCAGGGCCGCCGCGATGCGCGCCCGGGTTTGCGGATCGGTCTCAGCGGTTTGCAGGACGGCGCCGGGTTTTCGGCCGATCAGTTCGTCCTGGCTATACCCCGAGAGCTGAGTGAAGGCGGGATTGACCCATTCGGTGAAACCCGCCGGATCGGTGATCACCACGCCAGTCGTCGTCGTCTCCGCCACGGCACTGAGCCGCGAGAGCCGAACCTCCCGCGCGCGTGCCTCGGTGATATCCTGGAAGGTGCCGAAGAAGCGCACCGGCGCGCCGCGCAGCCGCTCCGCCGCGCCCGTCGTGCGCACCCAAAGCTTGCGGCCATCGGCACTGACGAAGGGCAGCTGGAGGTCGTAGCCCGTCCCGTCCGCCATCAGGCGCGCCACCGCCTCGGCGATCCGCGCGCGGCCCGGCTCGGGAAAGAAGTCGAGCGCCGCTTCGATCCGCGGCATTTGGGCCGCCGGCTCGAGCCCGTGGATCTCGAAGACCTTGGGCGACCAATAGACCACACCGCTCTGTGGGTCGAGCTCCCAGGAACCGACCCCGGCAACCGCTTCGACCCGCGCGCCATGGGCCTGGCGCAAGCGCTCCTCGGTGACGTCTTGCAGGCTCACCACCCGAAGCGTGCAGCAGGGCAGATCTAGGGTATCCGACCTGCCGGAGAGCCATCGATGGCCGCCCGTACCATGGCGCAACCGGTGCAGCCCCTGATCCGCCGGCGCCGCCGCCCGATCGTCGGCCGAGAGCAGCTCCGCCCAAGCGGCCCTGTCCTCGGGATGGACGAGATCGGCATACACCCACCCCTCCAGCTCGTGCGGCGGCCAACCCATGCGCCCTTGCCATCCGTCGCTGGCGGCGCAGACACGGCCATCCTCGTCGATCAGACAGAGCAGATCGTCGGATTTTCGAAAAGCCCGCTCGAACACGCGGGCACCCAGCCAATCTCCGCCATCCATATCTCAGGCCCCCCGGCCCCCCGTCCCTCGCGACGACCAATATGGCGCATAGAGCGCTCCCGCCGGTTAAGGAGGGGTGTATGCCGGGCAACCCGCCAGGGCGGCTGCCGGTTGCTGAGGGGTTTGACAGCAGCGCCAGGCTGCGCCGAGATACGCGGGTGCGCCAAGGCGGAGGGTGAAAGATGCCGAGCGATCCATCGAACGTAACCCCAGCCGGCCCGTTGGGCGACGGTGCCGAGCCGCACGCCGCCACCGCGGCGTTGTTGCGGGCACTGCATGAGATCTTCGGCGCAGAACCGCGGCCGGGGGCTCATCTTGCCGCAGAGGCGCTCCGCGCGGCGATCGACGCCCCCCTGCCACCGAACCTCGCGCAACCGCGCCAGATGCCGCAGGCCCTGCGCGCGGTACTGGCCGCCCGGGGGCCTGATGCCGAGGCCGGCTGCCATGCGCCGTCGCCAGGCTCCCCCGCCGCCAAGGCCGCCACCGCGACCGACGGGCTGGCCGCCCTGCCCTGGGAGATCTGGGATCCCTGGCGCGCCTCGGGCATCGCGCGCCCCGAGCCGGGCCCCCTGCCCTTCGCCATCGCGGTGCTTGTGGGACCGGGCGCGCCCTACCCATCGCAGACGGCGGTCGTCGGCCTCTTCGCCCAAGCGCCCGGGGCCTATTACCCGCCCCACGCCCATGCGGCCGAGGAGACCTATGCCATCCTCCGAGGCACCGCCCTGTGGTCGCTCGACGGCAGCCCCGAGACCCCGCAGCCACCCGGCAGCCTGATCTTCCACCCGTCCCAGGGCGTGCATGCGACCCGGACCATCGACGCCCCCCTCCTTGCCGCCTGGCGGTGGTCGGGGGATCTTTCTCCGGGCACTTACCGACTGCTCACCGACGCCTGACCTGCCACCTCAGCGGACACCAGAAAGGAGGCCCCGCATGGACACGGACCTTTTCGAGACAGGGCTCGCCCAGCGCAAGGCCACCCTCGGCGACGCCTATGTGGAGAAGAGCCTCGCCCAAGCCGACGACTTCACAAAGCCGTTTCAGGAGGCGATGACCGCCTGGTGTTGGGGCTTTGGCTGGGGGGACGAGGCGATCGATGCGAAGACCCGGTCGATGATGAACCTCGCGATGATCGGGGCTTTGGGGAAGATGCACGAATGGGAGCTCCACTGCCGCGGTGCGCTCAACAACGGCGTGAGCAAGGCTGAGATCCGCGCGATCATTCATGTGATCGGCATCTATTGCGGTGTGCCCCAGGCGCTCGAGTGCTTCCGCGCTGCGCGCAAGGTGCTGGCGGAGGCCGGCGAGCTTTGAGCGCCCCCGGTGGCTTGCTGCGGCTTGACACGGCAGGGTGCGGCGCGGCTTACGGGGAGAGACGCCGCAGCCGGAAGCCGCAGTGAGGCGGGTGCCCGACGAAAGGACCCCAGATGATGCGCCAGCTGCTCCTGATGCGCCACAGCGAGGCCGCCGGCGGTCTCGACGACCATGCGCGACCTTTGACCCGACGGGGCCGGCTGGGTGCGTCGCTTATGGGGGCTTTCGTCGGCGAGCTGCTGAGCGCGAGCGGGGTCCAGTTGGGGCGCGTCGTGCTGTCCGACAGCCTGCGGACACGCCAAACCTACGCGGCCATGCGCCCCTCCCTCGTTGGCGGGCCGGAGGCCGAGGACGATCCGGGCCTCTATGCCGCGCTGCCGGACAGGATCGCTGCCGTGGTCGCGGCCACCCCGGAGGAGGTCGACGCGCTGCTCGTCATCGGCCATAATCCTGGGATCGAGTCGCTCCTGGCCGCGCTTTTGGGC
This sequence comes from Pikeienuella sp., assembly GCA_050331335.1. Lineage (GTDB taxonomy): Bacteria > Pseudomonadota > Alphaproteobacteria > Rhodobacterales > Rhodobacteraceae > Thermohalobaculum. Next base: position 26,486 of record JBHJGY010000090.1, read on the forward strand.
CCGAACGCGCCGCAACGGGTGCCGCCAGGGGCGCTTGCCGCACTTGCCCTGCCGGCGGGATGGCACGCGATGTCCCCCGGTGCGGCGACCCTCATCGCCTTCGAGAGCCCCCGGAGCCTCGTTTGAGCGCAAGTTCCTCCTCCGCAGCCCGCACCTTGGCGCGCCGGTCTGGCAACCCGGCGGGAGCTTGCTAGAGTGGGGCGCGACCAGGTGTCCGCAGGGCACTGTGGGCCGTAAGAGGTGGAGACCGCTATGGCCGGTGCGACGCAACCCTTGAGCTTCGGGGACCGGGTGGAGTTACCGGCCGAGACCGGCTTTGCCAGCTTCGACGCGTCGGGGCGGCTCATCGACAGCAACAGGGCATGGCATGCACTCTCCGGCATGACCTCGGCCGACTGGGCCCAATCGGGGGCCGACGAGCCGGCGGAGCGTGAACTCGAGGCCGGCGGCGAGGACGATGACGAGATCAGCCACCTGGCGCAAATCCTGGGGGCATGCCAGGAGATCCGCGGCTTTCCCGAGAGCGACCCGCGCCGCATCGGCAAGGCCATCGACGCCTGGCGGGCCTGTACCGGTGCAATCGAGGCCCGCGGCCCCGACGGGCGATGGCGGCTGCTGACCGCTCACCGGACGGGCACCGGCGCGCGATCCTATCATGCGGCCGACATCGACGGGCGCGAGACCGCGCATCTGCTCGCGGGACGTCTGCTGATCGAGAACCCCATGGCGATCTGGGCCCTCGACAGCCATTCCGGCGGTCTCGCCTTCGCCAACCACGCCGCCCGCGAGCTCTTCGCCCGGTCCGAGCCCGACGATGCCCGCCGTGCGATCCTCGACAGCTTCGTCATGCCCCATCAGCGCAGCCAAATCGAGAATGCGGGCGACCCGGCCGGCCGGGTCGATTTCGTCGACGCCCTCGTGCAGACCGATGACGGGCGCAGGCTCTGGACGGCAGGTGCGGTCAAGGGGATCGCGCTCGGCCATCATCGTCTGACGCTCTGCGCGATGTTCGACGTCACCGAGAGCAGCCAGCACGACCATGAAAAGGCGCGGGCGCTTGAGCTGCTCACCGACGCCTTCGATGCGCTCGACGAGGGGCTGGTGCTCTACGATGCCGAGTTCCGCTTCGTGATGGCCAACCGTCGCTATCGGGAGATGTTCCACCCCAGCAGCCCGCCCCCTCAGCCCGGCGATCTCGCGGCGGAAACCGAGATGGCGCTCATCATGGCTGGCACCTACGACATCCCCGACGGCGTCTCTCGCACCGCCTACGCGAAGGAACTGCTGGCAAAGATCTGCACGCCGCAATCGGAGGTGGAGATCGCGCTGCAAGACGGGCGCACGGTGATCCGCAAAAACCACGAAACCTCTCTCGGCGGTTTTCTCGTGACCTATAAGGAGATCACCGCCGAGCGCCGGGCCGAGCGGGCCGAACGCGAGGCCGATTTGCTGGTGCGCACGATCATCGAGAGCGCACCGACCATCTTCCTCGTCACGCGCATCTCCGACGGCGAGATCCTTTACATGCCGCCCACCGCGCGCGAGCGGTTCGGCGATGTCGACACCACCTTGGGCTTCTTTCTAGATCCTGCTGACCGCGAGACCTACCTGAAAGCTTTGGCCGCGACGGGTTCGCTCAACGATTATCCGGTGCGGTTCTGCCAGTCGGACGGAACGGTGATGCACGGTCTGACCACGGCGCGGGTCGTCGACTACCGCGGCGAGGACGTGATCATCTCCGCGACCCGCGACATCACCGAGACGCTGGCCATGCAGGCGGAGCTCGAGCGCCAACGCGAGATCGCCCATCAGAACGAGAAGCTTTCGGCGCTCGGCGAGCTGCTGGCCGGGGTCTCGCATGAGCTCAACAACCCGCTGTCGATCATTGTGGGTTACGCGCTGATGTTGCAGGACAAGGTCAGCGACCCGGTTCTGCGGCGCCGCATCGACCGCATCGCCCAAGCGGCGGAGCGCTGCACAAAGATCGTGCGGACTTTCCTCGCAATGGCCCGCGAGCGACCCCAGCGCGTCGAAGAGGTCTCCCTCAACGAGGTCATTGACGTGGCCGTCGAGGTCGCGGGCTACGGACTGCGCAGCGCCGGGGCATCGCTGGTGTTGAAGCTCGCGCCCGACCTTCCGCCGATCAGCGGCGATCCCGATCAGCTGGCCCAAGTCTTCACCAATCTCGTCGTCAATGCCGAGCACGCGCTGGCTGCGCTTGGGCGAGCAGGGCGGCTCGAGATCCAAACCCGGCACGATCCGAGCACGCGCCAGGTCGTCGCCGAAATCCGCGACAACGGCCCCGGGATCCCGCCGGAAATCCAAGCCCGCATCTTCGAACCCTTCTTCACAACGAAGGATCCCGGCAAGGGCACCGGCATCGGGCTTGCCTTCTGCCACAGGGTGATGGAGCGTCATGGCGGCCGGATCGCCATCCTCTCGGAGCAGGGCGCGGGCGCCTGTTTCGAGCTGCGGCTGCCGGAAGCCCGGCGCACCCGTTCCGACGCTGCGTCCGGCGCGGACGAACGCGCGGCCGGCAGCGAGACCGGCGGCCGGGTTCTCGTCATCGACGACGAAATTGAGGTCGCAGAAGTGATATCCGAGATGCTTGCCGATCTGGGCTTTGCGGTCGAAACCTGCCACTCCGGGGAGACGGCGCTCGAACGCATCGCCACCGGCAGCTTCGATGCGATCCTGTCCGATGTCAAAATGCCAGGCCTCGACGGACCGGCGCTGCTCACCCGCCTTGTTCGCGAACGCCCGGGGGCAGCCCTGAGGCTCGGCTTCGTCACCGGCGACACGATGGGCGACCGGGCACAGGAGTTCCTCGCCGGCTGCGGGCGCCCCCATCTCGCCAAGCCGATCGACCCTCGGAGCCTGGCTGCCTTCGTCGAGGCGCTTTGCACCGGCGCCGAGCCGCCGATCGATGCCCGCGGTGGCGCGGAGGCCCCGCGATGACCGGCGCCCCTATCCGCCTCGTTGTCTGCGACGATGAGGACCACCTCCGCGAAATGGTTGCCGAGTACCTCACCGATCGCGGTTTCCTCGTCGCCGAAGCACCCGACGCCGCCGCGCTGCACGAGACGCTCGCGCGCGGCGGGGTCGACCTCGTCATTCTCGACATCAACATGCCTGGAGAGGACGGCCGCTCCGCCCTGCGCCGATTGCGCGCGGAGCACGACATGCCGGTCATCATGCTGACCGCCGCCGCGGAGGTCATCGACCGGGTCGTCGGTCTGGAGATGGGGGCCGACGACTATATCGGAAAGCCCGTCGACCTGCGCGAGCTCGAAGCCCGCATCAAGGCGGCCCTGCGCCGCCGTCCTGCCAGCCAAGCCCTCTCGGACCCCGACGATAAGCCCGTCAAGATCGCGTTCGGCCATTGCGCACTCGATCTCGAACGTGCGGTGCTCACCGGGCCCGACGGCCAGGAAATCCCGATCACCGCAATGGAGTTCAGCCTGCTCAAGGTGCTCGCCGAAAACCGGGGGCGCGTGCTCTCCCGCGACCAGTTGCTGGAGAAAGCCCATGACAAGGGCTGGGAGCCCTTCGACCGCTCGATCGACCTGCGTATCTCGCGCCTGCGCCGCAAGATCGAGCCCAACCCCTCGAAGCCCGAGGTGATCCGCACTGTCCGCGGCGTCGGCTATATCTTCGGCTGATCGGCCGCCCCCGAGGCAAGTGAAGGGCGCATGAAGCTCACGATCAGCCAGTTGCGGGTGCTCGAGGCGGTCGCGCGGACCGGCAGCTTCTCGAAAGCCGCCAAAGATCTCGGCATCACCCAGCCTTCGGTCTCGACCCAATTGAGGACGCTCGAAACCCAATCCCGTTCCCGCATCCTCGCCCGCGACGGACACCGGGTGACGCCCACACGGCTCGGCGCGCTGATCCTTCCCAAAGTGCGCGCCTTGGTCACCGTCGCCAACGAGCTGGAGCGGATCCTCGCTGAGGCGCGGGATCTCGAGCGTGGGGTGCTCAGGATCGGCTATTCGACCCACCAGTTCGCGATCCCGGTCATCTCGCGGTTCATGAAGGCCCATCCCGGCATCAAGCTCGAAGCGCGCTCGATGGCCTCGCTCGACCTCATCGATCTGCTCGACCGAGGCGTGATCGACGCGGCCTTTATCACAGCCCAGACGCCACCGCCGCGGTTCTCCTGCGTCCAGCTGCTGCGTGACGAGATCGTGCTGATGATCCCGGCGGCCCATGAACTCGCCGACGCCGGCGATGTCGGCTGGGGGGCCCTTGCGGACTTGCCGTTGATTCGGCGCGAGGAGACCTCGGCAACCCGGCAGATCTTCGACCGGGCAGCCGCAGCGGCGGGCGCCTCGCCCAACACGGTGCTCGATCTTGGCTCCTGGGGCTCGCTGAAATCGGCTGTTATCGCCGGCATCGGCGGCTGCGTGGCGCTGCTCGGCGAGATCGAGCCTGACCCCCGCGTCGCCGTGTTGCGCATCTCTGACAGCGGCTTATGGGCGGGACATCACCTTGCCGCTACGCCGGAGATGCGCGAGGTCGCCGCCGTCGAAGCGCTCTTCGCCATGGCCACGGGGCCGGCATGACGGTTTGGCGACAGCAGCCAAATCATAAACTTAGCCTATAATTTTCCTGATTTTATATTAATGTCACAGTTTGCGAGCAGTGTGCCGGCCGGAACAAATTCCACCGGGGAGACACCTTTATGACCGCCACCCTGCGCACCGCCCTCATGTCGGGCGCCGCCTTCATCGCGATGGCCGGCGCCGCCGCGGCCGCCTGCCCGCAGGCCACCGTCGCCGATATGATGGGCCTCGAGCCCGCCTATCCGCAGCAGTTCGAGCTCGCCGAGTTCGAAGAGAAAGGCGCCTGCGACCTCGCCTTCGCCGAAAACCCGGAGATCGCCGGCTTCAACGCCCAGATCCTCGGCAACCCGGAGCTGCCGCCGCTCGCCGAACGCCTGCCGGAAGAGCCCCTCGTCGTTGCCCCTTACAGCGCGATCGGCAGCTATGGCGGCGTCGTCACCGGCCTCTCCAAGGCGACCGAGGCGGGCACCTCCGATCTCCTCTCCGTGCGCCACGTCAATTTCGTGCGCTACACCGACGATTTGCAGACCGTGGTGCCCAACATCGCCAAGGCTTGGTCGTGGAACGACGACGCCACCGAGCTGACCATCACGCTGCGCCGCGGCCATAAATGGTCCGACGGCGCGCCGTTCACCGCCGAAGACGTGGTGTTCTGGCACAACGACCTCCTGATGAACCCGGATGTCTACGACAAGGCGCCGGACCGCTGGCTCTTCGCCGGCGAGCCCGCCAAGGTCGAAGCGCTCGACGAAGTGACGGTCAAGTTCACCCTCCCCGTCCCGACCCCGGGGCTGCTCAACCGCTTCGCCGTCGACTACGGGCAGCCTTTCCAGCCGAAACATTTCCTCTCGCGCTTCATGCCGAAATACAACGAGAATGCCGATGCGCTGGCGCAGGAGTTCGGCTTCGAGACCGGCGCTGAGGTTATCGACTTCTACTATGGCGGGTCCGACTGGAAGGACGTCCCCTCCCCGCTCCTGAAAGACGCCGACAAGGCCCAGGCGCTCGGCACCGCGGTGGTCCCGACGCTGGAAAGCCACATCGTGGTCGAAGAGAGCTCCCAGGGCCGCAAGCTCGTTGCGAACCCTTACTTCCACATGGTCGACACCGCCGGCAACCAGCTCCCCTACATCCCCGCGATCGAGGAGACCTATGTGCCGGACAAAGAGGTCCAGAACCTCAAGATCATGAACGGCGAAGTCGTCTGGAAGCAGCAGGCCGTGTTCCTCGAGGACTTCCCCCTGCTGAAAGAGAACGAAGCTAAGGGCGACTACACCATCAGCTTTGCCCCCACCTTCGGCGAGAACGTGTTCTATTCGTTCAACCGCACGCACAAAGACGAAGTGCTGCGCGAGATCTTCAACGACGTACGCTTTAACCGGGCGATGTCGCTGGCGATGAACCGCGACGAGATCAACGAACTTGTCTATCTCGGCCAGGGCACCCCGATGGCCGGGGTTCCGGCCGAGCCGAAGACCGTCGCCTTCGTCACCGAAGATGCCATGACCCGCGACATCGCCTACGACCCGGCCGCGGCCAATGCCCTGCTCGACGAGATGGGCCTTGTCGACAGCGACGGCGACGGCACCCGCGAGCGTCCGGACGGCCAGCCGCTGGTCATCCGCCTCGTCTACTCCTCGCAAGGCGTGCCGGTGAAGATGCAGGAGCTCGTGCGCGACTACTGGTCGGCCGTGGGCGTGCGCGTCGACCTCAAGGAGGTGACCTCCGACGAGTATCGCGCCTCGGGCAACAACAATGACCTCGACCTCACCACCTGGAAGTATGACGGCAACGCCGGCCCGACCCTCTCCCAGGACCCCACCGTGTTCATTCCGCCCTTCGGCGACGTCTTCAACCCCGGCACCGGCTTCGGCTGGGCGGCGTGGAAGACCTCGAACGGCGAGCAGGGCATCGAGCCGCCCGAGGACATCAAGCGCCTCTACGACCTCGCCGAGCGCTTCATTCAGGTGGAGATGGGCTCCGAGGAGTCGAATGCCATCGGCGCCGAGATCGTCGACATCCACATGGACAACATGCTGAAGATCGGCACCGTCGGCGACATTGTCGCGCCGTTCCTCTACCGCAACGACCTCAAAAACGTGCAGCCGATCACCGCCAAGACCTACGACTTCTACTGGGTCTACCCGTATCGGCCGCAGCAGTGGTTCCTCGCGGCCGAATGATCACCTGATCGCCATTGGGGCTCTCCTTGTCGAGGAGGGCCCTCTAGACCCTCGCGCAAGGCCGTTCCATGCTCCGTTACACCGTCGAACGCCTCCTAGGCATGATCGTTACGATGTTTTTCGTCTCGATCATGGTGTTTATAATCATGGAACTGCCGCCCGGCGACTATGCTGACCGCTACGCCTTCCGAAAGTATTCGGGGACCGGGGTCAACGTCACTGAGGCCGACATCGAAGCGATCAGGGCCGATCTCGGCCTGGATAAGCCGATGGTGTTCCGCTACTTTGATTGGATCGGTGGCATCGTCCTGCGCGGCGACTTCGGCCAGGCATTTGCCTTCGAGACTTCGGTCGTCAACGTGATCGGCGACAAGGCCTGGCTGACCCTCGCCATCCTTTTCGGCACCCTGATCATTACCTATCTCGTCTCGATCCCTATCGGCATCTATGCCGCTGTGAAGCGCGGCTCAGCGGCCGATTACGGGCTTACGGTGTTCTCCTATTTGGGCCTCGCACTGCCCAACTTCCTGCTCGCGCTTATCATGCTCTATTTCGCCAACAAATGGTTCGGCGCGGATATCGGCGGGCTGTTTTCCCGGGAATACGAGGATGCGCCCTGGTCCCTCGCCAAAGCCTGGGATCTCATCGCCCATCTCTGGCTCCCGGCTTTCGTGCTTGCCTGGTCCGCTGTCGCCTATCAGCTCCAAACGGTGCGGGCGACGATGTCCGACGAGCTTAACAAGCTCTCCGTCGTCGCAGCCCGGGCGCGCGGCGTGCCCGAGACCAAGCTTTTGGTGAAATACCCCGCCCGCCTTGCGATCAACCCGGTGGTCTCGACCATCGGCTTCGACGTCAATCGGATCTTCTCCGAACTGCCCATCGTCGCCGTCGTCCTCGGGCTGACCGAGCTCGGGGAGCTCTTGCTAAAGGCTTATCTCGACCTCGACATGTATGTGGCCGGCGCGATCTTGCTCCTGCTCACTTTCATGATCGTGTTCATGAACTTCCTGTCGGACCTGCTCCTTGCCTGGCTCGACCCGCGCATCAAGCTCGGAGCCTGACCCATGACCACGACCACCGAACCGCCGAAGCTCACCCGCGAGGAACGCCGCGCCGCCCGCCAGGCCGAACGCGAGCGCCAGCGGCGCCTGCGCTACTATTCCGCGTCGCAGTGGACCCTGATCTGGTGGCGCTTCCGCCGGCACCGCGCCGCCATGGTCGCGACCGTGGTGCTCGGGCTGATGGCGCTGCTCGGGATCTTCGCCGAGTTCGTCGCGCCCTATGGGCCCACCGAGCGTGACGCCGCCTATATCGACGGGGCCCCGCAGATCCCGATGTTCTGCGACCATAACGGCTGCGCGGCGACGCCCTTCATCCATGGCGTGAAGACCGAGCGCGACCCGGTCACGCTGCGCGCCATCGCCGTTCCAGACCCCGAGACCAGGATCTATGTCCAGTTTCTCTGGCAGTCGGACCGCGAGGCGAAGGTCCTCGGCCTGTTTTCCACGACCACACGCCTCTTCGGGCTCGACCACCCCACCGCCAAGCTCCACCTCTGGGGCACCGACAGCCTCGGCCGCGACGTCTTCTCGCGCACGATCTACGCGACCCGCACCTCGCTTTCGATCGGGGTTTTGGGGGTCATGATCTCCTTCGTGCTCGCGCTCGTCATCGGCGGGACGGCGGGCTATTTCGGCGGCCGGCTAGACGGGATTATCCAGCGTGTCACCGAAATCATCCGCGTTGTCCCGATCATCCCGCTGTATATGGGCCTCGCCGCGGCCATGCCGAAAGAGTGGTCCACCACCCAGGTCTATTTCGCGATGACGTTGATCCTGGGGCTCTTCGGCTGGCCGACGCTCGCCCGGCGCATCCGCTCGCAGCTTCTCTCGATCCGCAACGAAGACTATGTGGTCGCGGCCCGATTGGCCGGGGCTCGGCCGCGGCGGATCATCGGACAGCATATGCTGCCCTCCTTCACCTCCTTCATCATCGTCGATCTGGTGATCTCGTTTCCCTACATGATCCTGTCCGAGACGGCGCTCTCCTTCGTCGGCCTCGGGCTCAGGCCGCCGACGGTCTCCTGGGGGGTGCTGCTCCAGGACGCGCAATCGGTCCGTGCGATCGAGCAAACACCCTGGCTCTTCATCCCCGCGGTCTTCGTGGTGGTCGCGGTGCTCGCTTTCACGGTGATCGGCGACGGGCTGCGAGACGCCGCTGACCCTTATTCGGAGGCGAAGTGATGGCGACCTTGCCCAACGCGCCGGAGCGGATCCTGACGGTCGAAGACCTCTCGATCTCCTTCCGCACCGACGAGGGCCCGATCACGCCCGTGCAAGGGGTGAGCTTTACCGTCGATAAAGGGCGCACGCTCGGGCTTGTCGGCGAGTCGGGCTCCGGCAAGTCGATCTCGACCAAGGCGCTGATGAAGCTCCTGCCGGGCACCGCCTCCCTCGGCGAGGCCACCCGCATGACCTACCGCGCGAAGGACGGCCGCGCGGTGGAGATCGAGGGGCTCAGCCCCAAATCCCGAGAAATCCGGCGGCTCAGGGGCGGCGAGATCGGCATGATCTTCCAGGAGCCTATGGCGTCGTTCTCGCCGGTCTACACCATCGGCAACCAGATGATGGAGGCGATCCGGCTCCACAAGGGCGGCTCGAAGCGCCAGGCCCGCGACGCCGCCGTCGAGATGCTTGCCAAGGTCGGGATCTCGTCGCCGGAGAGCCGTATCGACCAATACGCCTTCGAGCTCTCGGGCGGCATGCGCCAGCGTGCGATGATCGCCCTCACCCTCTCCATGGGTCCGCAGCTTCTGATCGCCGACGAGCCGACCACCGCCCTCGATGTGACGATCCAGGCGCAGGTGCTCGACCTCATGCGCGGGCTCCAGCAGGAGCTCGGCATGGGGATGATCTTCATCACCCACGATCTCGGCGTGATCTCCCAGATCGCCGACGAGGTGGCGGTGATGTATCTCGGGACCATCGTCGAGCGCGGGCCGACGCGGGAAGTGATCCGCAGCCCCCGCCACCCCTATACCCGCGGACTGCTCGAGGCGATCCCGTCCCTCGACAAGCTCGAGGCGCGGCTTCGGCCGGTGCCGGGCGACATCCCGAGCCCGCATGCGCGCCCCGCAGGCTGCCCGTTCCACACCCGCTGTGCCGACGCGATCCCGGGGCTCTGCGATGCCACCCCCCCGCGCGAGATCGCGCCCGAGCCGGGGCGCGCCGTGCGCTGCTGGCTCCACGACCAGGAAGGGAGGGACGCCGCATGAGCCCCGACACCGCCAGCGCGCCACAGACCCTGATCGAGGTGCGCAATCTCGAGGTGCGCTTCCCGATTTCCAAGAAATCTCTCTTTCGCACCGACGTGATCGAGCTTCGGGCCGTCGACGACGTCTCTTTCGACATCAAGCGGGGCGAGACGGTCGGCCTTGTCGGCGAGTCGGGCTCGGGCAAGACCACCATCGGCCGGGCGATCCTGCGCGCCATCGACCCGACGGGCGGCACCGTCACCTATCTCGCCAAAGACGGACCCGTGGCGCTCCATGATCTCGAAGGGGAGGCGCTGCGCCGCTTCCGCCCCTGTATGAGCCTCGTGTTCCAAGACCCCTATTCCTCGCTCAACCCGCGTATGACCGTGCGCGACATCATCGCCGAGCCGCTGATTGCATCCGGGCTGATGCGGGACCGCGAGGAGATCGACGCCCGGGTCCGCGAGATCGCCGGGCGCTGCAAGCTCAATCTCGAACATCTCCGCCGTTTCCCCCACGCTTTTTCAGGGGGCCAGCGCCAGCGCATTTGCATCGCCCGCGCCCTCGTCTCCCGCCCCGATTTCGTGGTTTGCGACGAGTCTGTATCTGCCCTCGACGTCTCGATCCAGGCGGAGATCGTCAACCTCCTCAAAGACCTGCAAGACGAGATGGGTGTCGCCTTTCTGTTTATCGCACACGACCTTTCAGTCGTCGCACAGATGAGCCACCGGGTTGCGGTGCTCTATGTTGGAAAGTTTGTCGAATACGCGCCCACCGCCGAGCTTTTCTTCTCGCCAAGGCATCCCTACACGCATGCGCTGCTCTCCGCCGTGCCCCAGGCGGACCCGGATGCGGCGTTCGAGCCGATCAAACTCACCGGCGAGATCCCCAACCCGCTGAAGGCGCCGTCGGGCTGCCGCTTCCACACCCGCTGCCCCTACGCCCGAGAACGCTGCTCCGCGGAGGCGCCCGACTGGCGGGAAATCGCGCCGGAGCATTTCGTCGCCTGCCATTTCGCCGAGGAGTTCGATTTCTCCCGGACCCGGCAGTCGTGACCGAAAGCTTCGACCTTGCCGTCGTCGGGGCCGGGATCCTTGGCCTCGCCCATGCACTCGCCGCTGCCCGCCGCGGTCGCCGCGTTGTCGTAATCGAGCGCGACGCGGCCGCCAACGGCGCCTCGATCCGCAATTTCGGCTTCGTCACCGTCACCGGACAGGCGGCTGGCGACTGCTGGGCGCTCGCCCGGCGCACGCGCGACATCTGGGCCGAGGTGGCAGGGGCTGCCGGCATCCCCGTCCTCCACGAGGGGCTCGTGGTCGCCGCGCGCCGTCCCGAGGCCGAAGCGGTGATCGACGCCTTCCTCCAGTCTGACATGGCCGAGGGCTGCCGGCGCCTCACCCCTTCCGAAGCCCGCGAGCGGGTCCCGGCCCTCTCCGACCGCGTCACCGCCGCTCTCTTCTCGCCCCACGAATTGCGGGTCGAGAGCCGCGACGCCCTGCCCCGGCTCGCCACCTGGCTCGCACAGGCCCATGGTGTTGCCTTCCGCTGGCAGACAGCCGTGCATGCCGTCGATACGCCGCGGCTGGAGACCTCGCGCGGCGAAATCCGAGCTGAGGCGGTGGTGGCTTGCCCGGGCGACGACATCGCCGGGCTCTTCGCGGGGCGGCTCGCGCTCCATGGGGTCACCCGCTGCAAGCTGCAGATGCTCCGTGTGGTCCCTGACCGGCCGACCGCCCAACACGCTGCGGTGATGTCCGACCTCGGCCTCGCGCGCTACCACGGTTATGCCGACCTGCCCGCCGCCGGCCCGCTCAAGGCCCGCCTCGATGCCGAGCAGCCCCAGCACCGCGGCGCAGGCATCCACCTGATCGCGGTCCAGTCCGCCGACGGTTCGTTGGTGATCGGCGACAGCCACGCTTATGGCCCGACCCCCGACCCCTTCCTCGAGGACAGGGTCAACCGGCTGATCCTCGAAGAACTGGACGCGGTGCTCGACTTGGGTCCCTACCGCATCGCCGAGAGCTGGATCGGCACCTATGCAAGCGCGCCGGACCGATGGCGGCTGACCGATGCACCAGACCCGGCCACGCGCATTGTCCTCGTGACCGCGGGCTGCGGCGCGTCGACCGCCTTCGGGATCGGCGAGGAAACCATCAATGAAATCTATGGGGAGGCAGCGTGATGCGCTTCAAGGCGGCGGTGTTCGACTGGGCTGGCACGGTGATCGATTTCGGTTCCTTCGCGCCGATGGGGGTCTTTGTGAAGGTCTTCGCGGAGTTCGGGGTTGAGGCCAGCATCGAAGACGCCCGCGGGCCGATGGGTGCGCCGAAGCGCGACCACATAGCGGCGATGCTCGCCCTGCCCCATCTCGCGGCTCAATGGGAAGTGCGCCATGGCAGCCCGCCGGACGAGGCCGCAATCGACCGGGTCTACGAGGTCTTCGTGCCGATGAACGAAGCGGTCGTCGCCGACTATGCGACCCTCGTGCCCGGCGCGCGCGCAGCCGTGGAGGAACTCCGTGCTATGGGGCTCAAGATCGGCTCCACCACGGGCTACACCCGCTCGATCATGGAGCGGGTGCTGCCGATCGCCGCTGAGCAGGGCTATGCGCCGGACAATCTCGTCTGCGCCGACGATTTGCCAGAAGGCCGCCCCGGGCCGCTGGGGATGTATAAGTGCTTTGTCGACCTGGTGGTCTACCCTCCGGCAACCGTGGTGAAGGTCGACGACACCGAACCCGGTATCGCTGAAGGGGTGGCGGCGGGCTGTCTGACCGTCGGGGTCGCGCTGTCCGGCAACTATGTGGGCAAGACCCCGGAAGACCTTGCCGCACTGTCGCCGACGGAGATCGCCCCCCTCAGAGACGCGGCTGCCGCCCGCCTCCTTGCGGCGGGCGCAGACCATGTGATCGATACGGTGGCCGATCTTCCAGCCCTTCTCCGCCGGCTCGACGCCGAGAGCTGAGCCCCGGCCACCCGAACCGGCCCGCCCCCTCCCGGGGGTGGGTGGGCGGAGGGAGGGGGCGGGCCGGCGCCCCCGTTGCCCCCAGCGCGCTCGGCCTCAAACGAAGGCCCACTCTCCCGGCGCAATCTCCGCGAACGCCTCCGTGAATGTGGAGCCGTTACGATGCTCCGGGCTCACGGCGAATGCGAGAAGCAGATCGGCGCGCGAGAAGCCAAGCGTCGCCACCCGAGCGGTCCAGAACGCAATACCCTCCGCCTCGGCGGCACGGTCGAGCATCTTGAGATGAAGCTGCTCGACAAGCGCCTCGTCGGACAGCGTGTCGGGCGCCCCGAAAGCCGCAGCGAACGCGTCGGAAGCGAGAAGGGCCTGAGCGAGGGCAGCTTCGGAGCGCCCGGCCTCCCTTGCGTCGGTCCAGAAATTCATCCCCCGCGAATCCAGGTTATCGGCGCGGTCGAGCCCTGCCTCGTCCAACAGAACAACGGTCTCGACCGCGTCCTGGCCCAGCCCATCGCCCAGCGCCGCATCGCGGATCTCCAACTCGACCGTCGCCGTCTGTGCCGCTCCGTTTTGGTTGAACCAAAGCGTGTAGGTCCCGGCAGACAGGGTACCCTCAAAGCCCTCGGGAACCTCGAAGGTCACGAAGGCGACATCCATCGCCCCACCATCGAGCGCAACGGCAATCGAATTCTTACCCGTGCAGAGCCGCCAACCTCCGTAAGCGCGGCCGGATTGTCGGAGAACACGCCAAGGCCCAGTCGATCGCGACGATGGGGTCCGTGTTGTCGAAGACCCCTGCGGGAAGGATCACGTCGTCCATCGGCTCGCTCCTGCTTGGGCGGGGCTTAGGCCAAAACGAGATGCCGGCCGGGCGAGGTTTGCGGAACACGAACCTGTGATCGGGGACGCCGCCGAGTTCAGACCGCCCGCTGGGTAGCTGTTGCATGGCGCTCGGCCACGACGCTCTGGCAAGCGACGGCGAGTGCCTTGCGGTCTCGGAAGTCAGAGGGGTTGACGGGGGGATGGAACACGATCTCGACACGCCCGCGTCGCGACCGGCAACAAACCTGCCAGATATGCGCACCGAACCCCATGTTCCCCCACCAGCCGTAGAACTCCGGCGGCAGATGCGGCGCGGGGCGGTAGCACAGGCTCACCGGCTGTATCGCGATCTCGGCCCCCGCCCCGTCGGAGAGGAACGCCGAGAACAGCGTAGACTTGAACGGCAGAACCCGGCGCCCGTCTGTCGAAGTCCCCTCTGGAAAAAAGCACAGCACCTGATCGGCCGCGATCCGCTCCAGCAACACCGCCTCCTGGCGCTTGGCCTCGCCGCGCTTGCGCTCGATGAAGACCGTTCCGGTTACCTTTGTGATGAAGCCGACCCCGGGCCAATCCGCCACCTCGGCCTTCGAGACGAAATAGATCAAGTGGCACGCCCTCAGCGCGAGAATGTCGATCCAAGAGGAATGATTGGCCACCAACGCCCCGCGGTCGACCGGCCGACCGCTCATCTCCCGACGCAGGCCCAGCAAGCGCAAACAGAGCCGGCTCCAAAGCCTGGCCGCTCCAAAATGAAAGACCACCCAACGCCCCAGCCCGCCACGCCCCAGGCCCCGGCGCAGATTATGCCCGACGAGAAATACCCCGAGCACGACGCCCGTGAGCGCCAGCAGCAGCGACAGCCGCAGACCGCCGCGGACGCGCTCGATGAGGGTGAGGGGTGGAAGGACGGGCGGTGCCGCCGCGTTCCAGGTGCTGTCGGTCATGTCACTCGGTCATCGCCGGCAAGCCATGCGCGGCGCGGCCGGCCATCTAGCCGAGGATTCGATCGACCGACCCGCCCCGCTTACGCGAATAGAATTTCCGCACGCTTTGGACCATCCGCGCGGTGTCCATCAAGAGGCAAACATCGACCGTATTGAACTCCCAGTCGATGAAGGCCCCCTCGCCGACATACCCGCCGATGCGAATATAGCCTTTCATCAGCGTCGGCATCTGGCGCAGCGCCACGGCCTTGTCCACCTCCTCGCGCGGCAACAGCGCCATCTCCGCAAAGCTCTCCGGCCGAGCTCGCACACGCAGATCCTCAGGTGCGAGGTGCATATGATGGAGATAGCTCAGCGCCTGGGCGATCGGAGCGGTCTCGGTCCCGTGAAAACTCGCGACGCCGAACATGAGCCCAATCTCATGCTCAACGACGTAAGCGCCGAGCCCCGACCAAAGCAGGTGCATCCCTGCGCCGCCCCTGTAATCGGCATCGACACAGGAACGGCCGAGTTCCAGGGTCTCTCGGGGATAGGCGTCGAGCCTGGAGAGGTCGTATTCGCTGGCGCCGTAAAAGCCGATCCCCGTGCGCGCCTTGGCGCCCCGCATCAAGCGGTAAACGCCGACCACGCCGCCCGGCTTGTCCGGGTCCTCGCACTCGGTGTCGATCAGCAGCAGATGCTCGAAATAGGGGTCGAACCGGTCGCATTCCCGGCGGTCAGCAGCGCTGGCGGCCGATGTCTTGGCGCCCATCTCCTCGACGAAGACCCGATAGCGTAACCGCTGTGCCGCCGCGACGTCCTCTTCTGAGGCGGCCAATCGCACCGTGAACCGGCCTGCGTCGATCTGCATCCGGAGAGCCCCTTCGCACGTCTGGGTCCTGGGCGGGCAGCTGCCGCCGCGCCGTCTCTAACTCGCGAGACATTATTGACAGCCGGGTGAGGGCGCAACCGGCGCTTTGCAACGGGGAGCGCAACAACTGTAATCCGTTCTTGACATTTTTCGGACGCGTATGTGAAGGGTCAGAAGCTGTCGGGCTCAACAAAAGCCAGAAGCGCCGTGCCGATGACAACCACTTTACCTGCGTTTTCGAAATTGACCGTGATACGCTCGCCGACAATCGATTGTACCTGCCCCAGCCCCCATTCTGGCTGGCCCGGATGCCTCACCAGCGCCCCAACCTCAAGCAGATGACCCGTCATGGACCCCACCGACCGCGTCAACCCTGACGATCCCACTGTAGGCGCCGCCCTGGGCATCGCACAAGCCTTGGCCAGCCGGCTCTGCCATGATCTCGTCAGCCCGGTCGGCGCAATCACCAACGGGGTGGACCTCATCCGTGAACTCGGCGGGAGCGCTGGGGCGGAAGAGATCGCCATGATCGGCCAAAGCGCCGACCGGGCCAACGACGTGTTGAGCTTCCACCGCCTCGCCTTCGGCGCAACGGCGGCCGAAAGCTCCGAACTCGGTCGGCCGGCATTGGCTCGCACGCTATCCCGGATGCTCTCCGACAACAGGGTGCGTTGCGTGCTGTCCGGTGAAGACGGGCCGCCGCTACCGCGCCGGGCGGCAAGGGCAATCGCGCTTGCCGCTCTCTGCGCCCGCCGGCTGATCCCGTTCCGCGGCCGGATCGATGTGGATCTTGCCGAGACCGCGATCTTGCCCGTCCGGATCGGCATCGAGGGAGCGGACCCGGACCGCCGAGCCGAGGCGCTTGCCTGGCTCGACGCCGAGAGCCCTAGGGCCTCCGCGCTTCAAGGCCCGCTCGACCCCCGCGAGATCGAGTACGCTCTTTGCCCGGTCGCGGCCGCCCAAGCCGGCGCTGTGATCGATATCGCGATCGACAGCCAAAGCCCCCGGTTCACGCTGCGCGCGGCCTGACGCTCAGAGAACCTCGAGCCCCGCCGAATACAACGGCAGCTTCGCCTTGTAGGACTCCGCCGCCCGCCGAAGCCCCGCGATCGCCGCCGCATCGAGGGTCTTTACGATTTTGCCCGGCGCTCCCAACACCATCGACCCGTCGGGGATCTCCTTGCCCTCAGTCACCAGCGCCTTCGCACCGATGAGACAGCCCTTGCCGATCTTGGCCCCGTTGAGCACCACAGCGCCCATGCCGATCAAGCTGCCATCATCCACGCTGCAGCCGTGCAAGATCGCCTGATGGCCCACGGTAACATCCGCGCCCAGTGTGAGCGGGAAGCCCGGATCGGTATGGCAGACGCACCCGTCTTGGACATTGCTCCCCCGGCCCAAGGTGATTGGCTCGTTGTCGCCTCTTAGGACAGCATTGAACCAGATCGAGACCATGTCCGAGATCCGGACATCGCCGATCACCCGCGCGCCAGGCGCGACGTAGTAGGGACCATCGGGCAGGCTCGGCCCAACCCCGTCCAACTTGTAGAGGCTCATCGCTCGCCCTCCTTGGCCGTCTCGAACTCCGAATAAAGCGCGTTCACCTGCGGGAAAACCCATGTCTGGCGCTGCCAGCGGAGGCGCTCGGCCGCAATGATCGTCGCCATTCGGGCGAAGCAGGCGTCGAGATCGTCGTTTATCAGGACGTAGTCGTACTCCGCCCAGTGACTGATCTCATCGCGCGCCTGAGCCATCCGGCGGCGGATCACCGCCTCTGGATCCGCGGCACGGGCCCGCAAGCGGCGCTCAAGTTCGGCGATCGAGGGCGGCAAGATGAAGACCTTGACCACCGCCATCCCGAGATCCGAGGCGCCGATCTGCTGAGCGCCCTGCCAGTCGACATCGAAGAGCACGTCGCGGCCTTGCGAGATCGCCTTCTCCACCGGCGGCCTTGGCGTGCCGTAGAAGTTGTCGAAGACCTTGGCATGTTCGAGCATATCGCCCGCTGCCACCATCTCGACAAAGCGGTCATGGGAGACGAAATAGTAGTCCCGGCCGTCGACTTCGCCGGCCCGGGGCGCGCGTGTCGTTGCCGAGACAGACAGCGAAAAGGCCGGATCCGACGCGAGAAGCCGCCGCGTGAGCGTAGACTTTCCTGCGCCTGACGGCGACGACAACACAAAGAGGATGCCGCGTCGCCCGCCCTCGTCCGCGAGCGCCACGCCCTCGGCATGGGGCTCCGCTCTTTGCGCGTCGTCCTGTGCTCCCGTCATCCCCTGAGCCTTCCGCTTCCCCGGGCGAGACTGCGCGCAAGCCCGGTCGAGGTCAATCTCCTCGGAGACGGACGTCCCGCTGGCACATGTTTTGCTAACCATGCCGAGAGAGGGCGCCCACGCGGGTCGACGTCGTGGCTCGGCGCTCCAGGTGGAACGAACGAAAACAAATTGTTAAGCATGAGGGGTCGCGATGCCGTATGACCAGGACAACGTGGATAACTGCCTCGACCTGGCACAGGCCCGGCTTCGGAGGACCGAGGACATGATCAATCCCGAGATCAGGTCGCTGTTCGACTACTGGGAACGTCTGCGGGCTGGGCGGCCCGTGCCGTACCGGGCGGAGGTCGACCCCCGCGACATGGCCTGCAACGCCCGCAATCTCTTCATTCTCGAGGATCTGGGCGCCGGGAATTTCCGGTTTCGGCTGGCTGGCACCGCGCTGGTCGAAGCCTTCGGCATGGAGCTGCGGGGCATGTCGGCGCGCACGGTGATGGAAGGCCGCGCCCGTGAGAGCTTCGCCGCGCTGATCGAGGAGACGCTCGCCGAGCCGGGCATCGGCTATGCGCGGCTAACCTCCCTGATCGGCAGGGGCGAGCCCTGGGAGGTTCTGCTGCTGCCGCTTCGCTCGGATTTCGGCGCGGTCGACCGCGTGCTCGGCGGACTGATCCCAGTCTCCGGTCGTGCGGGCAATCCCGGCGATGCGCGCCTGCGTTTCCGCATCGAGGACATGACGATCCGCTCCGTGCGCGCGACCACGCCGCCCCCCGTCTCCCTCCCAGCTCCGCAGCCTGCAGCGGGCTTCGCCGAGGATCAGGCTGGCTTCTCAGGCCCCGGCCCCACCGGCGCGCGCCCGGCGGTGGAGACGCCCGCGCATCTCACCGCGATCGATGGTGGCCGCCGCGACGGCGACGCTGCCACCGCCCCGCGCCGCCTGGCCAGGCCGCACCTACGCCTCGTCAAGGACGACGGATCGGCCTGACAGGACCGCGCTGGACACGGGCCGGCACCCCGTCGGCCTGGGAGAGCCGTCTCACACATCGGTCTTCACGATCCCCGTCACCGAGGCCGCGAAGAGCGCCGTGATCCCCCAGCCCAGCGCGATGTGCAGATAGAGCCAAAGGCGCGCTGGCCAGCCGAGCCAGCCGCCCCCGGGGTCCGGCACCCAGCGCCCCTCCTGGTGGAGATCGACGAAGGGCACCGCCGTGTCGAGCGCATACCACCCCGCCGCGAAGGGCGGATAGCCGATCGTCTCGCCCGGACGCGGCGCGCCGTCGCTGCCCCGCCGCTCGGCCTCGAGAAAGCACGCGGCGCGGCTCGGATGCCCGCCCCGGTCCTTCACGCAGCTTGTCCACTCCGCCGAGCGCAGGGTGAAGGGGTCGTTGGGGATCATCCCATCGGTTCGGTAGGCCGCGAGGAACAACACCCCGCTCAGCGTCACCATCCCCGCGAGCCAGCCGAGCGCATAGAGCGGCCGGTAGCCATAGCCCACCACCGCGCCGAACAGCCGGTCGAGCCCCCAGCGCACCGCGCCTTGGGCGATATCCCACCACGCCTTGTTGCCCGCCGCGCGGGTCTTGGCCTGGGCCCAGGCAGCGGGGCGTTCGTACTGGCGCTTGAGGATGGCGATGCGTTTGGCGTCCTCGGTGTGGCCCATCTCGCGCAGGACCTTGACGAGCTGCTCGAAGGGTTGCGGCTTGAACTCCTCGCCAAGCTCCTTCGGGACCTGGCGGAGGAGCCAGGCCTTGCGCGTTTGAAAGTCCACCGGCCCGATGATCCGGTCATAGCGGAAGCCGTCGAGATAGAGCCCGCGCTTGCCATCCTTCGGCGCGGGCCAGGCCGCCAGATCGTCCACCAGCGTGCCGATCTTCGCCGAATTGACATTGACGATCCCGGCCGGCGGCTTTTCGAGCTTGCGAAAGAACAGCCCGCCCGCCACCTCGGCGCCCTGGAGCATCAGCGCTCTGTCGGCCTTCTTCGCAGCGGCCAGCGTCGCGCCGTCGAGCTCTAGATTGCCGCCGAGGCGGAGGCCGGGCAGCCAAAGGCAGCCCTCTGCCTCGACGCCGCGCAGAAACAAGTTGCCTTCCATCCGTGCCCCATCGGCGACGAGGACGTTGCCCATGCCATCGGGCCCGGAGAGCTGAGCGCCGTTGCAATTGAGACTGCCGCCGATCTGCGCGCCGGGGACCCGCACCGCGCCGGTAACTTCGCTGTTGCGCAGAAAAAGGCCGCCCGTGAGCTTATGGCGGTCGGCCGTGAGACCCGGCAGATGGCAGCGCTGAA
>JBHJGY010000091.1:0-38457 GCA_050331335.1 Pikeienuella sp.
CTCAGCTGGATAGAGCAGCCGCCTCCTAAGCGGCAGGTCAGTGGTTCGAATCCACTCGGGGTCACCACTTCCCTTGGCGGATCGAATAAGCCTTGTCGCATCCCGCCCGGTTTGAGGAGCGCTCGGTGTGAGGAGCCGCAACGCGATCGGGGAGAGGGTCTCCTCACGGGTGCGCCATTGAGGGCCGGCTCGTCTGCAAGGCGCGTGACCCAGGCGCATACCGCGCCGGGAGGCCGAAACATACCGCCAGGATGCTGATCTCAGCCCTCAGGTGCCGCAAAAGGTGCGGTAGACAGCCTCTTCCTTGCGCGGCGGCTGCGCCAGATGCGACTGGCTCGGCTGATCTTCGAAGGGATGGGCTAGGACGGCTCGAAGGGTCTCGAGCGGACCGAAATCGCCGGTCTCGGCCGCCGCCAAGGCCTCTTCCACCCGGTGATTGCGCGGAATAAACATCGGGTTGGCCGCGCGCATCGCAGCCGGCCGGGCTGCGGCGCGCATCGGGTCCGCCGCCAGGCGCGCCTGCCAACGCTCGACCCAAGCATCGAAATCAGCGGGATCGTCGAACAGCGCGCGGACGCCGGACCCCGCCGCCTCCGTCGGCTCCGCGAGATCGGCCAGCCCCCTGAAAGTGAGCGTGAAATCCGCCCCGTTCGCCTCCATGGCCGAAAGCAGCGTGGCGACCAACTCGGCGTCCCCTTCCTCCTCAACAGACAGCCCCAACTTGTCCCGCATCACTCGTAGCCAGGCGGCACGGAACAAGTCCGGGAACCGATCGATCACCGCTTGCGCCGCCTCGACGGCCGCCTCAGGCGCGGGAGAAATGAGCGGCAGCAGGGCCTGGGCGAGCTGTGCGATGTTCCAATGGGCGATCTTCGGCTGATTTCCATAGGCGTATCGGCCGCCAACATCGATCGAGCTGAACACCTGACCCTCTCGGAAGGTGTCCATGAAGGCGCAAGGGCCGTAGTCGATGGTCTCCCCCGAAAGCGTCATGTTGTCGGTGTTCATCACCCCATGGATGAAGCCCACCCCCATCCAGCGGGCAACCAGATCGGCCTGCCGGGCCATCACCGCATCGAGCAGGGCGAGCGCCGGTGTTTCGGCCGCTGCGATCTCGGGGTAATGGCGGGCGATCACGTGATCGGCCAGCGCTTTGAGCGCGTCGTGGTCCTGCCGCGCGTAGAAATACTGGAAGGTGCCAATGCGGATATGGCTCGCGGCGACCCGGGTGAGAACGGCCCCCGGAAGGACATCCTCACGATAGACCCGCTCCCCCGTGGCGACAGCTGCGAGGGACCGCGTCGTTGGGATCCCCAGCGCCGCCATGGCTTCGCTGACGATGAACTCGCGCAAAACCGGTCCCAGCGGCGCCTTGCCGTCACCCATGCGCGAAAACGGGGTACGCCCCGACCCCTTGAGCTGAATGTCGCGCCGATGGCCCGCGCGGTCGATCACCTCGCCGAGCAGCAGCGCCCGGCCATCGCCCAATTGGGGCACCCAATTGCCGAACTGGTGACCTGCATAGGCCATGGCAAGCGGCTCAGAGCCCGCCGCGACCCGGTTGCCCGCGAGGATCTCGACGCCCTCGGGGCCAGCAAGCTTCGCCGCGTCAAGCCCCAGCTCATCGGCAAGCGCCTGGTTGAGCAGCAGAAGCCGAGGCTGCGGCGCTGCTGCCGGCGAAACCCGCGCGAAAAGCCGCTCGGGAAGCCGGGCATAGCTGTTGTCGAAAGCGAAGATCTTTTCCGCCGCGGTGGTATCGTGCACGCCCCTGCGCTCCACTTCGTAACTATTCTCGACGAACCTAGGGCCGATGCGAGCCCGTTACCACCCATCTGGCGACCGATGGACCATGCCCGGCCTAAGTCGCCCCGCCACGCGGCTGCCCCAGATGGGTCGGGCGCGCGTAACAGGCTAGGTCGCAGCGTTCCTATCGCTTTGCAGCGGCGGCATGCTGAAGGCCGCTGCTGATAGACGCGCCAAGTTGCGATCCGGCGAAGGCGACCGCATGCTGGCACCCAAGATGCCGGAGCGTCTCTGCGGCGAAGCGCTCCACCACCTCTTGTCCGTAAGGTGAGGAGAACACCAAATCCGGCCACCCATCAGAATTACGCCAGGTTATTCGAAATGGATAGAATGTATGAAGTAACGACCAATGACCTAAAATTCTCAACCGACCGTATCGACATCGCGCACTCATAGCGACGTTGCTAAATTGAACACACATGGTTCGGCGGCAATTTTTGATATGCCTGGAAAGCAAAAAATCCGTCACTGTTGAGCTGAATTCTCGATAACTCATATAATCAGTAAATGCAGTTAAATTCAGGGGTTTGATTTTTTGAACGGCATCGCGCAGGTCGATGTCGGGGCTTAGAACGGTGGCGCCCACATGGAACCCGCCTAAATTCATGATAGAGTTGACGTTCGATCGCTGGGCGTCGGCCGCGTTCGAAAGCGACAAGCCCACCCGCAGACGCCGGCCAGCCTTTTCGGGAGTCGCGGCCACGGCTCCGAGCCCAGCGGCCGCCAACACCAACTCTGAAAACCGTGCGGCATTGGCACGGGCTCTATCGCGAATGATCTCCCCCGCACATGGCTTAAGGCGCACGAAATAGCAGTAATTCCGCCATGCGTCACAAGTCGATCGCTCGCGATCAAATAAAGACATGCGATACGACCAAATCAATGTTCGCACCGTTTCACCAAAAATCTCGAACCGCTGCTGCAAAGGGGCGGGCTTTGAAACATCCCAACGGGGTAGGTCTTGGGAGGAAATAGTTCGATCTTTTGGATCTGCCAACAACTCCAGGAGTTCGGAGGTCATCTGCCAAATCCGCCTGCCATCGGCAATCGCATGGTTCACCGATACGATCAAAACAAAGACGCCGGCGCTCCCGGCTTGCTCGAACACACGCGCGCTGACGCGCCATTGATAGCCCGTACCGAACTGAAAGCGCGGCGCGTTGAGCCCGGTCCACAAGTCGTCAACGACATCGGGATCGATGGACGGACCGGCTGATTTGGCACTGACCACCACTTTTTCGAAGTCTATGTTGATCGCGCTCGGGTCAACGGTCGAGTCAATCGCGAAGCTTTTCTCACGCCAATTGCTTGGTCGCCTGGCCCGCAACAATGGATGCCGATGCGCTAGTTGAGCGCATGCCATCTCGATTTCATCTCTGGAAAAACTTCCGCTCCCGTATGCAACCAGGTGGATCGTGAAGTTACCGCCGAAATCTTCCGCGCGTGAAAAGACGTAATCCATGATCGAAAGCTTGTAGGTTTGAGGCATGACTCGATCCGGATCTTACGCGGCCTTGGTCGTGAAGCCACTCGAAGGGGCATGGTGATACATGATCGCCCCCCTGTTATCATAGCAGCGCGGTAATGAGCGCCCAGGCGCCCGGGCCGATGGTCGCGATCTCCCACGCTCGGTCGAACAGGCGTGTGCATGCTGCGCAGGCGAGGGCGCGGCGCCGGTCGGTCATGAGATCGGCTCCCGGCTTTCTGGCTAGAGCCGCGAGGCGTGTTCGACTTGACATCGGTTCCATTATCCGGAATTTTTTCCAAAAATAAGGAGGTGGCTCATGCGTTGTTCAATCCTCGGTTTTATCGTCGCGTTGTTGGGTGGGCCCGCCTTCGCGCTCAGCCTGACGGTGCCAGGGGCCAGCAACCCGTATCTCGCTGGTATGCCGGATGGCGCGACCGACAGGTGCACGCCGAGCTTCTGTAACGGCAACGTGGATGTTGCGCCCGACCAGTCGCCTGTCCAGGTGCCGATCGCTGTGTTTGACGGCCAGAGCTTCCAGTTTCTTGCGACGGGAGGGGCTTCGGAAGGGCCGATCTCCGCCTTCCCCGCCGACCCCCCGGATGGTGACCCGGGCCAGATCATCCAGCATGACGCCAATTCGGGCAACAACGGCATCGCCAATATCATCGTCCCGCTCAATGCGCTGCTCGGTGTCTTTATCGGACCGAACCAGCCGGACGGCTTTGCCGAGCCCAGCGCGCTGAATTTCTCGACTGCGACCTCCCGCGATTACGCGACACTGAGCCCAGGCCTGCGCCAGCCCTTTTTCATCGGCGACGGTTTGCGTGCCAACGGCGAGCAACAGACAGTGCTTGCTCCCCAGGGGGCGACACGGCTGTTTCTCGGACCGGCTGACGGATCGGGCTGGTTCAACAATGAGGGGGAGATCCTCGTGGAGGTGACCGCCTCGGCTCAGGTGCCTCTGCCGGCCACGGCTTGGCTGCTGCTTGGTGGGATCGGCGCGTTGGCCACCGCGGCACGCCGCAAAGCGGCAAATCCATCTGCGGCCCGATGATGTCATGCGTCAGCGCACAAGGGGCGGCCATGCCTGCGCAAGTTTCCCCGGACGCTGGCTGTGGCCAGTCGATGCTTAGCCAGATCCAGGCTCGCCAACCGGATGATCTGTTGTCCTCGATCCCGTCGAAGAGCTCGGGCGACAGCCGCCTAGACGGAACTGCAATTCGCACAAACGCCGTGAATTTCAATCACATGGCGCTGCGCAGCGAAGCCGGATTCTTCGATGATGTCGGAGAGTTCATTTAGCAAGGCCGGCGCGATACGCTCTTCAACCCGTCCACAATCGTCGCAGATCGATAGGATTGACGCCCGATCGTGGCGATCGCACTGGCATGCGATATAGGCCTTGAGGGACTCGACGCGATGGACCAGTCCTCCATTACCCAGCGCGGCCAGGGCGTTGTACACCGTAGGGGCTGCGATTTTGGGATGCGCCGCACGCAACTCCGCCAAGATATCGTAGGCTGATAGGGGGCGGTGGGACCGACGCAAAACCGCCAGGACCTCGGCTTGCATTTTTTCGCCGCGCTTGGTCATCGGACACCCACACAAATACGCCCATCCCCGGCCCCGATGCCCTTACGTTTGGCCAGGCTTGGGCGGTTGGCCAAGGCCCGGCGAGCAGAACGGTGCGCCTGGAACAGGGCGCACTTTGGCACATACGGCAGGTGCGTATAAGTCATTCGCAAGCCTCGCGCTTCAGACCGAGCGGCATTGGGTCGCGTCTGCACCCGCCTGCCATGCGGGCCGACTGGCTTCGCGCGCACGCTCGCGGATGCCGCCAATCCATCCTGATGGACAGTCGCCCGCGCTCGCCCTCCGGTCAATAGCGGGCTGCTCCTTACGGCGACCAGCGCTCTGGCATGGCGCGAGACAGCGGCCAGTTCTGCGCGCTGGGCTGGTTCCGCGCTCGCATGGCCCTGGCTCGCACGAGCAGGCCGGGCCGCCGGGACGGCGGACGGGGTGAGCCGCTTGGCGTGAGCGGCGAAAACCGGCGCCATGTCCTCGCAGCGCAGCGCCTGTCCACTGACGTCGGACGCGACCGCCGGCCGGGCCCTGCCGATATCCGCGACGCGTGCGACCAGAGTGCCGCATGTGTGCATCCGCGGATCAGAAGGGTGCGGTCGCATCGATGTCTCCAAGTCTTGGACCTTGAAGGAAGCAGCATCGGTGGAAGCAGCAATCCCATGCTACCGGTCGTCACGCCGCGAACGCCTGAAACGCTTTCTTCCGCCCGCTGGGTACTGAGGAAGCTGATCTGAAGAGCGTCATCGTCAAGCGCGCGCGGAGAGCACCACAATGCCTTCGACCTTCAAGACACCGAAAAACCTGGAACATCGAGGGCTTTTAAGCGCCGTCAGCGGATCGCGCGCGGCGAAGAGGAGGCCCGTCGGCAACGGGTCACAAACCCCGATCGCGGCTGAGGCACTCCGGTGATGGCGAGGACCGTTGTGCTCGGGGGGGGCGCGCACGGCCAACATGCGATCTGCTCGGGTACCGCTGGGGCGCTCGGAAACCAGTTCGATCGGAAAACCCTCTAGACGAAATTCGCGACTTAGGATACACGTAATAGTTGAGTTTAAGTGCGTTCCAAGAGCAATGGGTGCAGCCGGGCCTTAGGGCCGGGCCAAGCGGGTCGTATGTCGATCGCTGGCGAGGATGGGCGCAATGGTAGATATTCTTTGGTCCGAATTCACGATGCCGGATGGGCGGGTTCCCGGGCCGGACGATGTGGTGGTCGTCGATTCCGACGTGCGGTTGATCTTCGACGCGGCTGGAAGTCCGGCAGAGATCAAGGGACTCGTGGTCTACGGTGAGTTCACCGTCGAGGATGGCGGGGCGGATGCCGCGCCGCTCGCGCTTACGACCGATTGGGCCGTGGTCTCCGGCTCGGGCAGCTTCGAGATCGGCACGGCGCAGACCCCGTTCGCAGGCAAATTCGATCTCACCCTTGCCGGCAAGGACAACGCCAATACTGTCGATCTGCGCACCTATCCAGACGGCTGCGAGACGGCTCCCGATCAGTGCCCGGTCACCGGCGGCAGCACCTGCCACTGCGGCGATGCGGATGGCGGTCATGCCCACCACGTCATCGAGAACAACAACGCCTTTCTCATGGCCATGGGCGACGGGGCGACGATCAGCATCCACACCGACGACGCGCAGAAGGAGGCCTGGACGCAGCTCGATGGCACGCTTCAGGCCGGCGCGTCGACCATGACCTTCACCGAGGCGACCGGCTGGGAGGTGGGCGACCGCATCGTCGTCGCCTCCACCGATTTCGACCCCGACCAAGCCGAGGAATTCACGATCGTCGCGGTGTCCGACGGTGGGCGCACGGTTACCCTGGATCGTCCGGCCACGTATATGCACTATGGCGAGGTTGACACCTACAACGACCCCGACGGCGATGTGCACCAGCTCGACATGCGTGCCGAGGTTGGGCTGCTCAGCCGTGATGTCACGATCCAGGGCGACATCGACTACGATGACAGCGTGCCGCTCAACCAACAGGCCGACCAGTATGGCGGCCACACCATGGTGATGCATGGCGGCGAGATGTATCTCTCCGGGGTCGAGCTCGCCTACATGGGTCAGGCCGGCATCCTCGGCCGGTATCCCGCCCATTGGCATGAATCCGGCGATGTGGCCGGGCAATACATTAGCGACAGCTCGATCCATCATAGCTTCAACAAAGGCATTACGGTTCATAATACGCAAGGCGCGACGGTACGGGACAACGTCGTATTTGAGACTATAAGTCACAACTACTATCTCGAAGAAGCCGACACCTATGGCAACGAGCTGCTAGAAAACCTTGGCATCAACGCCCGTCATGTCGGCCGTTTCGGCGAGATCGGCGGCGCGCAAGACGGGAGCCCCTCGAACTTCTACACGCCCAATGCCGACAACACCTGGATCGGCAACCATGGCGCTGGGTCTGAGGATATTGGCTTTTATTTCCGGCTCGAAGGCGACAACAGGCTCGAATTCGGGACCGTCAAGGACAATACAGCCCATTCCGTCGAAAACCGCGCACTCTATGTGCATCATCGGGGGATGGCGCAGGACGGCAATCCGCAAGGCACCGCCGAGCAGCCGCAGAAGGCCGCCGACTGGGAGATCTCGGGCTTAACCGTCTACAAGAGTAGCCTCGGCGCTTACTCTCAAGCGGCCAACGGCACCATCACCGACAGCGTTTTTGCCGAGATGGGCTCGAACGCGCGCTTCCGGCTGAACACGACCATCGAGGACAGCCTCATCGTCGGGCGATCCAACAATATCGGCAACCCGGTCACCGCCGACGAGCAGGCCGCCGGGCGCAGCCTGCCGGGCGGTGACGGCAACTTCCAGGGCTTCCAGCTCTATGATGGTCCGGGATCGCTCTCGAACGTCATGTTCGACGGCTTCACCGAGCCCGGCGACGGCGCAATCGAGACATCGAACGCGATCCACAAATCCTCGTCCTTCGGCTTGGACGGTATCACCTGGGGGGACGACGTCGCCGAGGCCAACAAGATCAACATCGGCGGCGGCGGCAACGCTTACGGCAACGACAATGCAGCGCGCGGTCTTGTCGATGTCGACGGCTCGATCAGCGGCGTCGTCGGCGCCATGATCTACATGCGCAGCACCGATCGAACGGCCTCGGAAGGCTTCAATGCCGGTGCTGAATACGAGATTAGAGAGGGTTGGGGCGCCATCATCACCACCAGCGGTGAGCAGAGCGCCACGCTGACGGTGGACAGTGGGGGAACGCCAGCGCGAAACACCGGCGGCAACCACCCCTTGCCGTTCAGCAGTCTCGGCGCAACCCGGTCGGACGGTGAGTATGCGAACGATATCCGCCAGCAGATTCCGGTCTTCGACGGCTTCACCTATGAGCTGAATTTCGGGACCCCGGAGCAAGACAATTTCCGCCTCTATCTTGGCGATGCGGATTGGGGTCAAAGCTTCATCATCAGTCTCGGCGATGATATTCCGGCGACGTCGAGTTTCATTGTCGACAATCCCAATAATAGCGCCTCTCGCCCAGCGCGTGAGGTCAGCTCGATGCAGAGCCTTGAGGCGTCGCCCGACACCGCGGTTTTCCGGGACGCCGACGGTGTGGTGCATGTCAAGCTGGTCGCCGAGATGGCCCATGGCTATCTCTGGCCGCAGCCGGGGACAGCCATGCCGGGGAGCCTGAACTCCGGTGTGACGGTTCTTGTGAACACCGCCGCCGATCTCGATCTCTCCGCGCTGGTCTACGATGATCCGACGCCAAACGACCTGCTCGGACCGCCGCCCTATGCGCAAGGTCAAGCGCCGGAGGACATCCCCCCGGCCAATTCGGCACCCCTGGCGGCGGACGATGCGCTCGACCTCGAGCATGGCGGCAGCGCGACCGTGGATGTGCTCGCGAACGATATCGACCCGGACGACGACATGCTCGAGATCGTCTCGGTAGATGCGGGTGACGGGCTCAGCGCCGAGATCGATGGCACGTCCGTGCTGGTCTCAGCCGACCCCGGCTTTTCCGGCGCAGCCACGGTCAGCTATGATGTGAGCGACGGTCAGGGCGGGATCGCGACCGCCGAGATCCGGGTCACGGTCGCCGAAGCGCCCGAGGAGGAAACCCCGGGCGCGGGGGGCGAGACGGTCCTTGCCTATCAGGAGCAGGGGGGCAGCCTTTTGATCGAGGCGGAGAGCCTCGGCGCGCTTCCCCCGGGGTGGGTTACCAAAGCTGATTACGACCGCGAGGCGGCCCCAGATCTCGGCGCGCTCGGCGGGCGCAACGACTTCGTCATGTGGCAGGACGCCGATCAGTCCGACGCGCCTGGCCAGGCGATCCTGACTTATCACATCCTGATCCAGAACCCGGGCCTCTACGACTTCGAGCTGCGCGATCAGCCGGCCACCGACAACCCCGAGGTCGGCGGCGATACCTGGGTTAAGATCGATGGTGCGCAATTCTACGGCCTCGACCGCGACGACGACAGCCGGATGTATCCCGAAGGTGCAGCACCCGGGAGCTACCCAGACGACGCTGAGCCCCTGCCGGTGGCAGATGGCGAGGACGGCTGGATGCGCTATCAGTCCACCAACCGGTCGACCCATTGGGGTGGCGGCGGGCATGTGAACGACACGGGCGTGCGCAGCGAGCGCCATGACATCGTGGTCGAGTTCGACGCGCCGGGGCTCTACACGATCCAACTCGCCGGTGCGACGCCGTCCTCCCATGCGATCGGCGCGATCGGGCTGGTCGATCGGTCGGTCGTGAGCGATTTCAGCCTGCAGGGTGAGCCCTCGCCCCAGGTCGACGTGGCCCTGCCGCTCGAGCAAGAGGCGCCCGATGAGGACGCGCCGTCCGAGGTCGACGAACCGTCGTCGACCGCGCCCATCGCCAAAGACGACGCGATCTCGATGACCGCAGGCAATGGGCGCAACGTAAATGTGCTGCGCAACGACAGCGACCCCAACGGTCCCGACGAGGCGCTCGAGGTGATCGAGGTCTCCGCGTCCGAGGGCTTGAGCGCGTCGATCCAGGATGACGGGCGCGTTCGGATCGTGGCCGACCGGCTCTTCAGTGGAGAGGGCACGGTCACCTATACAGTGAGCGACGAAGACGGCGAGACCGACACCGCCGAGGTGGCGGTCACCGTCACCCCGCGGGCGAACACTGCCCCCGAAGCGGACGACGACCGCGTCCAGACCATCGTCGGCCAGCGCATCCAGGTGAATGTCGATGGCAACGACACCGATGCCGAGGACGACAGGCTGGCGGTGACGATCGTCGAGGAGCCCGCGAACGGCAGCGTCGAGGTGCTCAATAACCGCGATATTCGCTACACGCCCGATGCAGGATTTGTTGGCACAGACACCGTGACCTATCAGGTCGACGACGGCTGGGGCGGAACGGACACCGCGGTGCTTACGATCGATGTGCGCTATCCCAAGGTGAAGGCCGACGGCCCGGTCTACCGAGCGAATGCCAACGGAAATTTCGTCTTCGAGGCCGAGAGCGCGGCGGACGAAGACGGCGGCTGGGTCTTCAAAGAGGCGAGCGACTTGCCGGAGGGCCATGACGCTCCGACAGGCGGCTATGTCGAGGCGGTCAACGTCAGCTTCGGCGAGCCGCTCGACGCGGAGACGCAATCCTCGTCCTTCCTGACCTACAATTTCGTGGCCGACCGCGACGGTTATGTTCAGATCCACCTCGTCTCCAGCTATTTCGGCGATAACCCGACAGAGCATAACGACGCCTGGACAGGCATTCTCAAGGACGGGGTGCCGGTGCCGGCGGTCGCACAGCAGGTCGGCAACGGGACACCCAAGGAACTCGAAGCACGGGGCGCGCTCGGTCTCTACAAAACCTACCAGTCCGGTTTCGACGAGGACGACTTCATCGTCGCCGGGCGGAACGTGGACAATCTGGGTGTGGCGATCGTCGTCCCGGTCGAAGCCGGCGAGCAATACACTTTCGTCCTCGGCGAGCGGTCGGATTTGTTCCAGGTCGACCGGATCGTGCTCGAATACCGCGAAGTCGGCGAGAACGTCAGCAACATCCCGAATGGACAAACGCCGAATTTCGCCGCCGCGTTCCAAGCGGAACCGCTGTCGCCCATCGTGGGCGATGGACCGGACACGCCCGCAACGATCGTCGATTTCGACGAGGTGTACGCCCAGAACGGCGAGGATTTCGGCCGGGCGATGCAGGCCGCGATCGATGCGCTGGAGGACACCGGCGGCACCATCCTGATGAGCAGCGAGGGCAACGGCCCCTTCGGCGGTACCTATTCGTTCACGTCCAGTCAGACGCTGCGGCGCACGGACGAAGGCGACGAGCTGCCCATCACCGTGACCACCGCCGATGGCGGTATGGCCGTGGTGACCCGCGAGGTGGCAGCAACCGCTATCAACGTCTCTCAGTCGACAGCCCTCACCTTCGAGAACATCAAGATCACCAGCGATGATGCCCTGAGCGGCGATGGCATCGGTATCTTCAACTCGAGCGATATCGGCCTGAACAACGTCGTGGTGGAAAACGCCGGCGGCAATGGCGTCCACGCCATCGGCTCGTCCGATCTGAGCTTCGAGGATGTCACCATTCTGAATTCGGGCGTGCACGGGATGCGGCTGTCGAACATCGACGGGCTCGTCTCGACCGGCCTGCTGATCGACGGCACCGAGACCTACGGGATCGGGATCCAGAAGAACACGCTCTCCACCGGGATCCACTTCACCGACACGACGATCCGGAATACGGGCCAAGACGGCGTGGATATCAAGGGCCAGATGGTCCACACCGGCGAGCCGCATGTCCGGTTCGACGGCATCTCGGTGACCCTGGACGAAGGCGCAGCCGGCAAGGCCGCGCTCGACCTGAGGGGCCATGTGTCCGTCAACAACGCCGACATCACCCTTGAGGCCGCATCGGTTGGCATCCGGATGCGGCGCGGTGAGGCGAAGGACTCCGAGGCGACCGACACCAACGGAAGCGCGGGCTACGGCGAGATCACGAATTCCACTGTTACGAGCCTGTCCGGCGGCGGAACGGGCATCCAGATTTCCAGCGGTGACACCCAGGTGGTGGATACCGAGGTGGTCGGCATCACCACCGGCAATTCGGTCCACCTGATCAACGCAACCAATCTCGACGATCCGATCCGGTTCGAGGGACTTACCGTTAACGGCAACCTGATCACCGATCTCGAGACCTTCGAGGCGAACCATCTGAGGGATGACCGTCCGTCCGACGCCGCTCAACAGTACAGGTTGATCTTCGCGGACGGCACTGGAGACGGCTCCGGCGACCCCGACCCGGTGGCGCTCATCCTCACGCTGATGGATGCGTCGGAGGACGCGGAGATCGCCCAGCTCACCGACGGCGCCGAGGTGACGCTGACCACGGAGGCGCTCGCCGACCTGTCGGTGACCGTATCGGCCGAGAGCGGGTCCATCGGCAGCGTGGTCTTCTTCCTCGACGGCGACGAGATCCGGACGGAGAACGTCCCACCCTTCGCGCTCTTTGGCGACAACTCCGGCGATCTGAACGCTGGCACCATCGCGCCCGGAGCGCATGCCCTCACGGTCGTCGCCTACTCGGCCGACAACGGGTCGGGTGACGAGATCGGGCGGCAGACGATCGCCTTCGAGATCGTCGAGGAGGTGCCGAACACCGCGCCCGTTGCCGAGAACGACACCCTTGCGCTCGACTTTGGCGGCACGGAGCAGGTCGATGCGCTAGAGAACGACACCGATGCGGATGGCGATGAGCTGACCGTAACAGGCGTCACGGCGCCGGAGGGCCTCGATGCCTCGGTCCTCGACGACGGCGCGACGATCGAGATCACTGCCGAGGACGACTTCACGGGCGACGCAATCGTCACCTACGAGATCTCCGACGGCAATGGCGGCACCGACACCGCCGAGATCGCCGTCACCGTTGCCGCACCGGAGCCGCAGAACCGGGCTCCGGAGGCGAAACCGGACAGGCTCGACATCGATCTGCTCGGCGAGGCCAACATCGATGTCCTTGCCAATGACACCGACCCGGACGGCGATACGCTTTTCATCACCGATGTGTCCGCATCGGACGGGCTGTCCGCTGAGATCGACGGCGACGAGATCCGCGTCGTGGCAGAGCGGTCCTTCACCGGGTCCGGCACCGTGGTCTACGACGTTGAGGATGGGCGGGGCGGGACCGACAGCGCGGAGGTCTCGGTCACTCTGCGCGCGCCCGAGCCGGTGGACATTGTGTTGGAACTCTGGGACGGGCGTGACGACAGCCTTATCGGTACGCTGGAGGATGCGGCGGTCTTCAGCCTACCTGCCGAAACGCTGGACGCCCTAACCATCACGGCGCGAAGCGAGGGCGCGCCGGTTGAGAGCGTCGCCTTCGCCCTCAACGACGCTGAAATCGCTATCGAAAACCACCCACCCTACGCCCTATTCGGCAACAACAGAAGCGATCTGGCGGGTGCCGGGCTCGAACCTGGGCGTCACAGTCTTACCGTGACCGTCTATAGCGACGACGGCGCCGGCGGGGTGGTCCTCGGAACGCGGACCGTCGCGTTCGACCTCGCGGCCGAAGCGCCCGATGAATTGCCCATCCCGGCAACACCCGCCTACACGCTGACCGAAGGCGACGACACGGCGCTCACCATTCGCGCGGACGCACTGGGCGAGGACCCCGAAGGCTTGGCGCTCGTTGTGAGCTCTGTCGCCGAGCCAGAAGTCGGGCGCGTCGAGATCGCGGACGATGGCAGCACGCTGACCTATCTGCCGGAGCCGGGCTTCGTGGGCACCCTGGACCTTGAGGTGGCGTTCTCCGAGGCCGGCGCCGCGCCGGGCCGCGCGACCACGACCGTCACGATCGAGGTGGCGGAGGCCGAGCTTGCCCCGCCGATGCTCGAGGCAGCGTTCTACACCACCAACCGATTGTTCGACCGGGAGATCGCCCCCCTCATCGACGGAGCTGTGTTCGATGCCGACGCCTTCAGCGGTGCCGGAGAGGCGACCATCGCGCTCTTCCGGGCGGAAGGCGCCCCGGAGATCGGCTCGGTCCAACTCGTCTACGGCGCCCACAGCCGCATCGAGAACGCCGAGCCCTACGCGCTCTTCAGCAACTGGGGGCTCAACTATTTTGGTGGCACGAGCTTCGAGCCCGGTGATCATGCGCTTGAGGTGACCGTCTTCGCGGAACCCGATGGTAATGGGGCGGTGCTCGATAGCTACACCATCGACTTCGAGGTGGTGACCTAGGCCGTGTGGCCAAAGGGGCGTCCCAGGCGGGACCTGCCCGAGCGGTCGCCAGGTGGAACACGGTCTGGCGACGCGTCGCCCGCTGGCGCGACGCGGGTATCTGCGGGGCAATCCTCAATGCGCTCGCCATCTCGGGTGCCGCCGGGCCGCCGGGCTCATTGATTGAGGTTCGGCGGCGCTGCTTTGGTCGGGTATCCAACTCCTGCTCTGGTGACAGAGCCGATAAGGCGAAGTGCCAGCTGAGCCACAGAAAGTGCCGTCGCCAATCCGGCCCGTCCGGCCTTTCATGTACGACGGTTCTCACCGGCATGACCTCGCCAGCCTTGCATCGGGTGTGGTGGCAGGATACCGCACCGCAGCCCCGGTCTTTACGTCGCTCGGGCCGTGCGGCGGGGCATCGCAAGACGCTCGCACGCGCGTTTGGGATCTCGCTTGAGCGTGTTCGGATACGCCCGCGCGGCACCTTCTCGTCGATACCGATAAGCTGCGGGTCGACTGTTTTGGGTTGGTTAAACCGTCGAGCGCGAGAAAGACGGCGCCGATGGCACGGAACTGCACCCAGGCTCGCGAAAAAGTCCGACCAACCGCTCGATCTTTCGCTTGGTCGCCCAGCGCATTACGAAGGGCGAGCCAGGCCCCGTGATCGAGCAAAACCCCAAGCGCACGTTAAGCGACGCTTGGGCAATTATTCGGCGCGGGATGCTGCCGCGCAGTCGAGGGGGCGCGGTGGCCCGTCACGAAGCGGAAGGGAACCGGCTTTTGGAGAAGATCGCCTGGGTTCTCATCCTTGCTGCTCCTGCTGTCGGCAGCTTCGCGGCACTGCTTGCCGACCGGATCGCTGAGGGACGGGATTGGGTGCGCGCGCACTCTGTCTGCGACGGATGTGGGCGACGGCTAACGGTCTTCGAGCTGGTGCCGATCCTCTCCTGGCTCCTGCTCGGGGGGCGTGCCAGGTGCTGTGGAACGCCGATCCGTGCCCGCCTGGTGGCCGCCGAGGTCGCCGCGCTCGTGCTGGTGCTGTGGGCGGCTTTTGTTGTTCCACCAGCGCTTTTGCTCCCGAGTGCGGGGCTCGCCTGGACGCTGCTGGCGCTTGCTCTCATCGATCTGCGGGTGCGCCGTCTGCCCGACCCTGGGACGCTGGGACTTGTGGCCGCCGGGCTGTGCTTCGCGCTTGCAGGGCAGTTGGGGGCGCCGCTGACCCATCTGCTGGGGGCTGTCTTGGGCTATTGCGCGCTCGCAGGTGTCGCGGCGGCCTATCGCGCTTGGCGCGGCATCGACGCGCTCGGGCTAGGCGATGCCAAGCTGTTCGCGGCGGCAGGTGCCTGGCTCGGCCCGGAGGCTCTGCCGTCCGTTGTCTTGATCGGCGCCGGTGTCGGGCTGCTCCAGGCCGGGCTTATGAGCCTCGGGGGACGCCGGCTCGCAGCTAACACCGCGGTGCCCTTCGGCCCAGGGCTTGCCCTCGGCTTCTGGGTGTGCTGGCTTCACGGACCGCTGCAGCTTGGCTGAGCTATCCGAGGGATCCCGAACGGCGGCAGCGATGCTCTTGCTTGCCCGGGATGGAGACGAGACCGTCCGCTGCCATGCTCCCCGACCATCTCTTCGGACCGAAGCGTTGCGCGGCGAACTAGCCGACCCTGCCACCCCGCGGGCGCAGAGATCCTGCGACCGGCGCATAGGGCTGAATTGGTCTTTATGCGGCACCCACCGCCGTCAGTGGGCCTTTGTTCTCCATCTTCTCCGACAGCTCCGCTTAAATGACTGCTAGATCCTTACCGCTGAACAAAGGTTTCTCGGCGATATGAAAGCGCTCATCTACACGGGGCCCGGGACGCTCGACTTCCGGGAGACGCCGGATCCATTGCCGGCTGACGGTCATCACTTGGTGCGCATCGCGAGCGTGGGTATCTGCGGCTCGGACATGCATGCGTTTCTCGGCCATGACGACCGTCGGCCCGCGCCGCTAATCCTGGGGCACGAAGGCGCCGGCGTGATCAGTGGCGGGCCGATGGATGGCCAACGGGTCACGATCAACCCGCTCGTAACCTGCGGAGTGTGTCCTGCGTGCCGCTCCGGACGCGACAATCTTTGCGAGACGCGGCAGATCATTTCCATGCCGCCCCGTGACGGCGCCTTCGCCCAATATGTGGCAATGCCAGAGCGCAACCTTGTGCCGGTTCCCGACGGTTTTGCCTTGGACAAGGCCGCGCTGGCCGAACCGCTCGCGGTGAGCTGGCATGCCGTCCGGCTTGGCCTCGCGGCGCTGGCCGACGATCGTCGCAACCGGGCTCTGGTTATCGGAGGCGGCGCAATCGGCGTCGCTGCGGCGCTCGCGCTCACCGCACAGGGCATTGCAGATGTCACGCTCGTTGAGCCCAATGCGCTACGCCGGCAATTCCTTGTGCGCGAGGCCGGTTTCGAGGTCGTCAAGCCGGACCAACTGGAGGCGCAGTTGTTCGACGTCGTGATTGATGCCGTCGGCTACGAGGCGACGCGCGCCACAGCATCCGCCCATACGCGCCCGGGCGGTGTGATCGTGCATGTGGGGCTGGGGAGTGGCGCGGGCGGCCTCGACATTAGGCGGATCACCTTGCAGGAGATCGCTTTCATCGGCACTTACACTTACACGGCGGAAGATTTTCGAGAAACAGTCGCGGCGATGATCGACGGTCGGCTCGGGTCTCTCGATTGGTTCGAAACCCGCCCTCTCTCGGATGGCGCCCAGGCCTTTGCCGATATCAGGTCAGGCGCAGTCGCAGCTCCCAAAATCGTCCTGACCCCTTGGGCGTGACGCAGCGATGCGCAAACTCGGGCAGTAGTTTTAGACAATTGAAAAAATGCTGACCGTGATGAGCCTGGATCGCGGTGACCATCTGCCCAAGGACAGGACTGCGGCGCTCGACCTCGTTCGCGAACACCGATCCGGCAATGGACCAGCGTCCCGATTTTTTAGGTGTCAACATAATTGCTTGGCAAATCGCAAGGTCTCTACGGCGGGCGGGTTCGTTCGGCCGTCGGGAAACCAGAGCGGATCATAAAAGACTTCACTCACGGACCAACCCTCGCGGCGATAGAAACGCTCCGCCCTGCTATTGCCGACAGTGCAGCTCAGATACGCTTTTCGTTCGCCAGACGCAAGTATCCGCTGTTCCGCAAATCTTAGAAGGTCAGTCGCCACCGCTGAGCCTCTGGCGCTTCTGCTTACATAGAGCTTCACCAGTTCGGCCCCTTTCGTAGTCACAAAGCCAATAACGGACGCATTCTCTTGTGCTACAAAGTAAGCCTCGTCCGATGTCTCCAGCCATTTGCGAAAGGTTTCCGGCGTGCGGTGCGCGTGTACCTCCGGAGGAACCAGCTTGGCGTGGGCATCGTGCCACCCTTCGTGCCAAATCTCGACAATGGCAGCGTTATCGAAGCGCGATGCCGGACGGATGGTGATCAAGTTTCAACCTCCGAGTATTCATGGATCAATAGGTGTAAAGTTACTCATAATCTGCGTCGGATGCGCGTGCTATCATTTACTATTCGATCAGCCTCAGCGGGTCAAAGCCGTCGGCGCCCAGGCCAACCGAGCGCGCGGCTTCGCATCACCGCGCCATAGAGCAGGCCGCCGGGCACCTAGTCGGTCGTCAAGTCAGCGATCTTCAGCCGCTGGATCTTGCCGCTCGGCCCCTTCGGCAGCTCCGGTAGGATGTAAACGGCATCCGGTGCCTTGAAGCTGCCGACGCGCTCGATGCACAGAGCCCGCAGCAGATCGGGCGTCGCGGCCGACCCTGGAGAAAGCCGCACCGCCGCCTCGACCCGTTCTCCGTAGCGGTCGCAAGCGCGGGCGAAGGCGGCCGCCTCCACGACATCGGGATGGGCATAGAGCGCCTCGTCGATCTCGCGCGGGGCGATGTTCTCGCCGCCCTTGATGATCAGCTCCTTCAGCCGTCCGGTGACGAAGACATAGCCGTCTTCGTCCATGCGGCCGAGATCGCCGGTCCGCAGCCATCCCTCCGGCGTGAAGGTGGCGGCCGTCGCCTCGGGGTTGCGCAGATATTCGCGCATGACATTTGGACCGCGCACGGCGATCTCACCCTCGATGCCGGGGGGCAGGGGGACGAGATTGGGGCCGAGGATCGTGGCCTCGTTGCCGAATGCGATCCCGGGCGAGCCGATCTTGCGCAGGCCGGGCGGCAGCGGGTTCGACAGGATCTGGGCGGCCGTTTCGGTGAGGCCCATGGTCTCGACGATCGGCACGCGGAAGCGCGCCTCGAAGGCCGTCTGCGTCTCGACCGCGAGTGCCGAGGAGGCGGACCGCGCAAAGCGCAGCCGCTCACTGGTCTCTGGCGCCGGTGCCCGTTCGCCATGCAGGAGATGCGAAATGATCGTGGGCACGGCGGAAAACCAGGTCGCCTCCGCCGCCGCGCACTGGTCCCAAAACCGGCTGGCGGAGAAGCGGCTGCAGACCGCCACCGAGCCGCCGCTGACGAGCGGTCCCATCACAGTCACGCAAAGGCCGTTGATGTGGTAAATCGGCAGGATGCACAGCGCACGGTCGGCGGGCGTGAGGCGGTGCGCGACGCTGGGCGTCCAGCCGCCGGCGAGCAGGCTCGCATGGCTGTGCACCACGCCCTTCGGCCGCCCGGTCGTGCCCGATGTGTACATGAGGAGCGCGTCGTCCTCGGCCGAAAGCGGATGGAGCGGCGCCGTGCCGTCCTGCGGCCAGGCGATCGTCTCGCCAACGCCGATTGCCGTGATCCCGTCGGGCCGGGCTGCGTCCCAAAGCTCCGTTTGCTCGTCCCCCACGAAGGCAAAGCGCGTGCGGCTGTGCGCGAGGGCGTAGCGGATCGCCTCGGTGCCCGCCACGAGATTGATCGGCGTGACCCGGAAGCCGCCGTAGAGCGCGCCGAAGAGGCAGATGACCGCGGCCTTGCCGTTCGGCAGCACGAGCGCGACGCTTTCGCCCTTCGCGATCCCGAGCGCGGTCAGCCGGCCCGCGACCTCCGCTGCGCTGTCGCGCGCCTCGCGCCAGGTGAGTGGCGCCCCTCCCTCGGGAAAGAGATGGCTAAGGTCTTCGCCCCGCGCCTGCGCGTGGCTGTCGAGCCAATCGCGCACCGTCCCCGTGGGCGGTGTCTTCGGGTCGACCGTCACTTGCCCGCCTCGGCCCAGTAGGCCCCGAAAATCTCGTCGAGGCTCGGCTCGCGCGGCGGGATCTCGCGGACGACCTTGGTCGTCTGGGTGAAATGCCGCCAATGGAGGTTCTCGTCGATCGAGTTTCCGCCCCAGGAGCCGCATCCCATGGAGAGCGAGAAGGGCATGCCATTGGTGAAGGAGCCCCCCGTCGCGAAGGTGTGCGCCTGATTGACGATGACCCGGCAGGTGGGCAGCGACCTGCCGAGTTCCAGGGCGCGCGCATCGAGGGCAGTGTGGATGCCGGCCGAATGCCCCGCTCCCTGATGCGCGTAGATCCGCCGCACGAGATCCATGGCGTCCTGGAAATCCGCCGCTCTGTAGAGCGCGACCACGAGGCTGAGCTTCTCGCCGGAGAGGGGATGCTCGGGGCCGATGCCGGCGGTTTCCACCGCGATAAAGCGCGTCTCGGGAGGCACCGTGCCGGCGAGCCCGAGCGCCTCGACCGTCGGCCCAGCGTCCTGCGCGATGGCCTGGCGGTTCAGCTTGCCGTCGGGCCAGAGCTTGGCAACGACGCCCCGTTCATCGGCGATGGTCGCGCCCCCGGCTTTCGCGAGTTCCGCCACGAAAGCGTCGTAGACCGCGTCCACCGCCACGATGGCGTTCTCCGACGAGCAGGAGGTCGCGTTGTCGAAGGTCTTTGACGCTGCGATCTTCTGCGCCGCCGCCTCAAGATCCGCCGTTTCGTCGACGATGACGGTGACGTTGCCGGCCCCCACCCCGATGGCCGGCGTGCCCGAGGAGTAGGCCCGGCGCACATTGTCCTGGCTGCCGGTGACCACGACGAGGTCGGTCGTCTCCAGCATCCGCTGGGTCTTCACCTTCGAGCCGGGTGCGGGCAGCATCTGCACGAGATCGGGGTCGGCGCCGATCTTCGCGAATTCCGCATGGACGTAGGTCAGCAGCAATTCGCAGGTCGCAACCCCCTTGGGCGAGGGCGAGAGCACGATCGCATTGCCGCATTTGAGCGCGTTGATGATGTTGTTGGCCGGCGTCGCGGCCGGGTTGGTCGAGGGCACGACCGAGCCGATCACGCCCAATGGCCGGGCGATCTCGGTGATCCCGGTGGCCGGATCGTCGCGCACGACGCCGCAGGTTCGGACCCCCGCGATGTCGCGCATGAGCCCGAGCGTCTTGCGGTGGTTCTTGATGACCTTGTCGTCGACATTGCCGAGGCCGGTGGTCCTGACCGCCAGCTCGGCGAGCGCGCGATTGCGGGCGGGGTCCATGATCGCCCAGGCCGCCGCCTCCGCCGCCCGGTCATAGCGCTCTTGCGTGGCCCCCGCTTCGAACCGCGCCTGCGCCGCCCGGGCACGCGCCACCGTCTGATCGACGAGCAGGATTTCGTCGGACATCGTTCTCGGCCTCTCCGCAGTTGGGGGGCGGGGGTGCCGCCCCCGGAGCCTTCGTCAGAGCCCCTCGAGCAGGACCTTGAGCGTCTCTTCCCGCGCCGCCCACATCTCTTTGACCTCGTCGCGGGTCATGATGCGCATCGGCGAGCCGCCGGCCTTCATGCGCGAGGCGACCCGGGAATTCGCGAACATCTCCGGCACCGAGGCGGCGAGCGTGTCGATCACCTCCTGGGGCGTGCCCTTGGGCACCATCACGCCGCGGAAGTTGACGCTGGAATTGTCGACGTCGTAGCCGAGTTCCATCATCGTCGGCACATCGGGCAGGAACTCGGAGCGCTCAAGGTCGAAGACGCCGAGGATCTTCACATCGCCCGCCTCGCGCGCACGGAAGGCGTCCGAGAGGTTGTTCACACCTGCGAGCACGTCGCCGGCGATCACGGCCTTCATGGCCGCCGCCCCGCCACCCTTGGTTGGGATATAGGCGAGCTTCACGCCCACCGCCTTCTCGAGTTGCAGCGCCGCGATGTGGTGGCCGACGAAGAGCCCCGCGCCCGAGAAGGTCAGCCGCCCGGGGTTCTCCTTGGCATAGGCGACGACGTCCTCCATCGAGTTGAACGCGCTGTCCTTGGAGACGACAAAGACGGCCGGGTCGGCCCCCCAATTGGCGATCGGCTCGAAGCTGTCGGCGGAATAGCTGACGCCGCCCTTGATCGACTGCGCGATGAAATGGGGGATGTTGTAGGCGGCCATGGTGTAGCCGTCGGCATCCGCTTGGGTGGCGAACCAGTTCCAGCCGACACGCCCGCCGGCGCCCGGCTTGTTGATGATGGCGATCGGCTGGCCGAGGGCGTCCTCGTTGCCCGCGGTCATGGTCACGATGCGGGCCTGGAAGTCGGTCGCGCCGCCGGCGCCGTAGGACACCATCAGCATGATCGGGCGTTCGGGATAGGCCTCATCCGCCGTTGCGGCGACGGGGGCGCCGAGTGTCATGGCAGCGAGCGCGAGGCTCGCGATCAGTCGTTTCATCATGTGGTCCTCCCTTTGAGGTATGGTTTGCCGCGTGGCCGCGGTCTCTTGAAACGGGTCGTCAGAACAGCGTCTCTCTCGGAGTGTAGACCCCGAGCAGCATGGCAAACAGGCCGTACATGACGGCGATGAAGCCGGCGGTGATGGCAAGGCGCCGGACCCAGGTCGCGGGGGCGCTGTGCGGGGCGGGGTCGTAGAGCGCGAGCAGCAGGAAGAACGCGCCCGCGGTCGCCGTGTAGAAGCCGAGCGCCTTCGCCGCCCAGTAGATATAGACGAGCATCACCGCGAGCCCCGGCGCGATCCGCAGTGCCATCGCGAGGTTGACGCCGGCCCCCGTCTGCGACCAGCCCAGCAGCGCCTTCACCAGCTTCCAGAGGGCCAGCAGGATGAAGGCGGTGGAGATGATCCGCGGGAAGAGATAGGCCTCCGCGGGCTCTGCGGTCCAGCTGATCCAGGCGGTCCAGCCAGCGACGGCCGTGATGACCGCCGAGGCCGCGACATGCTCGGCGCGCGAGACAGCGGTCATGCCAGCGCCTCCTCTTTGGTGGTGATGCGGCGGTGGCGGATCTCCATGACCGCCGAATAGGCAATTGACGCGATCGCCAGCGCGATCAGCAGCAGGTTGAGCCCGCCGGTGAAGAAGAAGGCGAAGCGCCCGTCGGTCGCATCGGCGATCATCGCGCCTTGCACGAAGTTCGCCTCCGCAATGGGTCCGAGGATCAGCCCGAGCACCAAGGGCGCCGCCGAATAGCCAAAGCGCTCCAAGAAGTACATTCCGATCCCGAGGGCCGCCATGATGTAGACGTCGCCCATCGAACTCTGCACCGAGTAG
Organism: Pikeienuella sp.; assembly: GCA_050331335.1. Lineage (GTDB taxonomy): Bacteria > Pseudomonadota > Alphaproteobacteria > Rhodobacterales > Rhodobacteraceae > Thermohalobaculum. The sequence continues at coordinate 22,457 of JBHJGY010000091.1, forward strand.
CTCCCGAAGACGGCGAGGCCCAAGACAATTGCCGCCATCACCGATTGCGGCACCTTGGCGACCCTTGCGGCAAGCCCAGCCACATAGAGGCCGATCACGCACATCAGGACCTGGCCGAGCAGCATGGCGTTGATGAACGTCCAGGCAACCTCGGGGTGGTTGTCGAAGAGATCGCGCCCGGGAAAGATGCCGTGGATGAGGAGCCCGCCGAGCAACACGGCGGCGGTCGGGCTGCCGGGGATCGAAAGGGTTAGGAGCGGCACGAGCGACGGTCCGACCATCGCGTTGTTGGCGCTTTCGGCCGCGATCACCCCTTCGCTGTGACCGGTGCCGAATTTGTGGCGCTCCGAGCTGAACTTCTTCGCCTGGTCATAGGCCACGAGGCCGGCGATCTGGCCGCCGACGCCGGGGATCAGCCCGATCACCGAGCCGACTGCGGTGCCGATGGAGAGCGCTCTGGTGCGCTGGATGAGCTTGCGCATCGCGAGGACCAGCGAGTGCCGCTCGACCTCGATGGTCTCGATCTCCCCGGTCTGGCGCCCCTTGGCGAACATCGTGATCACCTGGGGGATCGCAAAGAGCCCGATCAGCGCCGGGATCACGTTAATCCCCCCCGCGAGCGCGTCGTGGAAGACGAAGCGCTGCGCCCCCATGATGTCGTCGAAGCCGATCGTGGCGAGCCAGAGGCCGATGCAGCCGGACAAGAGCCCCTTGACCACCGAGCTGGAGTCCAGCGAGCCGATCACCGTGACGCCAAGGATGGCCAGCCAGAAGAGGTGGCTCGGCCCGAAGGCGAGCGCCCATTGCGCGAGCACCGGCGTGAGGAAGATCAACAGCCCCACGCCGAAGATACCCCCGACCGCCGAGGCGAGAAACGAGAGCTGCAGCGCCTCCGCTCCGCGCCCCTGCTTGGCCATTGTGTGCCCGTCGATCGTTGTCGCAATATTGGCTGGCGCGCCGGGGATGCGCAGCAGGATTGCACTGACCGCGCCGCCGGCGACGGTCGAGGTGTAGGCCGCGCCCAGCAGGATGAGGCCGTGTGCGGGTTCGAGATGAAACGTGAAGGGGATCAGCAAGGCGACCGCCATGGTCGGCGACAGCCCCGGCGTTGCGCCGAGGATCAGCCCGCCGACCGTCCCGCTCAACAGCAAAAGGAACGGCACCGGCGCGAAAACCCCGCCGAAATACTGCAGAAACTCCAAAGGCGTCTCCCTGGTCGTCCGACTTCATGCGAGCCGGTTGATTTTTGAGGTTAGAGAATGAGCGCAATATTGCAAGCATCTTGATTTGCCCCGCTTCGGTGTGCGTTTTTATAAAGAGGAAGTTGTTTCAGAGGGGGTAAGTATCTGCAAAATAAGCATATTTCCGTGGATTGAGCATCCGGTGCGTGTGTAGGGTAGATCCACGGGTGGTGTTCCGCGACCTGAAGGGCCGACCGTCAGGGGCACAGGCTTAAACGGCCCCGTCGGCTCGAACCCGATGGGATCGGCCCACACCTGGCCACAAGGCTTGCGCCGCCGCAGACCATCCGCCGCCCCCGGGCGCGACCTCCTTCGCGAGCTGTGCGATCCTGCGACCGGCGCGATTAAGCGCGATGATCGGCTCCCCGAAAGCCGCGAGCGACGGGGTTCATGCTATCGGCGTGCAAACACTTGCCGTTCAGAGGCGTTCGGTCTTCACGAAAATGGGAGCTCCGGTGAGCCTGTATGCCCCGCCCCGGAGATGCGCCCCCCATCGCGAAAAGGGGGCAGCCGATGGGCTGTCAAAGCTCGTGCAAGCTGTTGAATTTGTTGGTACCGCCTCCCCGGCTCGAACGGGGGACCTCTAGATCCACAATCTAGCGCTCTAACCAACTGAGCTAAGGCGGCCCGGTTTGGCGAAGCCATTGCAGCTTTCGCGCTGAGCAGTCAATATTGCCCAAAGGGTAAATTTTCAAGCGCGGGATTCCGCCGACAGCGACAGGCGCCGCGCCGGGTCCCAGTCGGCCAGCGTCCGCATCAACGCGCCAAGAGGGATCGGGACCTGACGCAGATGGGTATCGACAGCGACAGCGACATCGCCGCGAGCCTTCGGATCGGACCGACGAGTCTCGGCATGGTGCGGATCTATATCGAAGCAGACGGTGTTTCTCTGCCGATGGATTTCGATCCCCAGGAGGCTCTTGAAATCGCTGAGGAAATCACTGCGGCGGCAGAACGGGCGAAATCCGTCGCTGCGGGGTCGGGGGAGGCGGAAGCGGGCGCGCGCAGCCGGAAGAGACGCGCACCTTGAGCCTCAGAAGAGTGGACGGGTCGTCGGAAGAGGTCGGGGGTCCGGGCTCGAGAGCTGGCCGCGCCGAGGCTGGGCTGCGGAGCCTGCCGATCGCCATCGCGGCGCTCTCGGTCGAGGGGCGGTGCCGCGAGCGCAACGGCGCGGACCGCACGATTTTCGGCGCGATGGCGGACCGGTTCGCCGACCGTTTTAGCGATCCGGCCGCGGGGCAAGCGCTGCTCGCCGCGGCCGTGGCTGAGGGAAGCGCGGAGACGGTTGCTGCTCTGGTTACGGGGGCAGGGCTCCAGTGTTTTCAGATCGGGCTCTGGCGGCAGCGCGGGGGCGAGCGTATCCGCATCTTGGCGGTTGCTGTGGCCGTCCCTGGCGATGGCGTCGAGGTGGTGGCGGCGGACCGTGCGGCCGAAGAACGGTTGGTGCGGGCCTCTGTGCCGCCCGAGCCCCCAGCAGCTGGTCAGTCGGCCGAGGGGGCGCTCGCTTGGGCGCTTGGGGCGCCGATCCGCGCCCTGTTAGCCCGTTCCCAGGATCTGCGTGCTGAGCTCGCGGCCCTGCCCCTGGCGGAGGGGGAACAGGCTTTGGCAGCTGTGAGCGATCTGCGGACCGCAGGCTGGCGCCTCGCGCGGCTGGCGGAGGATTGTGCGGCGGCGCTTGCCGGGGAGGCTTTGCGGCCGCCGACGCCGTCTGAGGTTGATCCGATGCGGCTGTTGCGCCGGATCTGCCGGGTGCTCTCGGCGGATTTCGCTGCCCTCGGTGTCCGGATCGACGAAACCGATCTGGCCAGTGCTGGGACGGGTCCCACGGTCATGGTCGATGAAGCGCAGCTCTGGACCGCCCTCGAGGCGCTTCTGCTCGAACTCGCCGCGGTGGCTGGGACCGGGGGCAGGCTCGCCCTGGCGAGCCGGTCAGGCGATGATGGGGGGTTGGCCATTGAGCTCGCGGCGGTTGCCGGCAGGTCCGAACCGATGAGGCTGGCTGGCGCGCAGATGATCGGCCCACCCGCCTTGCGCCGCCCCGATGCCGGCGATGCGGTCCTGTTTTTGGCGGAGAACGGCTTGTCCGTGGAACGGGCCTGCGGCGCTGAGGGGGCCGTCGTCTTTACCGTGATTGCCCCGCCCGAACGCCGCCTGGGCCAGGATTGACAAAACCGCACCATTGGGACCCTGGGCGGCGCGTCAACCGATCGCTCGGGTCTCGCGGGCGGTCAGGCGTTCCGCCGCGAGGCGTGCGAAGCGCAGGGTGACCGCGCGCCGGCGCGCGGGGGGGAGCTTATGGGCTTGCGGCAGGCGCAGCACTTCGCCGCCATGGGCGTCGACGCGGATCAAGCCTGCATCGACTGGGAGCAGGGCCTCCGCAAAGCCTTCCGGCACGGCGAAGAAGAACAGGTCGCACCACGCGCGGTAGCCTGGCCATTTCGCGTCGGACAAGAAATCCGCTCTGGACGATTTCACCTCGACGCCCCAAACCATGCCGTCCCGCGCCAACCCCGTGACATCCATCCGCAGTCGGTCTGGCAGGGCCATTTCCGTGAGCGGGCTCACGCCATGCCCGATGAGGCAGCGGCAAACGCCGCGCGCCAGGACGACCCCGGGCGCTGGCGCTTGGGTGATATGTGTGGGGCTCTCCATGACCTCATTGAGCTGGAACGCAAAGTGAACGTCAAGAGGTCATGCGGTCAAGAGGTCATGCGGCGGCACCCTCGATCGCAGTGAGATCGAAAGCCGCGGCGATCAGCGCCTTAGCATAGGGGGTCTGCGGCGCCTCGAAGATCTGTGCGGTCGGACCCCATTCGACGGCCTCACCGTCGCGCATCACAACGATCCGGTGGGCGAGCGCCCGAACGACCTTCAGATCATGCGAGATGAACAGAAAGCCGAGGCGATGCCGGCTCTGGAGCTTGCGCAAGAGATCGACAATCTGGGTCTGCACGGTCATGTCCAGCGCTGAGGTCGGTTCGTCGAGCACGAGTAGCCGCGGCTTGAGGATCATCGCTCGGGCAATTGCGATCCGCTGACGCTGGCCACCGGAGAACTCGTGTGGGTAGCGCTCGGCCATGGCGGGTTCGAGCCCGACTTCGGTCAACGCGCGCGCAACGGCTGCGTGCCGGGTTTCGCCGGTATCGAGCCCATGGACCCCGAGCCCTTCGCTGACGATCTCGGCGACCGACATGCGCGGGCTGAGTGAGCCATAGGGGTCTTGGAATACGATCTGCATCGACCGGCGCAGTGCCCGGAGCTCATGGCGCCGCAGCCGGCCGATCTCGCGGCCCAGGATCACCGCCCGCCCCTGGGAAGGCAGCAGGCGCAGCAGCGCGAGCGCCAGCGTTGTCTTGCCGGAGCCGGACTCGCCGACAACGCCAAGGGTCTCACCCTCGCGCAGGGACAGATCGATGTCGGTCACGGCCTTCACATGGCCGTGCGTGCGCCTCAGGAGGCCGCGTCGGATCGGGAACCAAACCCGCATCTTCTCCGCTTCGAGGATGGTCTGCGCATCCTCGGGGACGGGTGGCGGATCGCCTGTGGGCTCGGCGGCGAGGAGCTTGGCGGTGTAGGGGTGCTCTGGCGCCTCGAAGACCCGCCGCGTCGGCCCGGTCTCGACAATGCGCCCGCCTTGCATGACGGCAACCCGCGGCGCCAGGCGGCGGACGATCCCTAGATCATGGGTGATGAAGAGCATCGAGAGCCCCTCGCGGGCCTGGAGATCGGCCAGAAGCTGGAGGATCTGCGCCTGGATCGTGACGTCGAGGGCGGTGGTGGGCTCGTCGGCGATGAGGAGCTTCGGGCGGTTGGCGAGGGCCATCGCGATCATCACACGCTGGCGTTGGCCGCCGGAGAGCTGGTGCGGCCAGGCGCGCATCTTCTGCTCCGGCTCGCGGATGCCGACCTGATCGAGAAGCTCAAGGGTGCGGGTCCTGGCGGCGCTGCCTGCGAGACCCTGGTGGAGCGCGAGGGTCTCGCCGATCTGCTGCTCGACCCGGTGGAGCGGATTGAGGGAAGTCATCGGCTCCTGGAAGATGAAGCTGACCTGCCCGCCGCGGATCTGCCGCAAGGTCCGCTCATCGGCGCCGAGGACCTCATGGCCGGCCACCTCGACCGAGCCCGTGATTTCCGCAGTGTCAGGCACCAAACGTACGGTCGACAAGGCCGTGAGCGATTTCCCAGAGCCGGATTCGCCCACCAGTGCCAGGGTTTCCCCGGCGCCGAGTTCCAGCGACACGCGATCGACGGCGGTCTGCGCCGCAAACCGGATGCTGAGATTGCGGATCCGCAGGAGCGGTTCGGTCGCGGCGTGGGCCGTCATGCGAGGCGTCCCGTAAAGGTCTTGCGGGGATCGAAGGCGTCGCGAACCCCTTCGAAGACGAAGACCATCAGCGAGAGCATCACGGCGAACACGGTGAAGGCGGTCAGGGCAAGATGCGGGTCCGTGAGGTAGTTCTTACCCTGAAGCGCCAACTCGCCGAGGGACGGGTAGTCCTGTTCGAGCCCGAAGCCGAGGAAGTCGAGCCCGGCGAGCAACCCGATGGATGCCGTCAGCATGAAGGGCAGCAGCGTCAATGTCGCCACCATCGCATTAGGCAGCAGATGGCGGAACATGATCCGCCAATCCGACACCCCTAACGCGCGGGCCGCCATCACATATTCGAAATTCCGCGCCCGCAGGAACTCTGCCCGGACCACCCCGATCAATTGGGTCCACGAAAAGGCGACGAAGATCGCGAACATCACCCACAGCGTTGGCGCCAGCACCGAGACGATTATGAGGATCACGTAGAGCAGGTTCATCGACTGCCAGATCTCTTCGATCCGCTGGAAGGTGAGGTCGACCCAGCCGCCGAAGAAACCCTGGGCGGCACCGGCGAAGATCCCGATGAGCGCGGAGCACAGCGTAACTGCGAAGCCGAAGAGCACGGACAGGCGGAAGCCGTAGATGACCCGAGCAAGCACGTCGCGGCCCTGGTCGTCGGTGCCGAGCCAATGGCGTGCATCTGGGGCCGAGGGGGCGGTCTCGACAGCTTTGTCATGATACGCGTGATCAAAGGGGATGGGCGGGAAGAGCACCCAGCCTTCCGCCGCGCCCGCAAGAGGCTCCGCGCGGGGGCCGCCGAAATCCTCCTCATCGCACCCATCGACATTGCCATTGGTTCGGATGAGGCACTGGATATAGGGGTCGTGGTAGTCGGTGCCGACAATGCCGTCGAAGCCGCCGAAATGGGCTTCGTCAAAGGGTTGGAGAACCGGGAACAACAGCTCGCCCTGGAAGCGCACGGCAAGCGGCTCGTCATTGGCGACGAACTCCGCGCAGAGCGAGATGAGAAACAGCACGGCGAAAATCCGCAGCGACCACAGCGCCCGGCGATTGGCTCGGAAATTCGCGAGCCGTCGGCGGTTGATCGGCGAGAGCGCCGAGCGGCTAGGGGCAGCCGGCTCGATCGGGGACTGTTCGGCGACCGTCATCCGGTGCGCGCCTCGAAATCGATCCGCGGGTCGATCGCGACATAAGTGAGATCGGTGATCAGTTTCAGCACGAGGCCCAAGAGCCCGAAGATGTACACGGTTGCCATGACCACGGGATAATCCCGATTTACTATTGATTCAAAGCCCAAGAGCCCGAGGCCGTCAAGCGAGAACACCGTCTCCACAAACAGCGATCCTGCGAAAAAGGCGGAGATGAAAGCCCCGGGAAAGCCCGAGATGACGATCAGCATTGCATTGCGGAAGACATGCCCGTAGAGGACGGCGCTTTCTGACAGGCCCTTCGCGCGTGCGGTCATCACGTATTGCTTGCGGATCTCGTCGAGGAAGGAGTTCTTGGTGAGCAGCGTCAGCGTGGCGAAGGCGGAGATCACGAGTGCCGCGACAGGCAACACGATGTGCCAGAGATAATCGAGAATATAGGGGCCCCAGGCGAGTTGGTCCGCCCCGTCCGAGTGCAGACCCCTGAGCGGGAAGATCTGCACGAAGGAGCCCCCGGCGAAGAGCACCAGCAGCAGTACCGCAAACAGAAACCCCGGGATCGCATAAGCGGCGATCACGATGCCGGAGGTGATCGCGTCGAAGCGGGTGCCGTCGCGGACTGCCTTGGCGATCCCGAGCGGGATGGAGATCAGATAGGCGATCAGCGTGGTCCAGAGCCCGAGCGTGATCGACACCGGCAGTTTCTCTGCGATCAGGTCAATCACGCTCTTCGAATGGTAGTAGGAGGTGCCGAAATCGAAGGTGAGGTAGTTCCAGATCATGATGGCGAAGCGCTCATAGACCGGGATCGCAACCTTTTCGCAATCCGGTGCGGCGACGTCTGGCTCGCCCGCATACCCCTCCGCGCAGACGATCCGCGCAAAACCGAACTGGACCTCAAGCTCTGCGATGAAGGCAGGGTCTAGCCCTTGAGCGCCGCGATATGCGCTTTCCTGGCCGGCGGAGGGGGCGCCCGCACCGCCATCGCCGCCGCCGGCGAACCTTGCCGTCGCACCGCCGCCGCCATGGGCCGCGTCATCGATCTGGCTCAGCACCTGCTGCACCGGGCCGCCCGGGGCGAACTGGATCAACGCGAAATTCAGCACCATGATCCCGAACAGCGTCGGGATGGTGAGCGCCAATCGCCGAAGGATATAGGCGCCCATCAGCCGGCGAACTTGTCGCCGAAGCGGGCGAGCTTCTCAGGGTCGATCCACCAGCGGTCGATAACGGCGCGGGCATAGGTCGGCTTGGTCTCGACCGGCGGGCGACCGTAAATGTCCCAGAAGGCCAGATGGTGCGATGCCTTGCTCCATTGCGGCACCCAAATCTGGAGCGCGCGCAGGACCCGGTCGAGCGCCATCACCGCAGCGGTCACCTCCTCGCGGCTCTGCGCCGCCTCGACCCGTTCCACCAGCGCATCGACAGCTGGGTGGGCGACGCCCGAGAGGTTTTCGCTGCCCGGATCATTCGCATTAGCGGAGTGGAAATGGGTCCGCAGCTCCACTCCGGGGGTTGAGCTCATGGCTTTGCGATCGACGGTGATGTCGAAATCGTACTCCTCGAGGCGGCGCTCATATTGCGCGGGGTCGACCCGGCGCAGCGTCGCGTCCACGCCGATGCGCTTGAGCCGCTCCGCATAGGGGTTGGTGATCCGATCGAAGGAGGGCGAGCTCGAGAGGAACTCGATCGCAAGCGCTTGCCCGTCCTTTTGTCGGACACCGTCGACCACCTGCCAACCGGCCGCATCGAGCAGACGCGCCGCCCGGCGCAGCATCCGGCGGTCGCGCCCCGATCCATCGGTCTCCGGCGGGACATAGGCGGCCTCGTCGAGCACGCCCTCCGGCAGCATATCGGCCAGCGGTTCGAGCAGCGCGAGTTCGGCTGGCGACGGCTTGCCCACAGCCGCCATCGGCCCGCCTTGGAAGAAACTATGGGTGCGCTGATAGAGCCCATAGAAAAGGGTCTGGTTCGACCACTCGAAGTCGAAGGCCAGCGCCACCGCCTCTCGAACCCTCGGATCGGCGAACTTCGCGCGGCGTAGGTTGAACCAATAACCCTGGGCGCCGGCGGGGCGCTCATCGGGGAGCGTTTCACGCAGAACCTCGCCGCGGGTCACAGCCGGGAAGTCGTAGCCGGTGGCCCATAGCTTCGACCAGAACTCCTCGTTGAAGGAGAATGCGCCGGCCTTGAAGCCCTCGAAAGCCGCCGAGCGGTCGCGGAAATACTCGATCCGGACGCGGCCGAAATGGTATCGCCCGTGCATCGAGGGAACATCCCAGCCCCAGTAGTCGTTCCGCCGCACATAGGAGACGCTACGCCCCGGCGAGAGTGCGTCGGTGTCGAGCGCATAGGGGCCGGAGGTCATCGGTGGCTCCAGGGTGGTGTCGCCAAAATCGCGGGTGTCGAACCAGGACCGCTGAAAGATCGGCAGGCTGGCCACGACCATCGGCAGATCCCGGGTGGCGACGCCGTCGCGGAAGTTAAACCGGACGCGGTTCGGGCTCTCTGCGACCGCTTCTGCCACCCCGCCCAGCAGTACGCCGTATTGCGGGTGGCCTTTGCTGCGCAGCGCCTCGAAGGAGAACACGACGTCGTCCGCCGTCACCGGTTCGCCATTGCGAAACGTCGCGTCCGGGTGCAGCTCGAAAGCCGCGTAGCTCCGGTCTTCCGGGTATTCGATGCTCACGGCGAGCAGGCCGTACATGGCGTCGGGCTCATCCGCGGCCCGGGTCATCAGGCTGTCGGCGGTGAGGTCCATGCCGAGCACTGGATTGCCTTTTAGGATCACCCAGTTGACGCTATCGAAGGTGACCCCGCCGAAGCCTGTGGAGAATGTCCCGCCGGTGGGGACATCGGGCGTGGCGAAGTCGAACTGCTGGAAGCCCTCGCGGTACTTCAGATCGCCAAACGCCGAAATTCCATGCGCCACGATCGGGGCGGCGGCCCTTGCCCTGCGGGGCAGGGCCGAAAGGAGTCCCGCGCCAAGCCCGAAACGTCCGAGGTCGCGTCGTGTGAACCGCATGTGCTTCTCCCCGTGTTTGCCTCTTTGAGGGGTAGGTTGGGGGCGCGAGGCTTTCAAGGCAGCTGTTCGGGCGCCAAGCAAAAAGGCCGCCCGGCGGGGGCGGCCCTCACGACGCCGTGTTGGCTGCAATCACTGCAGCGGCAGCGGTGCGTCAGATTGCTGGTTGAGGTAGAGGATCACATCGATCCGCTCGCCCTCGTCGCGCAGCACATAGGCCATCTTGTTTCCCGGTGCCCAGGACTTGGGGTCTTCGAGCCAAGCCATCAGGTTTTCGACCGACCAGACCTCGCCGGACTTCTCCTGCAGAGCGTTGGAATAGCGGAAGCCATCGACCGAAGCGACCTGGCGCCCGACCACCGCGTGCAGATGGGGCCCGACACCGTTTCGCCCGTCCTCGACTTTGTGGCAGGCGCGGCACTTGTTGAAGACCCGCTTGCCCGAGTCCACGCTGCCCGCGGCCAAGAGTTCTGCATAGGGACCTGCCCCGGGAGTGGGCGCCGCGGCCTCTTGCGTCGGCGTTTCTTCGTCGGCCGTCACCATCGCCACTTGCGCCGACGCTTCCTCGGCTGCGGGGTCGGCTTCGGCCACCGCGTCGGCCGGTGCTTCCTCGGCTGCGGGGTCGGCTTCGGCCACCGCGTCGGCGGGCGCTTCCTCGGCTGCAGGGTCGGCTTCGGCCACCGCGTCAGCCGGCGCTTCCTCGACTTGTGCCTCTTCGGCCTGTGCCTCTTCGACAGGTGCGGCCTCTGCAGCCGCGGCCTCATCCGCAGGGCCGGCCGAGGCGACGAGATCGATCGGCGCGCTGCCGGACTCGTTCAGAAAAGCGATCAGGTTCATCCGGTCGGTCGCGTCGGCGATGGCCGCGCTGTTACCCATCTTATTTCCCGCGGCGACGCTGTTCGTATTCTCCAACCACGCCATCAACTCCGGCACCTGCCAGACGCCGCCATGGCCGGCGAGCGCGTCGGAATAGGAATAGTCGCCCACCGCGGCAATCTCCCGGCCCACGATGTTGTAGAGATGCGGGCCGACGCCGTTGCGCCCGTCCTCCAACTGGTGGCATGCGCGGCACTTGTTGTAGAGCCGCTCGCCGGCCCCGGCATCGGCGGCAGAGGCGAGTTGCACGAGATCGACCGCCTCTTCCTCAGGAGCATCCTCGACAGTCTCTTCTTCGCCTGTGTCGAGGGCGAAGGCCAGGACGTCGCTGTGATGGTGGTAGGGGCGGGTGCCGAAGATCGACTCCGAAAAGAAGCTCAGCAGGAGAAAGGTCAGCAGAGCGCCGATGGCCGCGCCTGCGATCTTGTTGATCTCGTTGGTGTCCATGTGCGCCTCCCGGAAATGGTGGGCCTGAGGTCGCGGCGGACAACCCGCCGCGTAGATTGGGACTTAGCGCTTTGCAGGGCCGCGGGACAAGCTGTAGAAGCGCGACCAAACGCCATCACGGCCAAGTCGAAGAGCAGCGCTCCGCGCAACGGGGATAAATCCTATGAACGGCACAGCACCCGGCGCAATCGCCTTTCAGGGCGAACTGGGCGCGTTTTCTCATCAGGCCTGTCGAGAGGTCTTCCCTGAAATGACGCCGCTGCCCTGTGCGAGCTTCGAGGCAGCGCTCGAGGCGGTGCGGACGCGCGAGGCCGAGCTCGCGATGATGCCGATCGAGAATTCGCTGCATGGGCGCGTGGCCGATCTTCATCACTTGTTGCCGACATCGGGGCTCTTCGCGATCGCCGAGCATTTCGTTCCGGTGAGGCTTCAGCTGATGGGCCTGCCCGGCACCCGGCTTGAGGAGATCGAAGAGGCCCAAAGCCATGCGGTGGCGCTCGGCCAGTGCCGGGTGTTTTTGCGCGAGCACGGGATCCAGCCGGTCACGGGGGGTGACACAGCGGGCTCGGCGCGCCAGGTCGCCGAGGCCGGGTCCGCGCGCCGGGCGGCCATCGCCTCGGCACTCGCCGCCGAGATCTACGGGCTTTCGATCCTCGCCGCCGACATAGAGGACGCCGCGCACAACACGACGCGGTTCCTGGTGCTCTCGCGGCGCAAGATCGAGGCCGACCCGACCGAGGGCCAGGCGATCACCTCGTTCGTGTTTCAGGTGCGCAACGTACCGGCGGCGCTCTACAAAGCGATGGGGGGCTTCGCGACGAACGGCGTCAACATGGTCAAGCTCGAGAGCTTCATGAAGGACGGGAGCTTCACGGCGACGGAGTTTTACGCCGAGATCGAGGGCCACCCGGTCGACCCGGCCGTCGCCCGCGCGCTGGAGGAACTCGGCTTCTTCTCGGCGCGGCTGACGATCCTCGGGGTGTTCCCGGCGCACCCCTTTCGGCGCAGCGCCTCTCTCAGCCGTCCCTGACGCGCCCCCCCTTCCACACTGGGGAAGTCTGGAAAATCGGTTGACGATCGTTCTTGAGCGTCCCTAGACGATGGGCAGCGTTGATCCAATCGTTAAGGCGCGTTGATCAGCAAGACTGAGATGCTCAGGTGCTCTCCGGACGTGTTTCCCTGTAAAGGGCCAACGCGACCAGACCGAGTACGACCTCCAGACCTGCATAGACGATCAGCAGCCAGTGCGGCAGGCCGTCCAGGGCGAAGCTCAGTATGCGCCCAGCGGCAAGTCCCAGCATAAAAAAATCGTGCAGGCGACGAGGGCCGGCCCCTCCATGGAGCGGCTGAAAGCACCCCACAGCCAAAGCAGGACCATTCCAAGGTAGAGCCCCATGACCGCTCGCATGATGTGTGTGAGGTTTGTGGTGTCGACCGTAATGCCAAACAGGGCGCTCAACGTGGCCGAGGGCATTGCACCTTAGCCCAACGCGATCGGCACCAAGCCAATCGCGCAGAAAATCAGGAAAGCCCGCCTTTTCATAGGTTGACCCTACAGCCTTTTCATAGATGCATCCTACAGCAATGCAGACCTCAGTCAACGAAGCCGTGGCTGCCGCAACTCGTAAGTGCGCCCGCCACACGCCACCTTGTGCTTTCGATCATTCTGGAAAGTGGTTTTGTTCTAAGGGGCCCCAAACGGGCGGGGAAGCGCGTTTGGGGCGGTCGGTCTGCCGGTTGCCTCGGTAGTCGGGTTGGCGGTCAGCCGGAGGCGGCGATGAGCTCGGACTGTTTGACCACCACCTCGGCCTGGCGGATCGAGGCGAGGTCGATCAGCTTGCCGTCGAGGGTGACCGCGCCCTTGCCCGAGCGGGTCGCCTCCTCCATCGCCGCGATGATGCGCCGGGCCTTGGTCACAGCCGCCTCCGACGGGGTGAACACCTCGTTGGCGAGCGCGATCTGGCTCGGGTGGATCGCCCATTTGCCGACCATCCCCAGCGTCGCCGAGCGCAGCGCCTGGGCGCGGAAGCCGTCGGCGTCGGAGAAGTCGCCGAACGGCCCGTCGACCGGCAACACGCCGTGGGTGCGGCAGGCGGCAACGATGGCAACGGTGGGGTAGTGCCAGGGGTCGGCATAGTGGATCGCCCGCTCGGCGCCCGCTTTGGGGTCTTCGATCATGTAGTAGGTCGACTGGGTGCCGCCGATGGCTGTGGTCTGCATGCCCATGAAGGCGGCGTAATCCGCGGGGCCGAGACTCATCGCCTCCATCCGGGGCGAGGCGGCTGCAATCTCTTCGACATGGGCGAGGCCGGCCGCGGTCTCGATGATCACCTCGAGACCGATGCGCTTCTGGCGGCCCTTCTCCTGCTCGATCGCCGAGACCATGGCGTCGACCGCGTAGACGTCTTTTGCGTTACCCGCTTTGGGGATCATGATGAGATCGAGCCGGCCGCCCGTCTGCTCCATCACATCGACGACGTCGCGCACCCAATAGGGGGTGTCGAGGCCGTTGATCCGCACCGAGACGGTCTTGGTCCCCCAATCGATGTCGTTGATCGCCTCGATGACGTTCTTGCGCGCTTGGAGTTTGTCGTCGGGCGCGACGGCATCTTCGAGGTCGAGATTGACCACATCCGCCGCCGAGGCCGCCATCTTCTCGAAGAGCGCGGGCTTTGAGCCGGGGCCGAAGAGCTGGCAGCGGTTGGGGCGTGCCGGGGGGGCCGGCTGGACGGTGAAGCTCATGGAAGCTCTCCTCGGATCAGGGGCGCCCGCTCCCGGGCAAAGCTGAGGCTATCGGGCGCTCCAGGAGCCGTCAATCGAGGGGACGCGCCCAGGTCCGGTTACGCCACGGCGCAATAAGGGCCCGGCACTTCCAAGCCTGGTGCCATGCGCATGGCGGCGGCGCGGCCAAGGCAGCGGCCCCATGGCGAAGCGGACCAACGCAACGGCGGTCGCGGCGGCGACGTGCTGTGGGGTTTCTCAGCCCGACGTGCCAGAGCAACGGGTGAGCAGGACCTGCAGGGCGCCCGTCTTTCGCGCTGCCCGGAACCACATGGCCAGGATTGGTGTCATCGGCGGCCAAGATGAAGCCGCTCCGCGCGCATCTGATGCCAGCCCCGCCGACTGGGGCTTGGTCAATCTTTGCTGCCGCTTTGCGATGCGAGCGGGACCCGGCAACAGCCGGCGAGCAGACGCCGCCCGGCAGCGGTCTCGAGCGCGAGCGCCGCGGTATAGGCATAAATGCGGTCCGTCATGGTGTCTGTGCAGTAGCGGCGGGTCAGTTGCGCGAGCGCGGGACCCGCGGGTCCACCGAGCCAGAGGGCCGCGGGGTCCGGCCGGCCTTCGGCCTGTTCGGCGTCGAGGATCTGAAAGACGCCGGTTGTCCCCCCGAGCTCAGACATCCGGGCCCCGTTGGCCCCAAGCTCAAGGCTCCAAAAGGGCTCGGTGCCCGCGCAGACAAGACCCTGTGGCAGCCCGCTGGCGCCGAACTCCGGCATCTCGATCGGCGCAAGATAACGCATGGAGACCCAGCCGCCCTGTTCGCCCTGAGTGACACGGCCCCATCCCGCGTGTGAGACGACCACCTCGACAGGGGCTGCAAAGGGAGCAAGCGCGCCGATGATGGGCGCGTCGGCCGAGGGCGCGCTGCGGATGTTGAGGACATCCTGGGGTGCTACGCCCGACACCCGATGATAGCTCGGGGCGCTCTGAACAGGCAGTTCCTGCCCGACGGCGGCGCTCAGGCCCAACAGGAGCCAAAGGAAAACGCCGACGGTCGCCGCGCGGCTTGGTTTGCCAAACTTCGGTGCGCCGTTCATCGTGAAGATGTCCTCCAAAAGGCTCCATCCGGGCCTGGGTATCGCCTGCGCCCGCGCTTGCGCCCGCTTCCATCTGCGCCGCGCTTGACCGCCGCGCAGCGTCTCCCTTAATTGCCGGGCATGTTGCGTCAGATCATCATCCATCCAGACCCACGACTCAAGACGGTCAGTGACCCGGTTGCCGAGGTCGATGGCGCGCTCGCGGCGCTGATCGACGACATGTTGGACACCATGTATCACGCACCGGGGATCGGGCTGGCCGCGCCGCAGCTCGGTATCAAGACACGACTGGTGGTGATGGACACGGCCAATGTGGAAGAGGGCGAGAAGCCCCGGCCCATGGCGTTGATCAATCCCGAGATCTTGAGCGGATCCGACGAGACCAAGACCTATCGTGAGGGCTGCCTGTCGTTGCCCGACATCTACGAAGATGTGACCCGTCCGGCTGAAGTCCGCGTCCGCTTCGTCAATCGCGCAGGTGAGGTCGAGGAGTTGGACTTCGATGGGCTCGACGCGGTTTGCGTGCAGCACGAGATTGATCATCTCGACGGCAAGCTGTTCATCGACTATCTGGGGCCGATCAAGCGGCAGCTCATCACCCAGAAGATGAAGAAACTCAAGCGCGATCGCGCCCGCGCTTTGTGATGGCGCTGGGCTCCGAGGGGGCGGGGGGTCCCTTGGGCCCAAGGGGCGGCGCGGTTCCCAGGGCGTTTCTGCGCTGGCCCGATGCGCGGCTGAAGGCGGTGGCGCTCGCGGTTCCTGAAGTGGACGCGCAGGTGCGGGAGATCTGGCGCGAGTTGGTTGCCGCGATGCGCCAGGTGCCAGGCGGTGTCGGTCTCGCGGCGCCGCAGCTCGGGATCGGCCTCAGGCTCGCCGTGGTTGATGCGACCGGGACAGGTCTCAGGCCCCTCAAGCTGGCCAATCCGGAGCTGCTGTGGGCATCTGCCGAGATGCGCAGCTGGCGCGAGGGCAGCCCCAACCTTCCGGGGGTTTCGGAGGAGGTTTCGCGGCCTGCGGCCGTGCGGATCCGCTATATCGATGCTGAGGGGGGGGGCCAAGAGCAATTTGTGGACGGGGGTTCGGCGGGCAGCGGCCCGCACCAGATAGACCCTCACGACG
>JBHJGY010000092.1:0-8657 GCA_050331335.1 Pikeienuella sp.
GCGCGGCCCCGCCGATCAGCGACACCGCCAGCGCCGCCGCCACAATCGCTCTCGTCATCGAATCCCCCCTCGGAGAACGCACCTCACCTAACTCGATATTAGTAACCTATTTCATCGCGGCGCAAAACCAAAAAGCCCAAGGCTGGACCGCCGCGCCCGCGGCCCCTACAACCCCAACGGCATCGAAGGGGGACCCATGCGCATTCTCATCACCAATGACGACGGCATCGTGGCGCCGGGGCTCGCGGTGGCCGAGGCGATCGCCGCCGAACTGGGCGGGCCGGAGGCCGAGATCTGGGTCGTCGCGCCGGACAACGAGCGCTCCGGCGTCTCCCACGCGATCTCTTACGTGAACCCCACCCGGATCACCAAAATCGCCGAGCGGCGGTTCTCGGTCGACGGCTACCCAGCCGACTGCGCGCTCGTTGCGCTGCACGGCCTGCTCAAGGAGACCCCGCCCGATCTCGTGCTCTCGGGCGTCAATCGCGGGCACAATGTAGCGGAGGACGTGGTCTATTCCGGGACGGTGGGCGGCGCGATGGAAGCCGCGATGGCCGGCTGCCGTACGGTCGCGCTCAGCCAGTTCTACACCCGCGCCGAAGGGGCCCCGGCGGATATGTGGGCCCCCGCCCGCGCCTTAGGCGCCGACGCCGTGCGTCGCGTGTTGGCGATGCCATGGGCGCCGGGGGTCTTCTACAACGTGAATTTTCCGGCGGTGGAGCCCGGGCTTGTGCAGGGCATGGCGGTATGTCCGCAGGGGCTTCGCACCGGCTCGACCTTCGAGGTTGTGCCCTATGTCGCGCCCAACGGTCGGGAGTTCCAGTTCTTCCGCCACAAGACGGCAAACGAGACGGCGCCCGACGGATCCGACGCCCGGATGCTCATCGAAGGCTGGGTCACGATCACGCCGCTGCGCCCCCAGTTGACGGCGCAGGATCTGCTGGCGGAGGCGAGGGCGGCGCTCGACTGATCTGCGGCGCGTCCACGGTCCCGGGGCCTGGGCGGATCGAGAGGCCGAAGCCGAGACCGTGCCGCCGCGTGGCGGCAGGCTTGTCGTTGGGCCGTCCGCCCCGCCAACTCGCATGGGGTCGCCGATCCGCAGCTTAACATCCGAAAGCCGGCCTCGCTCGGGCTCACCCGGCGGACCGGGGCCAGTCGATCGTCGCACAGAGGCGTACGAAGAAATCGACCACGGGCGTGTGCTTGCGCCCGCGGCGGGTCACGACCGAGACGGTCCTGGATATCGTCGGATCGACAAGGGGGCGGCTGAGCAATCCTGGATGGGCCGCGAGGCTCTCGGGCATGACCGCGCAGCCGAGGCCGGCCATGACCATCGCCTGGACCCAGGACTCGTGCTCGCTTTGAAATCTGACTTCCGTTTCGGTCTCGTCCGCATGGCCTTCTGCGTCGAGGAAATCGAGATACTCGCAGTTCAGCCTGCGCAGATACCGCTCGCCGTTCAGGTCCGCGAGGCGCACGCGCGCCATCGTCTCGAACCGATGTCCTGATGGGAAAGTGATGACGTAGCGTTCGGTGAAGAGCGGCGCGGCCTTGAGTGCGTCGGGATAGTCGGGAAGCCCGACAAGCGCGATGTCGATCTCGCCCGTGGTCAAGAGCTCGACCAACTGCCGCCCCGATGCTTCGCGAAGGTTCAGGTTGAGTTGCGGCGCCTGGCGGCTGAAAAACTCGATGAGGCTGATCACACTGGTCGGCGCGATGGTGCACATGCACCCGAGGGTGAGCGTCGCGTTGACCATCTCCGAGAAGTCGAGCGCCTCGGTCCGGGCCGTCTCGGTCAAGGAGAGCGCCTGTTCGAGGCGGGGGCGGACCATGCGGCCGAGTTCGGTCAAATGGGTTTTCCGGCCCTCGCGGCGGAAGAGCGGCCCGCCGAGTTCGTCCTCGAGCTTGCGGATCGCCCGGGTCAGCGCGGGTTGGGACACCTGGCAGCGCTCCGCAGCGCGGGTGAAGTTTAGCTCTTCGGCCACGGCCGTGAAATACCGGATCTGATGCATCTCCATGGCGCGCTCCTGTGCTTCTTGCCGGCCCCGACCGCCAGCTCGCCTCACAGAGTATTGATCGGATGGAACGCGCAAAACATGCTTGGCGGCTATCGTTTCGATGCCCACCGGTGTGATTTAATCGCGAATGGGTCGATACCAAATCTCCACTGACCGGGAGCGCGATGCACACCGGACATCAGGAGACGCCGCCCATGCGCTTGATGCTTACAGCGACCGCCCTCGCCGCCACCGCCATCCTCGGCCTCGCCCGTCCCGCCGACGCCGCGGGCTGTCCGCCGGAGCATGTCCTGACCGAACCGCGCGAGGTCGAGCGTGTCGGCCAGCAGCGGCTGACCCGCGAGGTCATCGCGAATGTCCGCCTCGAAGGCTGGCAGGAGATGGGGCCCTTCATCCTGCGGACCCGGCGCTTGGAGCTCCAGCCCGGCGGCACGGTCCCGACCCACAGCCACGCCAACCGTCCCGCGATCGTGTATGTGCTCAAGGGCACGGTGATCGAGCACAACAGCTTCTGCGCAGTGCCGATCGAGCACCATGCCGGCGATGTGTCCGAGGAGTTCGGCCCGGGCTTCGTGCATTGGTGGGAGAACCGCAGCAACGAGGTCGTCACCTTCCTGTCGAGCGATGTCGTGCCCTTCCCGAGCGATGCCGAGCCCTTCTACGGCTGGGAGGCCAACAGCAGCCCCGACGAGGCCCGCTGAGGCCCTCACGCCCCTAAAGTGATGGGTGCGCTGCCCGACGGCGTGCCCCAACCGATCTGGAGAGGAGCAACCGATGTCGACCGCGAGTGAAACCGCCGTTCCCACCAAAGTTCCGCCGCTCAATATGGCGACCCTCGGCCTGATGTTCGTGGCCGGGGCCGTCGCGACCACCGCCTTCGATTTCTGGGGGCAGGTCGTCAGCCCCGGCATCGGCTGGGCCAATCTTTCGCCGCACGGGCTCGCCCGCAGCCTTCTCGGCACCTTCGGGCTGCCGAACGGCGATTTCGCCGGCTTCTTCGTCCACTTCTACCTTGTCGGGCTGATCGGCTATCCGGTCGGCTGGCTCTACATCTTCCAACCGGTCTGGCGGGCAGTCGCGGGCGACTTGGGCGGCTGGGTTCTGCCCTCGGCGGTCTATGGCTTCGGGCTCTGGGTCTTCGCCATCGGCGGGATCACGGCCATCGCGGGTCTGCCGTTCTTCCTCAACTTCACGGGCATCACCTGGGTGGCCCTGATCGGTCACGTGCTCTACGGCCTGGTCATGGTCGCCGTGATGCAGCTGCACAGCCGCCGGTAAAGAGGCGCTGACATGCAACTCGCCGCCATGGGGAACGCCATGGCGGCGCGCGCAAACCGAGACCCCGCCCGGTCTTCACAAGGATCAGATCATGCGACTGCTCATCCTGGCCGCCTCCGGCCTCCTCCTCGCGGCCTGCGCCGCACCGGGCACGCCGGGCGCCCCGAACACCGCGGTGCGCGACGACCGGCAAGCCACCCCGCTCGTGTTGTCGCCGTCTGGCCGGCAATTCACCCGCGGCCCTGGCGGGCGCCAATGGCCGCCGCGCGGGCGGCCAAACAAGTGAGCGCCGCTTCCGCGCGACCATACCTTTTTGGCGGGTTACGGCCCCCAGCCCATGACGGCCCACGAACCCCGGGGAACTCCAGGCTCAGGCCATTGTCGAACGAGTGAGGATCTCTCACCAGCTGCTCACCCCCCTAGGTGGATTACTGCTGGGACCCAACCGGAGACCGTCGGCGCGCGCGACCTCGCCGACGCAGAGCTGGGGCAGAGCGCACCCATACTGCGCGCTCAGCGGGCCTGGGCGATCGCAGCCTCTATGAGATCGCGCACCTCCTCGAGATTTGCCGAACGGGGGTTCGTTGCTGCGGCGCTGTCCTGGAGCGCCTTGCCGGCAATACGCGCGGCGCAGTCCGCTGGTACGCCGATCTCTTGCAGGGACCTGGGAATTCCAACATCGTCCAGGATCCGCTCGACGCCGGCAATGAAGCCGGGGACCGAGTGGTCATCGAGCCGCATCGCCTGCGCCATTCGGCAAACCTTGGCCTCCATTCCAGGCAGATTGAAGCGCAGCACGACGGGCAGGACGATGGCATTCGTCAGCCCGTGCTGCGTGTCGTACTCGGCGCCGACCATGTGCGAGATCGCATGCACCATTCCGAGGCCCTTCAGGAACGCGATTCCGGCGAGGCAGGACCCGACCAGCATGCCGCCGCGCGCCGCCATGTTCTCCGGTTCGCGGACAGCTATCGGCAGCCACTCCGCGATCAGCGACAGTCCTTCGATGGCCAGCCCGTCGCAGAGCGGGTGAAAGCCCGGGACGGAATAGGCCTCAATGGCATGGGTCAGCGCATCCACCCCAGTCCATGCGGTGAGGTGGGGCGGCAGGCCGACCGTCAACGCGGGATCGAGCAACGCCAGAGAGGGTTTCAGCTCCGGATGCCAGACGCAGAACTTCATGCCCTTGGCGACATGCGTGACCATCGCCGTACTTTCGGTCTCCGCGCCGGTACCCGCCGTCGTGGGGATCGTGATCAGCTTGGGAAAGGGCCGATCTGCTCCGATCTCTGGCGCCGGTTGCTCGAACTCGAAGTCCCAGAGATCGACGCTGTTGTTGGCCGTGAGGCAAATCGCCTTAGCGCCGTCCATCGCGCTCCCGCCCCCGATCGCGATGATCCCATCATGGCCGCCGGCGCGGAATACCTCGCGACCGACGCCGATCTCGTCGTCACGGGGATTGGGCGAGATCTCCGAGAACACCTCCGCCTGCAGACCGGCTTGCGCAAGCTGTTGGCCGAGTTGCGAGACGAAGGGTAAGTGCCGGCTGCTGCGGTCCGTCACGATCAAAGGTGCCGCAATCCCAGCCGCCGCACAACGCGCCCCGATCTCGCCAAGCCGGCCGGGGCCATAGGCGATTGGGACCGGAAAGGTCCAGTCCTGCGGCGCGAAAAAATCGGGTAGATCTTGTCCGGATGGCGTTGGCACGGCTGCTCTCCTACTGCAAGGGCCCGACTGGAGACGTGATGCCCACACTCGGCGAGCCCCTCGGCTGTTAGCCAGCCTAACGGGGACGCGGGCCGTCGCAATGGCCGAAAGGTCAGACCGAACGGCCTTGGAATTGGCCCGCAGCCGGTGGCGGCTCAACCGCCCAGCTTGTCTCGCGTCGGAGCCACGTCCGGTCCTTCTGGACCACGGGCTCGCCCACGGCCGGTGGGTAGACGACTTCAGCGGGTTCACTCCAGCCACTGACGGCCCGATCGACGGAATAGACCCGCGCGTGGCCAAGGATGTCGCCCGCCCTTAGCCATTCGTCTGAATTTTCAGATGCGGGTTCGGGGCTTTATCGACGAACTCGGCTTTCACAGCCGCCAAGGCTCTTTGCTGCCCCGGGAAGCTGAGCATGGAGTTTGCCTTTTCAAAGCTGACCCACTCATGCGCGTCATGTTCGTCGTTCAACCGGACGATGGTATCTGTGGGCACCGTGCCGACAAAGACGGGCACCAAAGTGATGCATTCTTTGGCTACTTCGTAGAATTGCTCCAAGAAGTCGGCAGACCAGATTTCTGACAGCTCGATGCCGGTTTCTTCGCGAACCTCGCGTATCGCGGTTTGCCACGCCTTCTCTCCGGGCTTGATGCCACCAGCGATTTGGCACCAAAGGCCCGCCAGATACCCTGTTCGACGTACAAGCAGCACTTTGGTTTCGGAACCCTCAGGTTTGAGGATGAAAATCGACACACTGAAGCTTTTGACTGGGATCATGGGTGTCTTTCGATCCTCCGCTGGAGAGACAGATGTTTGCGCGCAAATTACCAAGATGCATCGGTTTGTTCATTAAATTATTTTGCCTCTCGAGCCGATCGTGTCAATAACGGTTGAAAATCTGGCCATGATGTCGTCGTGACCCGCGTCGGGTTTGCCGGAGGGCGTTTCGTTCAATGGGTCAGGCGCTTCTATCCTTTGGGTCGCGTTCGTCTGATGGTGACCCGAGATGTCGAGCACCTTGCCGTCGGGATCGAGGGTGCGCCGCAGCCGCTGTTGGACGCCGCTTAACAGAGCGGCCTGGTGCGCCGACAGTCCGTCGGGATCGTCCGCCAAGACCAGATGGCGCCGGTGTTCGATGGCTATGGTCCAAATCTGTGCGATTTCAAGAATTGATTCGCCGTTTCGATTGTGCTCCCTGATAAAGGCCACCCCTGAAGCGGTGGATGCAACAAAAAATCAATCAGGGAGGGTCCCATGGACCAACATGTTACGGAGACGGGCCGCAAGGACCCGCAGGACGGGCTCCCGGCGGTGCGCGAAGTCGGAAGCGGGCGGCGTCAGTTCCTGAAGGCCACCGGCATGGCGGCGATTGCGACCGTGATGTCCGTGCCCTTCGCCCGCTTCTTCCCCGAAGGCCTGCAGCCCGTGGGCCTCGCGCACGCCGCCGGCGCCGATATGGATGCCTATGCATTCAAGGACCAGCTCACGCTGCTCAACGACCGCCCGATCAACGCCGAGACCGCGGCGCATCTGCTCGACGACGACGTGACCCCTGCCAACCGTCTGTTTGTCCGCAACAACGGCGCCGTGCCGCAACACGCGCTGGACATGGACGCCTCCGGCTGGACCCTGACCGTCGACGGCGAGGTGGAGACCCCGCTCGAACTCAGCCTCGACGATTTGAAATCGAACTTCGAAACCGTGACCCGCCGGCTGGTGCTGGAATGCGGCGGCAACGGCCGGGCCTTCTTCGTTCCCGGCGCGTCGGGCAATCAGTGGACCACCGGCGCCGTCGGCTGCCCGGAATGGACCGGCGTGCGGATGCGCGATGTGCTGAACGCCGCGGGGGTGAAGCCGAGCGCCGTCTATACCGGCCACTACGGCAACGACCCCCATCTCTCGGGCGATCCGGAGAAGGTCGCGATCTCCCGCGGCATCCCGATCGAGAAAGCGCTGGAGGAGGATGCGCTCATCGCCTGGGCGATGAACGGCGATGATCTGCCCGCCATCCACGGCTTCCCGCTGCGCACCGTGGTCCCCGGCTATCCCGGCTCGGCCTCGCAGAAATGGCTCACCCGGATCTGGGTGCGCGACCAGGAGCATGACGGGCCGAAGATGGGCGGCTATTCCTACCGCCTGCCCGCGTATCCCGTGGCCCCGGGCACGGAGGTCCCGACCGAGGACATGGTGGTCATGACGACCATGCCTGTGAAGTCGCTGATCACCAGCCCAGCGACCGGCACGCAACTCGGCGGGCGCAACCTGACCGTCCGCGGGCATGCCTGGGCCGACGGCGAGGTCGCGGCGCTGCACACCTCGATCGACTTCGGCCAAACTTGGCAGGAGGCCGACCTCCAGGCCCCGGCCAACCGCTATGCCTGGCAGCGCTTCACCGCCGAGATCGACTTCCCGCAAGCCGGCTACTACGAGGTCTGGACCCGCGCCACCGACGCGGAGGGCCGGATGCAGCCGGTCACCACACCTGGCTGGAACCCCCGCGGCTACGGGAACAACATGGTGCACCGGATCGCCGTGCTCGCGAGCTGATCCAACCGGCCGGGGCGGCAGACGCGCCGCCCCGGCGCTCTCCGGTGAATCCGACGACGAGATGGAGGCTCCCTCTTGGCTTTCGCGAATTCCAGACGACGCAGCATGATCTGTGCGGGGGCGGTCGCCGCCGGTTTGGTCGCCGCACCGCCGAGCTTTGCCGAGCAGGCGCTCCCCAACCCTATGCTGCAGCAGCACCCGATGACGCCCAATCCCGGCCGTCCGATGAGCCCGATGAACATCTCGCCGATGCAACCCCTGGGCGGCCTCGCGGGGCAGCCGGAGACCGCGGTGGTGCGGGACCCTGAGTTTGACAACCTGCCCGTTGGTCCAGGGATGGAGGAGACGTTCTACTCCTGCACCGCCTGCCATTCCTCGCAGACCTTCCAGCAGATGCGCCTCACCGATGCCCGCTGGGAGTATCTTTGGGGCTGGATGATCGAGGAGCAGGGCATGCCCGATTACGGGGAGGAAAGCCGTGTGGTGATCCTCGACTACCTCAAGGAGCATTTCTCCTCGGAGCGGTAGCGGGCCGCGGAAACACGGCTCCGGTCCTGCGGGGAGGCCGGACCGGTCAGCGTCGGCTCCGGTCGCCTCCAAAGTGCGGATAGTCAAATAACTACAAGGACTGACGGTCTGAGCCCGGATAGCCCAATTGCATTGAGCTTCGAACCAGCCCCGATCCGTGAACCCCTCGCATAAGCGATGGCTTAACTGCGGTGAAGGGGCGTAGAGGTGGCGAACCCAGCGGATGAAGAGGAAGCGGGGCCGCTTCGACCGCACGTCGACCGCACTTCCAAGCTGGCGTTCTGTGGTTGCTCGATCAGCTCTGACGGCGGCCTGCTGCTGCATCGCGAGATGGACACCCGCAAGAACCTACCGGCCGTGGGTGCGGTATGATCCACTGATCCGGACGGATCGGAAGGGATCAGAATGCGGCAGGCGGGCTTGTTCGGGCTTTCGGAGCATCTGGAGCGGTTGAGCAAGGATGGCGACCCGCTCAAGGTCCGCGAGGCGACGGTGGATTTCGAGCACGTCCCGCAGGGACGCGCGCGCAGCGTGAAAGACCCTGGCTGGTCGAGGGGCTCGGCTACGGCGACGGCTCCA
>JBHJGY010000093.1:0-32037 GCA_050331335.1 Pikeienuella sp.
GTGCCGGGCCCCGTAGTTGGGCGGGGTGGCCGTCTGGATTGCTGCGGGACCCCTTTCTCCCTCCCCCAACCAACCCTGCGGTGGGTGGGGGTCCGGCTCGACACGGGTCCCGCGGCGCATTAGACCAAAGGGCGAACGCAGGGGAGAGCGGGCCGATCCATGTCTGAGCTGGGGGAGACCATCTGGCAGGCGTCGCCGGATGATCGGCTGACCGGGCGGGCACGCACCCGACTTCCCGGTTTGCGAGAGACCCCGCCAGCGCCCGGCGTGGCGGCGCGGGTGGCGCTGCATATATCGACGATCCGGCTTGCGGCCCGGTCCCGGTTTGCCGGACTTGTCACGGCTGGCGTCAGGCTCAGGCCGCCTCCGGCGCGGCAGGTGCCGGACGGTATCGTGGCCGGTATCCGCGCCGGTCTCATGGGTCTGCCGACGGTCTGTCGGCCCCCGCATCAACAGCCTTCCGCACGTATGACGTCGGAGCGACGCGGCGTCGGGATCGTCGACCTTCCATGGGCGTGAGCGCATGACGGCGCGGGCCTGGCAGCGGATGCTTTCGGGACGGCGGCTCGACCTGCTCGATCCAAGCCCCCTCGACATCGAGATCGAGGACATCGCCCACGGGCTATCCCGAGTGGCGCGCTGGAACGGGCAGACGCAGGGCGAGCACCCCTTCTCGGTGGCGGAGCATTCGCTTCTCGTCGAGCATATCGTCGCGCTGCTGAAGCCCAAGGCCAGCATCGAAGAAAGGCTGACCGCGCTTCTCCACGACGCCCCGGAATACGTGATCGGCGACATGATCAGTCCCTTTAAAGCGGCGCTGGGGCTCGACTATCGGGCATTCGAGGCGCGCCTCGCGACGGCCGTGCATCTGCGCTTCGGTCTGGCGCCGGAGCCGTTGGCGGCGACGCAGAAGCTGATCAAGCGCGCCGACAAGGCCTCGGCCTGGCTTGAGGCGACGCAGATCGCCGGCTTCTCGAGGGCCGAGGCGGACAAGATCTTTTCCCGCCCGCGAAGCGCCGCGGTGGCCGCGCTGACCCTGACGCCACGGCCGATCTCCGAGGTCAACGGGGCTTTCTTGGCACGGTTCAGGACGCTGTATGGGGAGGTCGGGCGGTGAGCGCTGGCGTGCCGGGTCGGGCAGTGCGGGTGGAGCTCTCGGCCGTGATCTTCGCCTTGGGAGTGGGGGGAAGCGTTCTGGCGCCGCGGGTGTTGACCCCGCAGGGGCCCGATGGCCCGGATCTGCCGACGGCAAGCTTCGACCCCGCGCGCCATCGGACCTTGCAGACCGCGCTGCGCGACTGGGTGTCGGAGCGCACCGGTCTGGTTCTTGGCTATGTCGAGCAACTCTACACTTTCGGCGATCCCGTCCGCAGCGATGTCGGCCAGCCGCACACGGTTTCGATCGGTTATCTCGCGCTCGTCGCACCCGAAGCCGCGCAAGGCCCCGGTTGGACCCCGTGGTCGACCTGGTTTCCCTGGGAGGACTGCCGCACCGGCCCGCCTGCGTTGGTGGCTGCGCAGATATTGCCGGGGCTGGAGGCTTGGGTCTGTGGCGGCGCGGGGCCCGGGTCGCCGGCCGGCGTGGTGGAGGCCCGGCGTGAGCGCATTCGGCTGCTCTTCGGAACTGATGGGCTTCCCTGGCGCGACGAGCTGGCGCTCGAGCGGTACGAGTTGCTTTATGAGGCGAGGCTCGTCCCCGAGGCCTGGCGCGACCAAGGCCTCGACCAACCGGCGCTCCCGGCCCTCGGCAGCCCGGCGCCGCGCGACCACCGGCGCATCCTGGCCACCGGGATCGGGCGGCTGCGCGGTAAGCTGAAATACCGGCCGGTGCTCTTCGAACTCATGGGCGAGACCTTCACACTGCTCGAGTTGCAGCGCGCGGCCGAAGCGGTCTCCGGCATGCCGCTCCACAAGCAGAATTTCCGGCGGATGGTCGAGCGCTCAGGGCTCATCGAGCCGACGGGGACGACCTCGACCCGCCATGGAGGACGGCCAGCGGCGGAATACCGACTGGCCCCCGAGGCGACCTGGGAGCGGCGTGCGGCCTCGGTGCGGTTCGGCGGTGCCCGGCGCGGAGCCGGGTGAGCGCATGCGCAGCTGGATGGCCGCGCGGCATGTCTTCTCCCGGCCCTTGCCTCAAGGGCTCGGCGAAGACCTGCGGCTTTCAGAGTCGGTCGTCTCGGCGCTGATCGCGCGGTTCAGCGCACCGGGGGATGTCGTTTTCGACCCCTTCGCCGGCTTCGGGACAACGCTTTTTGTGGCCGAGCGCATGGGCCGTGCGGGCTGGGGCGTGGAGCGCTGTGCGGCGCGCGCGTCGTATGCCAGGAGCCTGTTGGCCCGGCGCGATCGCCTGATCGCCGATGACATCCGCACCGTCGATCTGAGCGGCCTGCCGTCGCCTCAGCTCACGCTAACCTCGCCGATTTACATGCACCGTCACGAGACCGCGGACCCCCTGTCGGGTTTCGCCGTCGCTGGAAGCTACGGCGGCTATCTCGCCGAGCTGGGGCGGCTCTTCCGGCGCATCGCAGCGGCGAGCCGCCCGGGCGGTTGGATGGTGATCGAGGCGGCCAATCTGACCTGTTCGGAGGGCCACACCCCTTTCGCCTGGGACCTGGCACGTGCCGTGGCCGTGCCCCCGCTGGACGCGCGCCCCCCCGCGCCTCGGCTCGAGCGCGAGATCGTCCTCGCCTGGGACCGCTACGGCCATGGCACCGATCACAGCTACGCCCTCGTCTTCGCCACGCCGCCGCCTGCGCCCGAGGGCGCTTGATCGTCGCGCCGCCCCGGGGCAGAAGGCCGGAAACCGCAAAAATGGAGGCTCCGCCCATGTCGATGAAGCTCTTGATCCTCGCCGGCGACGGCATCGGCCCCGAGGTGATGGCCGAGGTCGTCAAGGTGATCGATTGGCACGTGGCCCAGGGCCATGCCTTCGAGGTCGAGCACGATCTGGTCGGCGGCGCCGCCTATGACGTTCATGGGGTGCCGCTCTCGGATGCCACCATGGAGAAGGCTCAGCAGGTCGATGCGGTGCTGCTCGGCGCCGTCGGCGGTCCGAAATACGACGCGCTCGACTTTTCCGTGAAGCCCGAGCGCGGGCTCCTGCGTCTGCGCAAGGAGATGGACCTCTACGCAAATCTTCGCCCGGCGCAGTGTTTCGACGCGCTGGCCGAGTTCTCGTCGCTGAAGACCGAGGTGGTCGCGGGGCTCGACATCATGATCGTCCGCGAGTTGACCTCCGGCGTCTATTTCGGCGAGCCGCGCGGCATCCATACCGAAGGCAACGAGCGCGTCGGCATCAACACCCAGCGCTACACCGAAAGCGAGATCGCCCGGGTCGCGCGGTCGGCCTTCGAACTGGCCAAGCGTCGGTCGAACAAGCTCTGTTCGATGGAGAAGGCCAATGTGATGGAGTCGGGTGTGCTCTGGCGCGAGGTGGTCACCGAGGTGCACGCCCGCGAATACCCGGAGGTCGAACTCTCCCACATGTATGCCGATGCGGGCGCCATGCAGCTTTCGCGCTGGCCCAAGCAGTTCGACGTGATCGTCACCGACAACCTCTTCGGCGATCTCCTCTCCGATCTGGCCTCGATGCTGACGGGCTCCATCGGGATGCTGCCCTCGGCCTCCTTGGGCTCGCCGATGGCCAATGGCCGGCCGAAGGCGCTCTACGAGCCGGTGCACGGCTCTGCCCCCGACATCGCCGGGCAGGGCAAGGCAAACCCGATCGCGTGTATTCTCTCTTTCGCGATGGCGCTGCGCTATTCCTTTGATCTGGGCGAGGCGGCCGACCGGTTGGAGAGCGCCGTCGAGACCGTGCTTGCCCAAGGCTTGCGCACCGCCGATCTCGGCCAGGGCGAGGGGACACGGGTCGTCTCGACCGCGGAGATGGGCGACGCGATCGTCACCGCGCTCGCGGCTGGCTGACCCTGCGGCAACAGAACCGCTGCAGGCGCTTCTCGCCCGCGCCGGTATGGGGCAAACTGTTGGGCGCGATGCATCCGGCGCGCCCGGCATCCAGCGGGCCCCGCACCCTGACGGTTAGATTGGGAGAGAAGTATGATCCGTTTCGCCCTGGCTTTCGCCTTTGCCGCCGCCATCGCCCAGCCGGCTGCGGCGGCTTGTTCCTATCAAGGGGTAACCTATTCGGTGGGCAGCACCATTTGCGCCGCTGGCGGCTGGTTGCAGGAATGCACCGTCGCCGGCTACTGGAAAGCGATCGGGACCTGCAACAGCGTCGAGCCGAGCCTGGTCGAGCGTGTGGCCGCGCTGTCGGACAGCGAGGCAGTGGCTCTGCCCGGCAAGACCGGCTGCCTTTCGCCGCGAGCCTGAGGCTTTTGCGCTTTGCGGCCTAACACAATAGGCCGCCCCCGGGATTGCAATTCCTCTCGTATTTGATCTAAACGGCTTAGCTCGCGTCTGAATTCTTCAGGCGCGATGCAATAAGGAATTCCGCCCTATGGAAGATACGATAGTATCGGTCGAGTTCGCCGGCGTCACGGAAGCAGGTGAATTTTTTGGAAGTTTCTCTTATAGCGCATCGGCGCCGACCGAGATCGATTTCAGCGGCAGCCGGGTGATCAATCCAACCGACGGGGTGTTCACGTTCAATGGGGACACGCCGGTCGACCTCGCTTATGTCGTCTCCTTTCAGGACGACGTGGACACCTTCACCGATGGCAGCCTGTTCACGGACATCGTGACGATTGGCGTCAATGCTGTGTTTTCCGATAATATCGCCACCGCTTTCAGTGTCTTTGCCGAGAGTGGCGACACCACGATCATCACCGATGATGGGTTGCCGACATCGCTCGATCTCGTTCAATTCGACCAAAATACCTTTGTCACCAGCTTGACGAGCGACGGCGTCTTCGAGATCGGCGACCTCATCCGGCTCGAAACGTCGACGACCGAGGCGACCATCTCGATCAGTCCTGAGGAGCCGCAGCGGGTCGCACGGCTCTACGAGGCAGCACTCGACCGCGATGGCGAGATCGATCTCGAGGGCCTCATCTTTTGGATCGACCAGCGCGAGCAGGGTCTCGCGGCGCCGGCCCTGGCCGACGCGTTCATTCGCAATCCCGAATTCGAGGCCAAATTTGGCGATGTCGATGCGCTGAGCGACCAGGAGTATATCGAAGTGCTCTACCGGAACATTCTGGATCGCGAAGGCGAAGCGGAAGGCATCGATTTCTGGACAGGGATCGCGGAGCAGGAGATCTTCACGCGCGCCGAGATCCTCATCTTTTTCGCCGATAGCCAGGAGAACATTGACGGCACGCCCTTCATCGACACGCTGACGGAGGTCGAGCCGGGGGTTTGGGACTTCGCCTGAGCGTTCAGCGTGGCAGCGTCAGCGGAAAGGCCCTCGGCGCCCAGCCATGCACGCTGTCGCGCGCTTCGATCGAGACGGCGGCCACGTCCTCCGGGATCGTCACGCCCGAGAGCGAGCGGGTGAAGGGCTGTTCCTCGACATGGGGGTGATAGAGCGTTCGCGTGCCGAGGATGGCACCGTCTGGGGCTAAGACGCGCCAGGCATCCGCGTAATGCTCCCAGCCGGTGTCCGCATGGGCGACCGTTACAGAGATGCGCCAGGTCCCGTCCGGCGCGCGCGACGCCTCGGCCGCCAGGATTTCGACCTCACCCGACCAGGCGAGTGACGCAGTCGTCATGAGACCGGCGGTAAGCAAGACAAAAGCGCGCATCTCAAAGCCTCCCTCAGGAACATTAACCATCCGTTAACCGCTCTCGGCGCTCTTAGAAAGCGGTGAAGTGGGGGAGCCTGTGGTCAGTCGGGTCAGATCCGTTGCCTTCTGGGGGATCGAGGCGCGCCCCGTCACGGTCGAATGCGCGCTAACCGCGGGGCTGCCGGCTTTCACCCTCGTTGGGCTCCCCGACAAGGCGGTCACCGAGGCGAAGGAACGGGTGCGCGCGGCGTTGACGGCCGTCGGGCTCGGCCTGCCCCCGCAGCGGATCACGATGAACCTCTCGCCGGCCGATCTACCCAAGGCGGGGTCGCATTTCGACCTGCCCATTGCCCTTGCGCTGATGGTGGCGCTCGGCGTCGTTCCTGAGGACGAGGCGGGGCGCTATGTTGCCCTGGGCGAACTCGGGCTCGACGGTGCGCTGCGGCCTGTCCAAGGAGCCCTCCCGGCGGCGTTGGCGGCGGCCTCCGAGGGGCTGGGGCTCATCTGTCCGGCCGAGTGCGGTGCGGAAGCCGCTTGGGTCGGCGCCTGTGAGGTGCTCGCGGCCCCGGGGCTTCTCGCCTTGATCAACCATTTCGCCGGCCGCGCGCCGCTCACCCCGCCAGAGCCCGGGCCGGTGTTCGAGGCGGCGCATCAGCCGGATCTGATCGATGTTAAGGGCCAAGAAACAGCGCGACGGGCGATCGAGGTCGCGGCGGCCGGGGGCCACCACGTCCTTCTCGTCGGCGAGCCTGGCTCCGGCAAGTCAATGCTGGCCCGCCGGACGCCCTCCGTTTTGCCGCCGCTGGCGCCGGAGGAGGCGCTGGAGGTTGCCACCATCCGCTCGCTCGCCGGCGAAGCTGCCGGCGAGGCCGGTGCCATGTGTCGCGCGCGGCCCTATCGCGACCCCCACCACAGCGCCTCCCGCGCCTCGTTGATCGGGGGTGGCGCTGGCGCCCGGCCCGGAGAGATCAGCCTGGCCCATCGGGGGGTTCTGTTTCTGGACGAGTTGCCGGAATTCGATCCGCGCGTGCTCGAGAGCCTGCGTCAGCCGCTGGAAACCGGCGAGATCCTGGTGGCGCGGGCCAATGCCCATGTCCGATACCCGGCGCGGTTTCTCATGGTCGCTGCGATGAACCCCTGTCGATGCGGCTATCTCTCAGACCCCGAGCGCGCTTGCCCGCGGGCGCCAAAATGCGGTCAGGCCTATGCGGCAAAGCTCTCCGGGCCATTGCTCGACCGTTTCGATATCCGGCTCGAGGTGCCCGCCGTCACGGCCGACATTCTGTCGCTGCCCAGTCATGGGGAGAGTTCGGCCAAGGTCGCGGCCCGGGTGGCCGGCGCGCGGGCCGCCCAGGCGGGGCGGGCCAACGGGTCGGGGGCGCTGACGAATGCCGAGCTGGATGGCGCACGGCTCGACGAGGTGGCAGCACCGGATCGGGCGGGGCTTCAGCTCCTTCAGTCGGCCGCGGCGCATCATCGCTACTCGGCGCGCGGCTATCACCGGGTTTTGCGCCTGGCCCGCACGATCGCGGACCTCGACGGTGCAGTCGCGGTCCGCAAGGCGCATGTGGCGGAAGCTGTCAGCTACCGCCGCGCAATCGGGTGAGCGGGGCGGGTCGCCCCACCCGGGATCAGCGCTCGATTCGCGTGATCTTAGAGCCCTGGACGCCACCGCCTGCCATGAAGCCCTCTTGCCCGAAGAAGACCGGGGCGATGTCGCCCTGGATGTCCGACGTCCCCATCGAGCGGGTCCAGCCCTTATCGCCGCCGACCAGGGTCGGGCCGACGCCGAGCTCGAACCCTTTGACGTCGCGCAGATACTGCGCCCCCTGCTCGGTGAGCACGAAAAGCGCCTGGCCGAAGGTCTGGCCGCCGAGCTGCAGCCCGAAAGAGGCGCCGGCGATGCTGAAATACCCCTCGGTCTGGCCCTTCACCCGGTAGGCGCCCTCGCCATACATGCCGCCGATGAGCACGCCGCCCTTCACGATCTCGGGGAAGACGAGGATGCCCACCGCCTTATCGGCGAGCTCTCGGGCCATCGGCTCGTCGGCGAAGAGCTCTTCGAGGGCCGCATCGACCTTGGCGTCGATTTCCGCCGCGGTTTCGGCAACGGCGATGGGGGAGAGCGCAGCGAGCCCGGCTGCGAAGAGGAAGGCGTGGAGAAGCTTGATCATCGCGGATCCCTTTTTTGTTACGTCGGTCGGAGGACCGGCACCGACCATCAATGCACCGTGAACGCAACATTCCGATAACGGCGCCGGTTGCGGGGCCGACCCCTCCGGCGTTAGATGCGTCCGATCTGAGGGAGGAAGTGACCAATGGGATACCGCGTCGCCGTCGCCGGTGCCACGGGCAGTGTGGGGCGCGAGATGCTCGCCATCCTTGCCGAGCGGGAGTTTCCTGCCGACGAGGTGGTGGCGCTCGCCAGCCGTAATTCGCTGGGCACACAGGTGAGCTATGGCGAACAGACACTGGTCACCCGCGATCTCGAGCAGTTCGACTTCGCGGGCATCGACATTGCGCTCTTCGCCATCGGCTCGGGACCGACCAAGACCTATGCCCCGCGCGCGGCCAAGGCCGGTGCCGTGGTGATCGACAACTCCTCGCTCTACCGCTACCAGCCGGATGTCCCGCTGATCGTGCCTGAGGTGAACGCGGACGCGATTGAGGGCTATGCGGCGCGCAACATCATTGCCAACCCGAATTGCTCGACGGCGCAGATGGTCGTCGTCCTCAAGCCGCTACACGACCGGTCGCGGATCAAGCGGGTGGTGGTCGCGACGTATCAATCGGTCAGCGGTGCCGGCAAAGAGGGGATGGACGAACTCTGGCTGCAGACCAAAGGGCTCTACGTCCCAGGCCAGGAGCTTGAGCCTAAAAAGTTCCAGAAGCAGATCGCTTTCAACGTTATTCCGCAAATCGATGTGTTCATGGAAGACGGCTCCACCAAAGAAGAATGGAAGATGGTCGCGGAGACCAAGAAGATCGTCGACCCGGCGATCAAGGTGCAGGCGACCTGTGTTCGGGTGCCGGTCTTCGTCGGCCATTCCGAGGCGGTGACCGTGGAGTTCGAGGAGCCGCTCGATGCCGAGGAAGCCCGCGAGATCCTGCGTGTGGCGCCAGGGGTGATGGTGGTCGATAAGCGCGAGGACGGGGGCTATGTCACGCCCGTCGAGTGCGCCGGCGATTATGCGACATTCGTAAGCCGGTTGCGGGACGACATCACCGTGGAGAACGGGCTGTCGATGTGGATCGTCTCCGACAATCTTCGCAAGGGTGCCGCCCTTAATGCCGTCCAGATCGCCGAGCTGCTGGGCCGCCGCTGCCTCAGAAAGGGCTGACGGCGCGGATCGGGAGGCCCGGCTCAGAGGCGACGCAGGCGGGCGGCGAAGAATCCGTCGCCGCCGTCCAGTGGGCTCCAGCTTCGCGTCTGTTCAAGAGTTAGCGGCGCATCGCTCAGGGCTTGGTCGACCGCGGCGCGGTTTTCGACAGGCATCATCGAGCATGTTGCATAGACGACGAGCCCCCCAGGGCGCGTGAGGCCGGCTGCCTGCGTGATCAGGGCAGCCTGGAGTTGGCACAGCTCGGCGAGGCGGGGTTCGGTCAGGCGCCATTTGGCATCTGGGTTGCGCGCCCAGGCGCCAGAGCCGGAACAGGGCGCATCCACCAGCACCAGATCACAGCGGCCCTCGAGGTTGTGGAGCGCGCCGGGCGCTCGGGTCTCGATCCGAAGCCCCGCGCGCGCCGCCCGCGGCGGCAATTCTGCCAGCCGGGCAGCGGAGATGTCGTGGGCGAGCACACGGCCGCCGCTGGCAAGCCGGTCCGCCAGAGCCAGCGCCTTGCCCCCGGCGCCGGCGCAGAGGTCGAGCACGAGCGGCGCTGCCACCTCGGGGGCTCCGAAGATCGCAACTGCTTGGCTTGCCGCGTCCTGGATCTCGACATGGCCGTGGAGATAGGCGCGGCTTCGGGCGACCTGCCGCGCGCCCGAACGGACGGTGAGACAGTCGGGGGCGAGAGGGCCGGGCTCGGTCTCGATGCCGTCCTCGGCGAGAAGCTCGGCGGCGCGGGCCGGCCCGCCCTTTTGCGATGAGGCCCGGAGGTGAAGCGGCGCACGAACACGCTGGCGGTCGAGCCCCGCCCGCGGCACCTCGCCCAAGCGGTCCTCGGTCATCAGCCAGTCGGGGAGGTCGAGGGCCACGGCCGACGGTGCCTCGGCCAGGGGACGCCCTGCGCGCTCATCGGCCGAGAGCGGTGCCGGGCCATGGCGGCTGCCGTCGAAGAACGCGGCCGGGTCGGCCCCGTCCTGCCGCAGCGCTCCCAGTAGGGCCGGCCGCCCCGGCGCTGCGACGGCCCCGAGATCGGGGGCACCGGCGACCCAGAGGCTGGAGCGAAGCCGGCGTATCGCATCGTAGACAAGATCGGCAAGCGCCCGACGGTCCGAGGAGCCGGCATAGCGATTCGCCCGTCCCCAGCCCGCGAGCACCCGATCAAGCCCGGCCTCGCCGGCCCACCAATCGTCGATCACGGCAATCGCGGCGGCGACCCGCGCGCTTGGCGTCACCGGTACCTGCTGGGGAGCAGCGGCACGCGGCTCACTCCGACACCCGCTCCAGGCAGAGGGTTACGGCGCCGCTGTTGTCGGCCATCGCGTCGGGGGCGTCATTGATTCGGGCGAACAGCCGTCCGGTTGTGACCAGTCGGCCAGACAGCAGCCCGCCCATCACCACCCGGCCGAAATCCCGATAAGACCAGACGCGCTTGGCCTCATTGGCGATCAGGAGCGCACCGAGCGGATAGCCCTGGGCAATGCGCGGGGCGGCAGCGGCGGTGTCTTCGCCGAGATGACCGCCGGGCCCAACGGGACGTAAGGCCGGATCCGCCCGCCACGTGCCCGCAGCGTAGACCTCGATGATCGGTCCCGTGCCCGGCAGGGCACGCCAGTCGCCATCGGCGGCGATGTCGACGCACGCAGCCTGTGCCGTGCCCGCGACAGCCAGAAGGCCGGCAATGAGCGACGCAGCTCTCATCCCTGGCGGTAATTCGGGCTTTCGCGGGTGATCTGAACGTCGTGCACGTGGCTTTCCTTCAATCCCGCATTGGTGATCTTTACGAAGTCGCACTGGCCTCGCATCTCCTCCAGAGATCCCTTGCCAGTATAGCCCATCGCCGCGCGCAAGCCCCCCACGAGTTGGTGAAGCACGGAGGCGGCCGAGCCCTTGTAAGGCACCTGGCCCTCGATGCCCTCCGGCACGAGCTTATGGGTCTCCGACACCTCCTTTTGGAAGTAGCGGTCGGCCGAGCCGCGTGCCATCGCGCCGACCGAGCCCATCCCCCGATAGGCCTTGTAGCTTCGTCCTTGGTAGAGAAAGACCTCGCCGGGCGCCTCGTCGGTTCCTGCCAACATCGAGCCCACCATGGCGCAATGCGCACCGGCCGCGAGCGCCTTTGCCAGATCGCCCGAGGTCTTGATCCCGCCATCGGCGATCACCGGGGTTTGCGTGATTGCCGCGGCTTCCGCACAATCTATCACGGCGGTGAGTTGGGGCATCCCGACCCCCGCGACGATCCGGGTGGTGCAGATCGAGCCGGGGC
This sequence comes from Pikeienuella sp., assembly GCA_050331335.1. Taxonomy (GTDB): domain Bacteria; phylum Pseudomonadota; class Alphaproteobacteria; order Rhodobacterales; family Rhodobacteraceae; genus Thermohalobaculum. Next base: position 11,280 of record JBHJGY010000093.1, read on the forward strand.
CGATCCCGACCTTGACGCCGTCGGCACCTGCATCGATCAACGCCCGGGTTGCCGCAGCGGTCGCGACATTGCCAGCGATCACCTGGACCGAGTTGGAATGCGTCTTGATCCGGGTGACTGCTTCTGAGACCGCATTCGAATGGCCGTGCGCGGTGTCGACAACGAGAAGGTCCACGCCGGCGTCGATCAGCGCAGCAGAGCGGTCGAACCCCGCATCGCCGACCGTCGTTGCCGCCGCCACGCGCAACCGGCCGAGCGCATCCTTGCTGGCATGGGGGTTGAGCACCGCCTTTTGGATGTCCTTGACCGTGAGCAACCCCGTGCACTCGCCCTGGGCATTGACCACCAGGAGCTTTTCGATGCGCCGTGCCTGCAGGATCTTCTTCGCCTCATCGAGATCTACGGGCTCCCGCACGATCGCGAGATTCTCCGAGGTCATCATCTCGGATACCGGCGTGTCCGGGTTTTCCGCGAAGCGCATATCGCGGTTGGTCAGAATCCCGACGAGGCGCCGCCCACTGGCCACGACCGGAAAACCGGTGATCCCGAATTGCTTTTGCGCGGCCCAGGCATCTGCGAGCGTCTGGTCGGGGCGGAGCGTCACCGGATCATAGACCACCCCTTGCTCGAAACGCTTGACCGCGCGCACCTGGGCCGCCTGCTCCTCGATCACCAGATTGCGGTGGATGACGCCGAGGCCCCCAGCCTGCGCCATCGCGATCGCCATATCGAGTTCGGTGACGGTGTCCATCGCCGAGGACAACAGCGGTATGTTCAGCTGGATTTCTGAGGTGACGCGCGTGCTGGTGTCGGCCTGGGCGGGCACGATCCCCGAGGCGGCCGGCACGAGCAGCACGTCGTCGAAGGTGAGCGCTTCGCGGATTTCCATGCGGCCCTCCTTGACCAGCGCCGGGTATGGGCGTGTCCTATCTCACGTTCCTGTCGGGATGGAAAGTGGGGTGCGGCCCGGCGGCTGCAACCATGCAAGGAGGGGAGCCGGTATGACCACAGGGCGCGGCTGGTTTTGCGCGGCGTGGGCGCTGCTGGTGGGCTTGGTCGCAGGGCCCGGGGCGGCGGAAGCGCCGCGGATGGTCGAGGCCGGCCGGGTGCTCGCGGTGGTCGAGGGGAATTGGCGCAACGCGGGACCCGAGCGGGCCGTCCTCGTGTTGGGTCGGGAGGCCGCCGATCTCTACATCTATGGCGCGGCACCTGGCTTCGGCGGATCGTCGCTCCTTGCAGAGGCCCGCGGCATCGCTTGGACGGGAGGGATGTTCGGGACCCGGCCGAGCCTGGACCTGGCGGCGTCGGGAAGCCTCCAGGTGATCTCCCAGAACACGGCGATCGGGCGGCACCGTTGGCGACGGGTTCTCACCATCGCCCATCGTGACGGGGCCTATCGGATCGCCGGCTTCACCTATGAAGCCTATGACACGCTCGATCCCGCGGGCGAGGTGGCGTGCGACGTGAACCTGCTCACCGGCCGGGGCGTCCGGAACGGGATCGGCTTTCGCACCCGCGCATCTGCGCTCCCCGTCGCGGATTGGTCCGAGATGGCAGAGCCGGCTGCCTGCTTCGACTAGTCGATGCGCCTCGGACCGGAAAGGCTTGCAGGCGCTAAAACGAAGGCGCTCCGGAGCCGGGTCCGGAGCGCCTGAGATCGGGCAGACCAGCACCTGATGGCGCGGTCGTCTACCCCTGTCACTTAGATCGGCACTTACATCGGCGAGGCGAGTGCGTCGCCGAGGGTCGTAGCGCCGCCACCGGTGACGGGCGCGGCCGGCGGGGTGCTCGGCGGCTGGGGGCCACCGGCGCCGGGCCCATAGTTGACGGGCGGCTGGTTCCCCGGAGGCGTGCCCGGCGGATTGCTCGGCGGATTGCCCGGCGGATTGCCCGGCGGGTTGTTCGGCGGATTGTTGGGCGGCGGGGTCACGACGACCACCTGCGGCGGGCGCGGCGGGCGCGGCTTGCTGCGGCCCGTCGCCGGGGCTTTGGCCACGGGCTCGGCCCACACGACCTCGTCCACCCGCCAAGCGGGATCGATGCTCGCCCGGCAAATCGTGACGGCGCCGGCGAGGATCTCTTTAAAGCGGCTCTCGTGCCTGATGATGCCGCACAGCTCGCCCGCGCGGCTGTCGACACGCCAGGAGGTCAGATCGACGAAGCCGTCGGTGTCCCGCAGCGGGTTCCGCCAGCCTTGGGGCGGCGCTGCGGGTGCTGCTGCGAGGACCACATCGAGCGCATTGTCGATCTCGCGGCGGTCGGAGTTGTTCAGTGGCCCGCCGATTTGCTCTTCGATCACGGCCGAGAGCTGGAACGTGCCGTCCACGAAGCGCGGGTCGAGGATGCCGGTGGCGGGATCGACCATGCCTTCGCCGGTGCGGATATTCACGGGCTCTGGCTGCTGACAGGCGGAGACGGCAAGGGCGGTCAGGGCGACGAGCGGGACGACCAAGCGCATGGCGCGGCTCCTCTCTTTCTTAATGGGTAACCGGAAACGAGACATGACCGGAATGGCGACCGGGCGGCGTGGAGGTTCCACACCGCCCGGTGGACGGGATCACCAGTTCTGCGGGTCGAGCTGGACCGGGTGACGCTGGCGCTGGGGAATGCAGTTCACCGTATAGGTGGCGCCCTGCACGGAGACGCGGCCCGGATGGTTGGAGTGGATAAGCATCTTCTCCAGATTGCGCTGAAGCTTACCCGGGTCGATCATCGAGACGTACTGCATGCGGCAGGCGGTGCCGGTGCAGCCGGCCGGGCGGTGGCGCATATAGCCTTCGAAGATCACGAGGTAGGGCTCGAAGTCGAGGCGGATCATCGGGCTGCACTCCTGGAAAACCAGGGTGTAGGCGCGCTCGAAGCCAACCGCGCCCTGGTTCGGTGCACCACCATAGACCGGCGCCTGCGTACCGTAGCCCGGCTGCTGATAGCCGCCGCCACCGGTAACGGCAGCACCGCCGCCCATGCGGCCGAAGAACTGGTCGAGCTTATCGGCCAGGACACTCGCGAGTTCGATGCCCATATCGCGGCCACGGTCCGAGAGCTTCTCCAAGAGGCACTCGCGCGGGCAGTTGACCGGCAGGCGAACCGGGGCGTTGGTCGGGCTCGCAACCTCGAACGAGCCGACGAACTGGCCGGTATCGACATTGAGCACCCGGCCGGCGATGCGCATGCTGGCGAAGCTCGCGAAGTCGGTTTTGTCGACGCTCGCGAAGACTTCGTAGACGACGATGATGTCGATCGGGGTCGGAACGGTGCGGGCGACGGCGATCAGCTCCTGGGGCGTGCGGCGCTGACGGTCGAGCACGCTGGTGGCCTGGTAGCCGTCCATGTTGACCGCGGTCTCGTCGAACACGCTGTAGCCGCGGATGTTCAGCCGGTCATTGAGGCCGGAAAGGATGTTGCGCTGCACGCGGCTGTTCCGCGGCACGGTATCCTTGTCGAAATCTTCGGTCATCACGAGCACGTTCGGGATGTCCTGGGCCTGGGCCGGGGCTGCGACCAGGCCGGCTCCAAAAATCGCGAGGCCGGCGATGCCGGCGGCGAAGGTCTTGATCCACATATGAGTTGGTCCTCTTCCGTTGCGAAGCTGCACAAGCGTCCCGATGGGTACCGTAGGCGTCGAATCGTGACGTGCTACGCGATAATTCCGTTTAGACTGCATCGACGACGCTTTCTTTTCACGCGTCGAATTTTCGCAGGGGTCGTATGGCGCGCGCGTCCGTCAACCGCATCCCGAGGGCCGCCGGTCGAAAACCGCACGATCACCGGGCCGGCTCGGCAGGGCCTCCGAAGGGCAGGCGCCACCCGCCCTCGATCTGGTTGAATGGGTCGATCGGGCCGGTTCGCGGTGCTGGCCCGGGGATCGGCCCCCCGCCGCCCTCCCGACGCCAGTTGACGGACGGGGTCCCTGTCCCTTGCCCAGATGCGCCACCGCGCGGGCCCGTTGCCTGGGAGACGAAGCGGATCGAAAGCCGCACCGGCGCGGCCCCGGCGGGTCGCACGAAAAGCTCCATCGTCGCCGGTCCCCGAAACCGCTGCGGGGCGAACTCCACCGTCAGGCCGGTTGCACCGAAGCCCGGGATCACGCGCAGACCCCGGGTGATCCCGGGTCGGAGCTCGTGACCGATCACCACCCCCGGCATGGTGGCGCGAAGCTCGAACGCGCAAAGCCGGGGCACGACGCCGATCTCGATCTCGATGCCGTTCAGAGGCAGCGGCTCTCCCGCCATCTGGTAGCCGGCCATGCGGGAGAACTCGCAGTCGAGCCCCCCGGCCGCGCGCAGGAGCCGCGCTTGCACCGGGGGCAGGGCGACCCCGGCACCCCAGATAGAGCGTTCTGTCACGCCCGCGGTGTCCGGTGGCGCCGGCGGCTCTGCGGGCGTGGCGACCGGGTCGGGCAGGGATCTGGCGACCGCGTTGGTCTGCGGCCCGGTCCCCGCATCGGTCTCCGCGCGGTTCTCTGTGCCCGCCAATTGCCACTCGGTTGCGCTGGGCGGCGGGATCGACCGGGCTGCGGCAGCGGCCCGAGGTGTGCGGCCCGGCTGGTCGGGTGGCGGCGGGGCAGTCGGTGGGGCCAGCGATGCCGCCGCCGCCCCTGGCGCGGTGCTCTCGGCGAGGAACGGGCTGAAGGGCGCGAGCGCAAGCGCCGGCGCAGGGCCGCGATCGCCCGGTTGCGGCGCCTTTGGCGTCTGGGGCGCTATGCCAACCGAGACGGCCACGGCCGCCACGCGAGACGCTGCGGTCGGAGCTGGTGCCACCCGGTGCTGGGGCGTCGGTGTGCCGAGCGGCACCGCCGATCGAGCAAACGCGGCGAGAGCGCGTGACGTCTGGGTGGGCTCCTGCGCCAGCGACGCGGGCAGAGACGGGGACGGGGTCACGGACAGGGACAGCGGCTCGGGCGGCGCTTGGGGAATCGGCGCGGCCACCCAGGCGGCGCTCTTCGGGGTCCGTCCGCTGCGGGGCGGCGGGCGCAGAAGGCTCGCGGTCAACCCCGGCAGCAAAATATCGCGATAGCTCGCGCGCCGCGCCCGGCCGTCTCGGCGGGCCGGAGCCGTGTCCAGCGGGGCAGGCGCGGCGGTACGGGTGTCGGGCTCTGGCAAATCCGGTGGCGGCGATCCCTCCCGCCGTGGTGGCCGCTCGGCATCGTTGCTGGTGTCGGGCCGTGCCTCGTTGTCAGCCGCGTCGGGATCCGACGTCCTGAGCGCAAGCACGTTGCGATCGGCGCCGCCCTCGGCGGTGCGCGTGTTCTCGATCCCGGATGAATCGCTCGCAGGGGGGGGCTCGGTCCGCTCTGACGGGCCCCGCTCGGGGCCCCAGACGAACACCGCAAGACCGCCGAGGCAGAGCAGACCGGCGCCCGCCAGCGCGGCGCGGCGCATCCCCGATCCGCGGGCCTTGTCTCGCACCGGGGCGGCCGCCGCCGACCGCGCTCTGTTCCGATCAGCTTGCGCCGGCGGCGCGCCGGCGCTGGGTTCCGCGGCAGGAACGATCCCCAGCAGGGGAAGCAGCTCGGCGATCTCATGCACCGGGTGCAGGGTGACCCCTGCTGGCAGCGCCGCCGCCGCCTCACCCTGTTGGTCTGACGGGACGAGCACATCCACCCGCAACCCGCGCGCCAGTAGCGCCGCGATCCGGGCCGCGGATCGCTCGAGCTTCAGCGGCACCGCTTCGACCGGGCGGGCAGTCCAGCTCGAGGTCCGGACCGCCCCGGTCGCCCAGATCACCCGAGTTGCCGCCTCTTCAGACGTTGCAAGCCGCCCGGAGGCGAGGGCGAGATGGAGCACCGTGAGGCCGAGCTGCCAGCTCTCCCCGGCATCGATCATCTCGTCGACCTCGAGGATCAGCCCGCCCTCAGGCGTTGGCGCGCCGAGCTTGGCGAGCTGGCGGCGCAGCTTGCGGTCGCAGGCATCGAAGTGTTCGTCGACACCGGCGGTCACGTAGTTTCGGTCGAACAGCACCATAGAGGAGCGCAGCGCCTCCTCGTCATACTCCGCCGCGCGGATCGTCGCCGGTCCGCCGGTCGTTGCGATGTCGATGAGGATCCGCTCGTCCACAGCCGCCTCCCCGGCTCCGACCCGGGCTCACGCGCCCAATTGGCGGGAGACCCGGCGCCCACCGGCGCCCGAGCCCTGGCCCGGGTCCGGGTCCGGGTCCGTGCGCACCCTAGCCGGTTGTGTTCGCTCAGGCGAGGTGGAAGCTGCGCTCCGGGTCGCGGATGGCGGCGAGGACGGGATGATCGCTCGGCAGCACCACCTGGATGACCCCGTCTGCCGGCTCGGTGAGCGGGAGCGGCGCAAGATCGCCTTTCTCGCTGTCGGGATGGACGATCAAGCGGCTCGGGACGGGCGCGCCTGCGCCGAGGGTGATGGTGAGGAAGCTGCGCTCTGGGCGTTTCGCCGAGGCGCGGACCTCGATCGTGTAGACGCCTTCCTTGCGGGTGACGACCTCGCCGGTGCTGGCCGCCCGCAGCGTGCCGAAGAGCGCCACCGCGTCGCGGGCCAGGATCTCGCGATAGGTCCGGGCGACCCACATATCCTGTTTGGCGGCGGCCTCGACCCGAGCGCGCAGCCCGGGCTCTCCGGTCACCGCGGCTCGGTGAATGTCGCCATAGGTCGGGCGCGGGGGGGATTCGGCGGCAGGCTCCGCCCCGCCGAGGCGCAGCGCCAGAGCGATATCGGCCGCGACGGCGCGGTCTATCGCCGCCTCTCGCGCTTCGCCGGTTGGGATCTCGAACTTCATCTCACGTCTCCTTGCCATACATCTCTCCGAACGCATCCGCGAAGCTTCGCCGGTCTGCCGTGAACCTCTGACCGAGATCCTCCGGCAGCGCCGCTTCGAGCCCGGCGAGGAGCGCCCCGAGTTCCGAGAGCGGGGTGATCGCCGCCTCGAAGGCGGCCCCGATCTCCGGATCCTCAAGCGCCTCGCCGAAGCCGGCGCGGCGAACCCCGCGATACGCCTTTCGGGTTTCGGTTGCCGTTGGCTCCGGCAGGGTCATCTGCCGGCGCGTTGCTGTCACATAGGCCGCAGCGTGGAGCATCTGACGCAGATGGCTGCGCAGGCGTCCGTAGCGCTCGGCGACTGCCGGGTAGCCCGCTTCGTCGGGGTCCGCCAGCTTGTCCAGGGCGATGAGCGGCTCAAGGGCTCTTTTGAACCGCAGGGCGTTGATGATCTCGTTCTGTGCGCCGCCCATCACGTCGGAGCGCAGTACCGAAAGTGGAAACTCGCGCACCGCCCCCCAGAGACGGGCGGCGATCTCGAGTCCCTTCGCTTCCGCGCCGGTCAGGAATTTCACCCGGCACAGCGGATCCTCGGCCAGCGCATCGAGCGGGGAGGGCAGGCCCTCCTCGATCGTCTCGAACGCCGCCTGATCAGCTGTGAGTTGCACGTATCCCTCCTGGTCATCCGCCGCTTGGGGCCGGTAGAGCCGCTGAAAGTCCTCGCCTTCGCGCAATGCGAGCACCAAGGCGACAAACGCTCGGTGCACCGTCCTGAATTGGCGGAAATCCTCGGCTCTGGCCTCGCCGCTTCCGCCCCGTAGCCAGAAATCGAGGATGGCCGCGTCGTCGATCGACCAGCGCCGCTCCCCGGTATCCGTTTCCACCGCGGTCTCGTCGAGAAACGCGGCGAGTGCCTCCATCCGGTCGCGCTCGACCCGGGACCGCATCATCGTGTCGAGGCTGGCATTGAGGGTAGCGGCGATGGCGTTGGAGGCGCTCTTCACCGTGTCGAAGTCAGACGGCGCCTCCTCGATCCGCCCGATATGGCCAAGCATCTCGCGGGACTGTTCCGGCGCCTCGGGCGAGGTCAGCAAAAACTCCAGGAGCGCAAAGAGCAGCGGGAGCCGGGCATGGAGCAGCCGGTAGCTCTGGCCGTCCCCATAGTCGAGCACGAAGGCGGTCGCGTCGAGAGTGGCATGGCTGTCGCGGCCCTCAAGCCTTCGGGCGAGATCGGCGGCAATTCGGCGCGCGCGCACCGCCCCTTCGAAGCCGAAGAGCGTGTCAAGGGCGCGGCCGCTGTCGCTTGCCACGGTTGCGAGCCCGACGAGATGGGCGAACTGGAAAATCGCGTCCCGCAGATCGGCGCCGCGGGCCAGCATAATGCGCTCGAGATAGCGGACCGTGCTCTCGGCAAAGCGCGGGACCTCGGTGCCGGTCGACCCGCCGGACCAGGCGCGGGCGTCGCGGAGGATCTGAATGTGATTGAGGAAAGTCTCGCTCGTTGCGCTGGCAACGAGGCCGGCCCGGCCAAACTCCACTTTTATGACGGGCATTGGTCTACGCTCCCCTTCCGTCTAAAATGCGGGCGCCGGCTGCGCTGGCACCGTGCGGCGCGCGGACAGTGCTTCCCGGGCGGTTCCCTCTATTGAGAAAAGCCGCCTTTGCCGCTTATTGCAAACTGCCCGTCACTTTTTATAGTCCGCTTCAACCGGAGAGGAGAGTCGCGCATGCCCCGGTCCATGTTTCTGATGACCTTAACGATTGCCCGCCAAGCCGCTGCTTTCCTGTGCCTTCTCGCGCTCTGGGCGGTCCCTGCGGCCGCGCAGCGCGGGGAGAGCCTCGATCGGGCGTTGCGGGATCTTGCCAACGGGATCTCCGACAGCCTCGTGCAGATCGATGACAGATTGACCGAACCCACCCGATTCTACGTCGTGACAGCCAGGGCCGCGGACGGCCTCTATTGCGACCCGATGTCCGAGGAATTGACCGGCGCGCTCAACCAATCGCTCGGTGACGAAATCCGCAATCTCGACCGCGAGAACATCCTGTTCGGTTTCGTCCAGAGTGCCGAGGATCTGGGCGCGATCTCACTGGAATGGACCGTTACTTCATCGGAGACACTTCGGCTGCGCGCGCGGCTTGGCGACCTTGGCCGCATGAGCGTGACCTCGGCAACGGCCGATGTGGCGATCGACACGATCCCCGAGGCGTTCCGGGTCTGCCTCGATTTCGACGCCCGCGTGACCGCCTTTTGCACCGCGCGCTCGGATATCAGGCTGCGGACTTCGCCGCTCGGCCGCGGCGGCGACCGTGCGGGCCGCATCGTGGCGGACCAGGAATTCGAAGTGCTGGGCGCCTATGACTTGCGCGAGGACGGCGATGCCGGGGCGTTGCTGCTTGCCTGGCAGGATATCTCCGACGAGGGCTCGAGCCGAATGGACGAGCGCATGGCGTTCGCCCGGGGCGGGATCGACAAGCTCCGCGAATGGGAGGAGGACGGTACCTGCGAGGATGTCGACTATGGCGGGCGACGGACCGCGGTGCTTACGCCGCAATGCAGCCCTTGGGAGCCGGATTACCCGGCGCCAAATCGCTGCGAGAATTGTCCTGAGATGATCGTGCTGCCGGCGCAGGGCTTTGCACTCGGGCGCACCACGGGCTCACGGCTCGATGCGAGCCGCCTCCTCGGGGCGACCGACCAGGCGGCGGTCGATAATCTGCTGCTCGCGGTCGGTCAGAAGGAGATCACGTTGGGCGAGTTCGGCAAATGCGTCGCCGCCGGCGCTTGCCAGGACATCAGCCTCTCCGGCGCCAACCGGAACCGGGGCGAGAGTCATCCGGTGAGCGTGAGCTGGGCGCAGGCACAGCAATACATCAACTGGCTGAATTCGATCTCGCAGTGCAAGGAATACACCTATCGCCTGCCCCGAGAAGCCGAATGGGAATATGCAGCCCGGGGCGCGCTCGGGCTCGAGGCCGGCCGACCGGCGCCAGCGGCGTATTTCTGGGGCGACGTGATGCAGCCCGGGCGGGCGGTCTGCAAGGGCTGCGGCGGGAACAGCCAACTCGGCGATGGTCCTTTGCCGGCCTCGATCGCGGACCAGCGCCGCCGCAGCGGTTGGCGCCTGTTCGATATGAGCGGCAACCTGTGGGAGTGGACGGCGGATTGCTGGACCGAACGGATGACCCGCTCGACGCTTTGCGCATCCGGCAAGCGTGTCGTGAAAGGCGGGAGCTATGCCGACGGGCCGCTTTCGCTGAGGGTCGAGAACCGGGCCGGCGCGCCCGAGAGCCTGCCGCATCCGGCGATCGGCTTCCGGGTTGTGGCCACGGAGCCGGCCCCGCGGTGATCGAAGGCGGGCGCGTGAAAACAGCAGGCAGGAGACACCAAGCGATGCGAGCACCCCTAACCCGGAGGCCTGCCCTCCTCCTTGTCGCGGCCCTGACGGTCCTTGGTGCATTGCCGGCCATGGCCCAGGGCGCGCGGCCGAGCCCGCTCACCGTTGCTGTCGGCGCCTCAGAGCCCGTATCCTTGCGTCTTGCCGAGGATCTCGCGGCCGCGCTCCAGGCCGCTGGCGTTGCCTTGCGCCCGCAGCCGGTCGGCGGTGCCTATGGCGCGCTTCTCGCCGCCCGCCGCACACCGGGTGTCCAGCTTGCCATCGTGCCGGGCGATCTGCCCGCCTTCCTCGATCGCCGGGCCACCCGCGCAGATGCGGCCGGAGCGGCCGGCCTCGTCGCGGAAATCGGGATGATAGCCGCCCTCGATGCCCGCCCGGTGCATCTGCTGGCCCGCGGCGGCAAGCGTGCCATCGAGGATCTCGGCGGTGCGCGCATCGCCATCGGCCCGCTCGACGGCCCGACCGCCGCCACTGCTGCGCTGTTGCTCGACGCGGCCCGAGTTCGTCCCGGCCAGATCGACACGCGCCCGCCCGAGGTTGCCATAACGGCGCTGATCACCGGTGAGATCGACGCGATGTTCGTAGCCAGCCCGGTCCCCGACCCGCTGCTCGCCCGGGCGATCGACGCCGCCGACGGCATCCGCCTCTTGCCGCTGGCGCTGCCGGCAGGGGTCGCCGGTCACGAGCCCGCCCGCCTCGCGCCGGGCAGCTATCCCTTCTTCGCCGAGCCGGTCGACACCGTCGCCGTGCGCACCGCGTTGGTCGCCTATCTCTATGCGGGGTCGACGTGCGGCGCCCTCGAGTTTCTCGCCGAGGAACTGGTTGTCGCGCTGCCGACCTTGATCCGCCACGGTTCGCCAATGTGGTCCACCGTGGTTCTCGACGCCCCGACCGGGTTTGCCGGGCATCCTTGCGGCCTCGCACCGGGCGCGACGGCGCCGGCCACCGCCCTGCCTGCGGCCGCGGAGGCGCCGGCCGCTGCCGAAGCCGCCCCGAACGAGAAAGCCCCGGCCGAGGCCGGACGTCAGCTGATGCAGGCGATCGGGTCCTTCCTCGGGGGCGGGAGCGCGGAATGACAAGATCCGCCCAGGCGCGCGCGGTCTGGCCGATCCCAGTCTGGACGATCCCAGTCTGGTTGCTCCCAGTCTGGGTACTCGCGCTTTGCCTCGCGGCGCCGGCAACGGCGGAGATCCGTGCCCAGTACTACGACCGTGAGGGGCTTCTGGCTGGCGAGGAAATCCTGTATCGCGGCGCGGCGCATCGCGCGTTGGTGATTGCGACTGAGACGGGGCAATCGGCGCGCGACCCGGCCGATCGCGAGGAACTCGTTGCCCTGCTCGGCGCCAGCGGCATGGACGTAACCGAGATCGAGGCCACCGCGGGACTGTCCGACGAGGATCTTTCCGACGCCGCTTTTGCCTGGGCCAACGAGGCCAACCGCCTGCGCGATGGCGGACTTCTCGTCGTCATTGACAGTCGGTTGCGGCCAGGCCCCGGCGGGCCTGGCGATCTGGTTCTGGCACGCACGACCCGCAGCGAGGCCCCCTTCGATCTCTCCCGCTTCCTCGCGGCTCTAGACGTGAGCAGCGCGCGCCATGTGCTCGTGGTGTTCACCACGCGCGTCGATGAGCGCGATGTAAGTTGGGGTGCGCGGGCGCGCAGCCCCGATCCGCGGCGCGCCTGGCTCACGCGGGAGGCGCTGCTCAACCGCGGGCGCGAGGCGATTGTGCCGTGGGGAGCGGATGTGGGCGTCCTGCGCCATCTGACCGCGGCGCTGTCGGACGGGCCGGGTTATGCGGCCAACGCCCCGGAGCATTTCGACCCGGATCCTTTCGTGACGGCGGCCGATCTCGCAGGGGCAGGCGGGCGCGGTCTCGATCACTGGACTTTCGGGGATACCCATGACGGCGGCGCTTTCGTGTTGATCCGCCGTGAGGTCCCGGAAACCAGGTTCGACAACCGCCCCGGCGTGTCAGAGGCCTATGCCGCAGCGCAGGCGGCGCTCAGGCTCGGTGACACGGGCGCGTTGGAGCGCTTCTTCAGCGGCGGCGAGGAGACCCGGTGGCATCTCGCGGCGCGGCTCCAAAACGACCGGCTTCAGGCGAGGCTGCTCGCGGCCGAAGGACGGCGCTGCGATGCGGCTCTGACATTCGCCCCGCCCGAATTGCTGTCGCTGAATGCCGGGGTGGTTGGCAGGCTCGATGCGTTCGACAACGCGCGGGATCTCGCCCTGCGCTGGCTTTCGGCAGCCCGGGCGGCGAGTGGGGTCGGTCCCCGGGAAGCCCGCGATATCGAGGCGGCCTGCGCCAGAGCGATCACCAGTGCAACGGAAGCCCCGGAACGCGCACTGAAGCTTGCACTCCTTGAGGAGAGCCCCCGGGCGGCTTTCCGCGTGGCGCTCGATGCGCGTCCGGGCTTCGCGGCCGAGGAGGCCGAGGCGGCCGCGGTGCTCGCAGGGCTGAGGTTGCTGACGGACGGCCCCGGCGCGGAGGGGCCCAGTCCCATACTCCGACGTTTGGATGCGGCGGTCGAGGCGGGAAGCGGGTCGGCGGCGCTCTTGCGTGCCTTGGTGCTCTTCGATGGTACATATCTTGCCCGCAGCAGTGGCGCGGCGATGCGCGACCTGACCCTGGCCGCGGAGCGCGGGGTGGCGGTCGCCGATGCGCTGAAGGCGGCGGTTTGGCTCAGCCCCCATCAGGGCCCCGCGACTTGGCGCGGCGATCTGACGTCAAATCGGCAGGCGGCGTTCGATGCGATGCGCAACGCGACAGCGGCACGCCTTTCGGTGGATCCGGCCCTGCTCGCGCTGGAGGATCTTGGAGATGTCAGGCTGCGGGAGTGCTCTGCGCGGCTGGCTGCGCTCGACCCCGCGGCGCTCTTCGATGCGCGCCAGATCACCTCGCTCGACGCGCTGGACCGGCTTTTGAATGCGCCGGTGGACGCGCTCACGCCCGCGGTCCGCCGGGTGCCCGAAGCAAGTGCACGGGCGGCCTGTGCCCAGCTTCCCGCGCCGGGAGAGCTCACGCCTGAAGCTGCCGCCTTGCGCGACGACGTGCTCCTGCGCCTCGCGCTGCTCGATCTCGTTGGCGGTCGGACGGCGCAGGCCCAGGCGCGGCTCGACGACATCCTCCGCCCGTCGGCGGAAGCCCGCCTCGTCGCCGCTCTGCTCGCCCGACCGCAAGCGCGCGCCGGGGCCCTGGCAGCCGCGGCTGAAGCGGGCTCTGAGTTGGCGCAGCTCGCCGCGGCCCTGATCGCGCTCGAGGCCGCGTCCCCCGGTGCCCCCCGCGAGGCTGCGCGCGCACCGCTCGCAGCGCTGGGGGATGGCGGCCTGCCCGTCGCCGATGCCGCGCTTGCCGCGGCGCTGTTGAGCGATGCCAGGGTTTCGCCTGGATTGAGCGGCCAGGCTCGGGCGGCGGCGGACGCAGCGCTGTTGGAAGGTCTGCTGCGGATCGCTGCGGCGGACCGGCAGGGGGTGGGTTTGGGCCTCGACCCTGCCGAGGTTGGCCGGGTTGTCGGCCGGGCGCCGGCGGTCTTCGGGCTCGGGCTCGCCGATCTGACATCGGCGCATCGTCGCCTTTTGGGTCCGGGCCTCCCAGCCCGAAACGGCGGCGCTCTCCTCCAGGCACCGGCCGACGGGCGCGGCTTGAGAGTTGGCGATGTCCTTCTTGCGGTGCAGGGTGTGCCGGTGGAGTCGAAGGCTGAGGCCGAGCAGGCGCTGTTCCAGGGGCTTTTTCAGGTGCTGGGCGGCGGTGGGGCGCTGTCGGTCCGGGTTTGGCGTGCAGGCGCCGCGATGCCCATCGAGGTGAGCCTACCCCTGCCGCGGCGCATGGGTCAGCTCCGCTTCCCTGCGGCGTTGACCAGATAGCCAGACCCCACGGCGGCGCCGGCGCGGGGCATGGCGGCTTGCGCTCTTGGGCCATCTGCGCTATGCGGCGCAACCTTAAGAGGTCGCCCGGCCGGGATGGGCTGCCGCGGCGACCGCGACCGCTGTTAAGGAGATGAAAATGCCCAAAATGAAGACTAAATCGAGTGTGAAAAAGCGCTTCAAGGTCACCGCCTCCGGGCGGGTCAAATGCCAGCAGGCGGGCAAACGCCACGGCATGATCAAGCGCACGCCGAAATTCATCCGCAACGCCCGGGGCACCACCGTGCTGTCGAAGCCGGACGAGCGGATCGTCAAGCAATTCATGCCCTACGGCGCCTGAGGAGGGTCCACCATGCCACGCGTGAAAGGCGGAACCGTCACCCATGCGCGCCACCGCAAGGTCGTCAAGGCGGCCAAGGGGCATTACGGCGCGCGGTCGCGCAATTTCCGCACCGCCAAGCAGTCCGTAGATCGGGCGCTGGAGTACCAAACCCGCGATCGCAAGGTGCGCAAGCGGAACTTCCGCGCGCTCTGGATCCAGCGGATCAATGCGGCAGTCCGTGAGTACGACGCGGGCATGACCTATTCGCGCTTCATCGATGGGCTGGCGAAGTCCGGCATCGAGGTCGACAGGAAAGTGCTCGCCGATCTCGCGGTGCATGATCCGGCAGGCTTCAACGCGATCGTCGATCGAGCCAAGTCGGCGCTCGTCTGAGGAGGGATGTGAGATGAAAGTGAAGAGCTCTCTGCGCTCGCTCAAGGCCCGCCACCGCGACTGTCAGGTGGTGAAGCGGCGCGGCCGGGTCTATGTGATCAACAAGACCCAGCGCAAATTCAAGGCCCGCCAGGGCTGAACGTCCGGAGACCTGCGGCCCGTCCCCTCACTGGCCGATGGGGCGCAGGTCTTCGATGACCTTTCCGTCGTTGGGAAGGCTTCCAGGCGCGATGGCAGTCACCCCGCCGGCCAGACCGAGCACCGCCCGCAGCGTCTGCGCAAGTCTTTCGGGTAGCGCCGGGTCCGGCTCTGCCGTCTCCACGCTCAGCAGCATCACATCGCGGTCTTCCTCCCGGCTGACCGTGAGCCGGGCCTTCGTCACCTCGGCATGGCGCGCCACGATCTCTGCAACCTGCTCCGGGCGCACGAACATGCCGCGGACCTTCGTCGTCTGGTCCGCGCGACCCATCCAGCCCTTGATCCGCGGTCCCGTGCGTCCGCAGGGCGAGGTCCCCGAGAGCACTGCAGAAAGATCGCCCGTCGCGAAGCGGATCAGCGGATAGTCCGCGTTGAGGCTGGTGACGACCACCTCGCCGACCTCGCCGTCTGGCACCCGGATGCCGGTGCCGGGCCGGACAATCTCTAGGATGACGCCTTCATCCACGACCATGCCGGGATTAGGGCCGCCCCCTGCCGCGGGCGTCTCATAGGCGACAAGGCCCAGATCCGCGGTTGCATAGCATTGCAGGCAGGCGATCCCGGCTTCTGCATAGCCCGCGCGCATCTCGGGAAAAAGCGGCCCGCCGGAGACAAGCGCTTTGGATATGCGCAGCGCGAGGCCGAGCTCACCGGCCTTGTCCAGGAGCGTCTTGAGGAAATCCGGCGTGCCCGCATAGGCGGTGGCGCCTATCGCGGCCGCGGCCCGGGTTTGCGCTTCCGAATTGCCGACCCCGCCCGGGATCACCGGGACCCCGAGCGCGCGCGCACCGCTCTCGATCATCTGTCCGGCGGGGGTGAGGTGATAGGCGAAGCTGTTGTGCAGGATATCGCCGGTGCCGATCCCCGCAGCCCGCAGGGCGCGGGCGAAGCGCCACCAGTCGGGCGAGGCCATCCCCGGCTCATAGATCGGCCCCGGCGATTGGAAGATCTGGTCGACCTCGCCGGCGGGACATGTTGTCAGGCCGCCGAAGGGGGGCGCGGCCCGCTGCAGCTCGATCAGCTGAGATTTGCGCAGGACCGGCAGGGCGGCAAGGGTCTGCCGGTCGTCGACATCTTCGGCATCGACCCCCACGAGCTGCCGGGTCCAGCCCGGCGCGCGCGCCTTTGCAGTGGCGATCAGCTCCCGAAGTACCGCGAACTGCGCCGTGCTGCGGGCCTCCGGGCTGCGGCTTTCCTCGTCATTCGGTCCAGACATCGGCGCGACTCCCTTGGGCGTTGTCTCGTTTCCCTGAGTTCAACACGCGCCGTGCGGACCGGCCAAGGGGGTCATCTCAGCCGGCAGGCCCCAACCCGCCGCACGCCTTCAAGACACGGGCTATCGCTTTGCTCGACCCCACGACACTGATCGTGCCGTAAGCGGTCCCATCGGAGATCAGCAGCTCGGCCTCGGTGCGGGCCGCCGACAGCAACCGCGCGACTTCGCTGGCGGCCAGCCCCGCCACTTCAAGCACCCCGTAGCGGTTCGTGCTGCCGGAGATCGGCGCCGTGCCGGCATCGGTGATCAGCGTGGCCAGGATCGGGAGCTGGGCCGGCAGGCCGGGACGGCGGGCGAAAGACGCGGCGAGACGGCCATAGACGTCGCAAAACACCGCGACCCGCGTGGCGGACACGCCTTCTCGGCCGACGAGGGTGACCACCGACGCGCCGGGGCGGTCATTTACCTTGCCTGCGGACCACTGCCCTGCCGGATCGGCGGCAACCGGGGTGGCGAGGCTCATCAGGACAGCCGCGGCGGCGAGGAGCGGGCGCAGCCGGCGGGGGCGGGGCAGTTGGCTGCGGCGGGCGCAGGTCAGTCGGCGGGCGACGGCGCTGATCGGGCGCGGTCTCGGCATGGGATCCTCCGTCTGTGTCGGATGACGCATCTTCGCGGTTAATGATACCACCCGCAGGCCGCGACTCGCCAAGGCGTGCAACCCGGCGGGGCGAAAAAACAAGGAGGAACGGGAATGGGTGCGGAAATCATCGACGGCAAGGCGTTCGCCGCGCGGATCAGGGGCGAGGTGGCCGCGCATGTGGCGCGGTTGAAGGCGGAGCAGGGGATCACGCCGGGTCTGGCCGTCGTGCTCGTCGGCGAAAACCCCGCGAGCCAGGTCTATGTGCGGAACAAGGCGAAGCAGACCGCCGAGGCGGGGATGCAGTCCTTCGAGACCCGCTTCGAGGCAAGCGTGAGCCAGGACGCGCTCCTGGCCGAGGTGGCTCGGCTCAACGCCGATCCAGCCGTGCACGGGATTCTCGTGCAGCTGCCCTTGCCCGACCACATAAACGCCGATGCGGTGATCAATGCGATCGCCCCGGCAAAGGATGTCGACGGCTTTCACATCTCAAATGTCGGGTTTCTCGGCACCGGGCAGAAGGCGCTCGTTCCCTGCACACCGCTCGGGTGCCTGATGCTGCTGCGCGACCGGCTGGGCAGTCTCTCCGGCGCCGAGGCGGTGGTGATTGGGCGGTCCAACATCGTGGGCAAGCCGATGTTCAACCTTCTGCTGAAGGACAGCGTAACGGCGACGGTGGCCCATAGCCGGACGAAGGACTTGCCGGCGGTCTGCCGAAGGGCGGACATTCTCGTGGCGGCGGTCGGGCGTCCTGGCATGGTGACGGGCGATTGGGTCAAACCGGGCGCGACGGTCATCGATGTCGGCATCAACCGCGTGCCGGCACCTGAGAAGGGCGAGGGCAAGACCCGGATCGTCGGCGACTGTGACTTCGACAGCTGTGCCGCGGTGGCTGGGGCAATCACGCCCGTGCCGGGGGGCGTCGGGCCGATGACGATCGCCTGTCTGCTCGCCAACACGCTGACCGCCTGCTGTCGGGCCCATGGCTTGGCCGAACCGGCCGGACTGACCGCCTGAGGGTTTTGCGGGGCGCGGCGCATCGCCCCCGCTCTGGCTCAGACCAGCACGTGTTTTGGAAGGGAAACCACCCGCTTGCCGGTGAGATAGGCGCGGGCGGTCGGGTCGAGCAAGCCATCGAAGACGGGATCGGAGACGAGGAGCCCGCCCGTGTAGGTCCCAAAGGCCGGAAGGACCAGCCGCGCGCGGTCTGCCAGGAAGCAGGGTCGGCACAGCCGCCGGCCGCGATGGATCAGCCGGGCCTTTGGGTGGTAATGGCCCGAGACTTCGCCCTGCCCAGGCGCCGGCGTGGGGCCATCCGCGATATGGCGGAAGGTAAGAGGCCCAAGGGTCAGCGCTTCGGCCCAGTCGCCCGGCAAATCTGTCGGCCGCGGATCGTGGTTGCCCGCCACCCACGTCCAGCGGCGCGCGCCCATCGCGTCGCGGAGCTCGGCACGGGTCTGGGGAGCGAGCCCCCGCGGCACGTCGCCGTCGTCGAAGCTGTCGCCAAGGCAAAGGATGTGAGCCGGGTCGGTGGCCGCGATCTCGGCGGTGAGGCGGGTAACCGTGTCCGCTGTTTCGTAGGGCGGCAAGAGGCTTCCCCCCCGCCGCGCTGAGCGTTCCGACCGGCCGAGATGAAGATCGGCCACGGCCAAAAGGCGCTTTGCCGCCCACCACAGCGCGCCTGAGGGACGCAGGCTCAGCGCGACGCCGGCGAACTGCAGATCCGCCGACAAATCGACATCTGGGTTGCCCGGAAGGTCAGGTCTCGGAGCCCGCAAATCAACATCGAAGGTCATGTTCCCGCTCATGAACAAAGCGCTAACACATAGCCGGCGGGATCTGAAGCCCCGCCCGCTGCGGGCACGGAGGTTTTGGCAGCGAGCCGCCCGGAGGCGGCGGCGGGACCAGGGAAAGAACAAAACCCCGCGCGCGCGCCGCACCTGATTTGGTCGAGCCCGGAGGGCAGCCGTCAGCGGGCGGCTGCGACCGCTCGACGGGTCATTACGCCCACCAGATGCGCCCGATACTCGGGGCTGCCATGGATGTCGCCGATCATCCCTTCCGCGGGAACCGACAGGCCGGACAGCGCCGCTTCGGAGAAATCGGCCGACAGCGCCGTCTCCGCCTCGCTCCAGCGGAACACGCCGCTCTCGGAGGCGCCGGTGACCGCGACCCGCACGCCTTGCGCGTATTTCGCAACGAACACCCCTGTCAGAGCGAATCGCGACGCCGGCTGCACGAATTTCGCATAGGCCGAGCGCTCGGGGATGGGAAAGCGGACCGCGGTTACGATCTCACCCTCCTCAAGTGCGGTGGCGAACATGCCCTCGAAATACTGATCAGCCGGGATCTCCCGGCGGTCGGTTCTGACGGTTGCGCCAGTACCGAGGACGGCGGCCGGATAGCAGGCGGCCGGATCGTTGTTGGCGACCGAGCCACCGAGGGTGCCGCGGTTGCGAACCTGGGGGTCACCGATCCGCCCGGCGAGCTGTGCAAGTCCCGGGAACCGAGTGCCCAGCTCCTCATGGTGCTCCACCTCGGCGTGGCGGGTGCCGCCGCCGATCACCACGCTGTCGTCCTCAAAACAGATGCCCTGCATCTCCGGGAGGGTCGCCAGATCCACCAATTTGGTCGGTTGTGCGAGGCGGGCCTTGAGCGTCGGCACCAGGGTCTGCCCGCCCGAAATCGCCTGAGCGTCTTCCTCGGCCAGGGCCGCCACCGCATCGGCGACAGAAGCCGGCTTCACATAGTCGAATGCGTACATCTTAGTCTCCTCGTGTCTCGGCTCACGCCTTGGCGGCCTGGATCGCTTCCCAAACTTTGCGTGGGGTAAGCGGCATGTCGACATGGGTGACCCCGTGCTCGGAGAGCGCGTCGATCACCGCATTGACGAAGGCGGGCGGCGAGCCGATGGCCCCCGCCTCGCCGCAGCCCTTCACGCCGAGCGGATTGTGGGTGCAGGGGGTGTTGCAGGAGTGGTCGACCTCGAACATCGGGAGATCCGCCGCCCGGGGCATCGCGTAATCCATGTAAGACGCGGAGCGTAGCTGTCCGTCTTCGTCATAACAGGCGGCCTCGAGCATCGCCTGGCCGATGCCCTGCGCGAGCCCGCCATGGACTTGGCCTTCGACGATCATCGGATTGACGACATTGCCGAAATCATCTGCCGCGGTGAAGCCGATCACCTCGATGACACCGGTCTCCGGGTCGACCTCTACCTCGCAGATATAGGCGCCGGCTGGGTAGGTGAAGTTTGCGGGGTCGTAGAACGAGGTCTCCTCGAGCCCGGGTTCCAGTTCCTCGATGGGGTATTTGTGCGGCACATAGGCCGCGAGACAGACATCGCCCCAGCCGAGCGCCCGGTCGGTGCCGGCCACGGTGAACTGCCCGCCTTCGAAGCGGATATCCGCCTCGGACGCCTCCAGCAGATGGGCGGCGATCTTCTTGGCCTTGGCGACGATCTTGTCCACCGATTTGACGATGGCCGAGCCGCCGACCGCGAGCGAGCGCGAGCCATAGGTGCCCATACCGAAGGGGACCCGGTTGGTGTCGCCATGGACGATGTCGACCTGGCCTTCGTCGAGCCCGAGCATATCGGCGACGACCTGGGCGAAGCTGGTCTCATGGCCCTGGCCGTGGCTGTGGCTGCCGGTGAAAACCGAGACCGAGCCCGTGGGGTTCACCCGCACGGTCGCCGCCTCGTAGAGCCCAGCGCGGGCGCCAAGCGCGCCGACGAGCGACGACGGCGCGATCCCGCAAGCCTCGATATAGGACGCTATCCCGAGCCCGCGCAGCTTACCCCGCCCGGCCGCCTCGGCCTTGCGCGCAGCAAAGCCCGCCGCGTCGGCGATCTCCAGCGCCTTGGTGAGCGTCGCGTCATAGTCGCCAGTGTCGTAAACCACCGCGACGGGGGTCTGGTAGGGGAACTGGTCCGGCTGGATGAAGTTCTTGCGCCGCAGCTCCGCCGGGCAGACCCCGAGCTCGCGCGCGGCCTTGTCGATCACCCGCTC
>JBHJGY010000094.1:0-21730 GCA_050331335.1 Pikeienuella sp.
CGCGCCACCGCCGGCGGCAGCGGCAGCGCCGGCCGCCGCCGGCGCCCCCTCCCCGACCGGCGCCGTGGTGCAGCCCGAGACCGCGGCGGCCGCGCCCCGCACGACAGCTGCAAGGGCGGATCTGGCTTTTGACATCGAGGCACGCATGGGTTCCCCTTCGAGGCGGTTTCTGGGTGTGCCCTGCAAGGCGCACAGACAACGTCGCTTCGCGCGGGAGCCTAGGTGCATGCCAGATGAAAGTAAACGGAGTGATGTACCGGCCGGGCAGGATCCGGATCGGGCGCGGACCGACCCCTCAGCCCTGCCGCCCCGTGGGCCCTCGACCCTGGCTCCAGGGCTCTACTTTGTCGCCACCCCGATCGGGCACTCCGGCGATATCACTTTAAGGGCGCTCGATATTCTGCAAAAGGCTGACGCCATCGCCGCAGAGGATACCCGACAAACCCGCAAGCTGATGCAAATCCATGGCATCCCGCTCGGGGCGCGTCCCATCGTCAGCTATCACGACCAAAACGGCGCCCAGCGGCGCCCGCAGATCCTGCGTTGGCTCGCCGAGGGCCGTGCGGTCGCCTACTGCTCGGATGCCGGCACGCCGCTGCTCGCCGATCCGGGTTACCGACTGGCGGCAGCGGCAATCGCGGACGGGCACCCGGTTGTCGCGGCACCGGGCGCGTCGGCGCTTCTTGCGGGACTGTCGGTCGCGGGCCTTCCCACCGACCGGTTCTTCTTCGCCGGCTTCTTGCCACCCAAATCGGCGGCACGTCTCAAAGCCTTGGCCGAGCTCGCCCAGATCCCGGGGACCCTTGTCTTCTACGAGAGCCCGCGCCGGCTCGGCGATGCGTTGGCAGATATGGCCGCGTGCCTTGGGCCCAGGCAAGCCGCGGTCGCGCGCGAGTTGACGAAAGCACATGAAGAGGTGCGGCGCGGGACCCTCGACCACCTGGCCGACACATATGCGACCGCCCCCCCGCGCGGCGAGATCGTCATCATCGTCGCGCCGCCCGATGGCGGGGCCCGGGTTGCGGAAGCCGAAGCCGCGCTGGATACCGAACTGGCGGCGGCGCTCACGCGGCTCACCGTGAAGGACGCGGCCCGCGAGGTCGCAGCCCGGCTTGGGTTGCCCAAACGGCAGGTCTATGCCCGCGCGCTCGAGCTGTCGGAGGAGCCCTGAGCGATGGCGGATGCCCGTCGGCATTGGGGTGGTCTTGCGGCGGAAGAGATCGCTGAGCGGGCCTATCTCGCTCAAGGCGCCGTTGTGCAGGCGCGCCGCTGGCGGGCGCAAGGCGGGCGCGCGGCTGGGGCCGGGGAAATCGATCTGATTCTGAGACTGGGCAGCATGGTGGTCTTCGCCGAAGTCAAAGCGCGCCGGCAGGCCGGTCCCGACAGCCCCGTGCGGCCTGGCCAGTGGGCGCGGATCGGCACGGCGGCGGCCCTGTGGCTACAGGCGCATCAGCCTTCCGGCCTCACCGCCCTGCGCTTCGATGCCGTCCTGATCGACGGTCTTGGGCGCGCGGAGATCTTGACCGACGCTTGGCGCCCGGACTGGTGAGCCCGCCGGCCAGCGCCAGCCGGCAGCGCTTGGGTCTATGGGCCATCTGGGGTATTCTGAGCGGAGATGCGGGTGCCGATGCAGCGCCCGCCGGCTATGAGGCAGAGCAGATGATCAGATCCCACGTGCCGGCGCTGGCCGCCGGCCTTATCTCCGTGGCGGCGCTCGCCGCCTGCGCCCCGGCCGTCCCGATTGTCGGCGCCGGCGCCCTTCTCGGTGGCTCGGTGATCGAAGAACGGGGCACGCTAACGGCGCTCGAGGATGCGGATATCGCCCTCGGCGTGTCGACCCGGCTCTCAAACCATTCGGGTGAGCTGTTCCGGGACGTGCATGTCGATGTGATCGAAGCGGCAGTGTTGCTGTCAGGGTCCGTTCCGCGCCCGGAAGACAAGCTGGCCGCCGTCCAGGCGGCATGGGCCACGCCGGGGGTCGCTGCGGTGGCCGACGAGATCACCGTGGCCGGCGACAGCGGAACCCGGGCCTATCTGCGGGACGTCGCCATTTCCACCACGGTGCGCTACCGCCTCACCCTGGCGGCCGGGGTTCAGGTGTTGAACTACACTGTCACGACAATCGATGGCCGCACCCATCTCAGCGGCATCGCGCGCTCCCGCGCCGAGCTCGCCCGGGCGATCGAGATCGCGGCAACGGTCGAAGGCGTCGAAGAAGTGGTGAGCCACGTGTTGACCATCGACGACCCACGGCGGGTGGCCAGGATCGCACGCGGCGGCTAAAGCTCCAACAGGGGCGCTGGGCCCTGTCGGAGGCAAGCATGGGGCTGAGCGTTGCGGTCCAGATGGACCCCTTGAGCACTGTGGATATCCGCGCCGACTCGACCTTTCGGCTGATGCTGGAGGCGCAGGCGCGGGGGCATGAGCTCTTTTTCTACGAGGTGCCGGATCTCGTCTGGGATGCGGGCCGCGTGCTCGCCACCGGCCATCCGGTCAGCGTCCGCGCCGTTGCGGGCGACCACGTCAGCTTCGGCGCCCGAGAGCGGCGTGATCTCGCTGGATCCGATGTGGTGCTGCTGCGCCAGGACCCGCCTTTCGATATGTCCTACATCACCAACACCCATATTCTGGAGACGATCCATCCAGGGACCCTGGTGGTGAACGATCCGTTCTGGGTGCGAAACTCCCCGGAAAAAATCCTGGTGCTGGATTTTCTCGATCTGATGCCGCCCACCATGGTGGCGCGGGCGCTCGAGGAGATTCGCGCCTTCCGGGCCACGCACGGCGACATCATCGTGAAGCCACTCTATGGCAATGGCGGTGCCGGGGTGTTCCGCCTTCGCGCCGAGGACGGCAACCTCGCCGCGTTGCACGAGATGTTCTCTCAGATCTCGCGCGAACCGCTGATGGTGCAGAAGTTCCTCCCCGATGTGAGCGCCGGCGACAAGCGGGTGATCCTCATCGACGGGGAGCCCGTGGGCGCGATCAACCGGGTGCCGCAACCCGGCGAGACGCGCTCCAACATGCATGTGGGCGGGCGGGCCGAGAAGGTCGAGATGACCGAGCGGGATCTGGAGATCTGCGCACGCCTCGGGCCGGTGCTGCGCGAGCGCGGGCTGCTGTTCACCGGTATCGATGTCATCGGCCGTTGGCTGACCGAGATCAACGTCACCTCCCCCACCGGCATCCAGGAATTGGAGCGCTTCGACGGCACGAATGTCGCCGGGCGGATTTGGGAGGCGATCGAGCGGCGGCATGCGCAGACCCGCTGAGCCTTGTCCAGGGCCCCTCGCGGATCCACGGAGCGCGCGGGCGGCCTGTCGCGGCGAGATGCCCTCCGATCTGGAAGCGCCGACCGACCGACCGACCGATCGGCAGAGTGCCGAGCTGAGAAGGAGTGGTCGGCTTTGTCGGTCGCTGGGGACAAATCTGCCTTCACGACACTCGGCGAAGGATTTGCGCATGATCGCGACCCAGATCCACGGGCAGCGCGCCCCTGCACAAAACTGCAAGCGGATGGCATCTGGCAGCTTGAGGAAGCCGGTCCGCTCAGGCAAGGGATCTGGGTGCGGCGCGGCACGTGGTCCCGGCTGTGAGGTCTAAGCGGACCGGGACGGAGTAACACGATGCCTCACCTGCCGCCCGACCTCGTGAACCTCGCGCTGAGGATCGCCGTCAAACCGCGGCTCGCACGGGTTTCGGACCCGATGGTGCTTCGGAAAAGTCTGGATCGCGCGGCCCGCCGGTTGTTTCGCAGCCCGCCCGGTGTCCGGCGGCACTGGGAGACGGTGCCCGGTGAACCTCCGCTTCGCATGCTCGGCCTGGAACCGGCCGGGGCTGGCACGGCGATGCTGCTGTACTTCCACGGTGGCGTTTATGTCGCCGGTTCTCCCGACACCCACGCCCATCTGGCCGCGCGGATCGCTCAGGCCGGTGGGATGCGGGCGCTGCTGCCCGCGTATCGCCGCGCCCCGGAGCATCCGTTCCCCGCAGCCCTCGACGACGCTCTAGCCGCCTATCGCACGCTGCTCGACCGCGGCCTGTCGCCAGATCGCATCGCCCTGGCCGGCGACAGTGCCGGGGGCGGGCTCGCGGCGGCCCTTCTCGTCGCGATCGAAGCCGCGGCACTGCCGGGCCCAGCAGCCCTCGCCGTCTTCTCGCCCTGGGCCGACATGACCGGACGCGCGCCAAGCCTCAGGCAAAACGCCCGCAAGGATCCGATGCTGCCAGCACACCGGCTTCACGACGCTGTGGAGATGGTTCTGCAGGGGGCCGATCCGACCGATCCCCGGGCCTCCCCCGCGCTGGCCCGGTACGGGCGACCGCCGCCCGCCCTCATCTTTGCCTCCGAAGACGAGATCCTCCGCGACGATGCTAAAGCGCTGGCCGCCGCCCTGGCCAGCGGCGGCGCTCCGGTGCGCCTCG
Organism: Pikeienuella sp.; assembly: GCA_050331335.1. Taxonomy (GTDB): domain Bacteria; phylum Pseudomonadota; class Alphaproteobacteria; order Rhodobacterales; family Rhodobacteraceae; genus Thermohalobaculum. The sequence goes on from JBHJGY010000094.1 coordinate 4,426, forward strand.
TCCTGAAGCCCCGCCTGCCCCATGCTTGGCCAGTGCTGGCCGACCTGCTTTCGGCAGGGGAGCGGACGGCCCGCGACGCCGGGCGCTTCCTCGCCGGCCATCTCGCCTAAGGCTGCACAGCGGCCCGCAGACAGGTTTGGCGACCAAGCCGACGGCAGGTGTCAGATCGTGCGCAGCCCGTGGGTCGGATCGCCATGGGGCCAGTCGGACGGCCGCAACCCCTTGAGTGCCGCCAACTCGATGGCGAACGGCACAAGCACATCGCGCTCCTCCGGGCCGAGGAACCCCTCTGCCGCCGTCTCATCGACGGCCCGCAGCGCGTCGAAGAACCGGCGCATGGCATCGATCAGCCGCAGCTCCTCAGATGGCTGTTCGAGCTGCGCGATCTCCTCGGCGAAGGATGCCATCGCGGCTCGGGTGTCGGCCTCTAAGCGCGCACGCTCCGGCTCTCCAGCCCCCTCTCGCTGCGGCTGCGCCCAAAGACGGGCGAGCGCCCCCTCAGCCCGCGCAGCGAAGGCCGCGACAAGCGCCGGCACATCCTCAGGCGCTGCTGGGACGAGCATCCGTCGATGCGGGATCCCGGCATCGAGAAACCGCGCGCCGTAGGCGACGAAGCCGAGCCGCTCGTAAAAGGGCAACGCCTGAACTTGGGACTCCAGCCAAATCGCGCTCACCGCCGGATCGGCGCGGAGATCGGCGAGGACCGTCTCCATCAGCTGCCGGCCAAGCCCCGTCCCCCGAGCGCCTGCGAGGACCGCCACCCGCTGGATTTTCGCCCGCCCCTCCTCGATGAGGGCGCGCGCCGTGGCGACCGCCCGGCCCCGCTGCTCGGCGATCCAATGGCGGCAAAGCCCGTCTTTGCCGTCGATCTCGAGGGCGGGATCAACACCCTGCTCCTCGATGAAGACAATCCGGCGGATCTCCAGACATTGGGCGATATCGCCGGGTTCCGCACGGCGGATCTCGAAGCGCGCGGCCTTCTCGGCGAGCCCTGAGCGCCCCTCCCGGCGGGCGAGGTCGTCGAGGACCGCGCTGAAGGGCACCTCGCGGGCCGCGAGCATCACAAGAAGGTGATAGAGCACATCGGCCGCTTCCGAGGCGAGCTTGGCCTTGTCGCCCCTCACCGCCTCGATGATCGCTTCGATGGCCTCTTCGCCAAACTTCTCGGCGCATTTCTCCGGGCCTTTGGCCAGGAGCTTCGCGGTATGGGAGTTCTGAGGGTCGCCCCCCCGGCGCGACGCAATCGTCTGGGCCAGCCTAAGGAGGATCTCCGGACCTGCGGCCGCGCTCACAGCCGCACCGGGATGCCGGCCTGCGCCATCGCGCGCTTGGCCGCATCGATAGAGTGCTCGCCGAAATGGAAGATGGACGCCGCCAATACCGCCGACGCATGGCCCTGCAGGACGCCTTCGACCAGATGGTCGAGCGTGCCGACGCCCCCGGAGGCGATCACCGGGACCGCCACGGCGTCCGCCACGGTGCGGGTCAGCGCCAGGTCGAACCCCGCGCGGGTGCCGTCCCGATCCATCGAGGTGAGCAGGATTTCGCCCGCACCCAGACCGGCGACGCGCTCGGCAAAGGCCACCGCATCGAGCCCCGTCGGCTCCCGCCCGCCATGGGTGAAGATCTCGAACCGATCCACGCCCACGGCTTTCGCGTCAATCGCCACCGTGATGCACTGACTGCCGAATTTCTCTGCCGCGGCCCGCACGAATTCGGGGTTCCGCACGGCCGCCGTGTTGATCGCGACCTTGTCGGCGCCAGCCAGCAACAGGGCCCTAATGTCCTCCAGGCTGCGCACGCCGCCACCCACCGTCAGTGGCATAAAGCAAGCCTCCGCGGTTCGGCCGACGACATCGAGCAGGATCCCGCGGTTCTCGTGGCTTGCGGTGATATCGAGAAAACACAGTTCGTCCGCACCGGCCGCATCATAAACCCGCGCCTGCGCGACCGGATCGCCGGCATCGCGCAGATCGACGAAGTTCACGCCCTTGACGACACGCCCATCCTTGACGTCGAGACAGGGAATGACGCGGCGTTTCAGCACCCCGTCACTCCCCAGACCCGGCCGCCGCATCGAGCTTGGTCCGCGAGAACAGTGCCGCAAGCGCCATCACAACAATCGCCGGGGTGGTGATAAAGATGATGGTCAGCCAGCCGACCCAGTAGAACTCCATGAGCAACCAGCCCAGCGCGACCCCGCCCAGGTCGCACTCGGCGCCGGCGCCAAAGATCTCGCAGCCCGGGATTGCCAGATGCACCATGCTCACCGCCACCGCCAGCCAAGGCAGGTTGACCAGCAGAAGCGGCAGGCGGCGCTTGTCGCCCCTCGGCATCCGCGCGAGCCACAGCAGCGAGCCGGTCGAGATCAATAGGAACGCGCCGCTCAAACTCAAGGTGACCACATCCACCGTCGCACCTCCGATAATCCATCCGGCACCGGCCCACGCGCCCGCGCCAGGCCCCTCGACTTCTGGCTTAACGAGCCGATGAGGACAGCTCAACCGCCCATGCGCGTCTCGGCCCCGAGCAGCAGGTTTCGGCCGGCATCAAGCGGCGGCAAGGACCCGAACCGCCTCGGCGAGATCGAGCCGGCCGTCATACAACGCGCGGCCGGAGATCACCCCGTCGAGCGGCGCATCTGCGGCTTTGAGCGCGTGCAGATCCTCAAGCGACGAGACACCGCCTGAGGCGATAACCGGGATCGAAACGGCGCGGGCGAGCTCGGCCGTCGCCGCGACATTCGGCCCCGCCAGCGCGCCGTCGCGATCGATGTCGGTGTAGATGACCGCCGCGACGCCCGCATTCTCGAAGCGCTTGGCAAGCTCGACCGCCCCGATCTCCGTCGTCTCGGCCCAACCGGCCACCGCCACCCGACCGGCGCGGGCATCGATCCCGACCGCCACCTGTCCGGGATGGGCGCGCGCGGCCTCCGTTACGAGCGCGGGGTCACGCACAGCGGCCGTGCCCAGGATGACCCGTGCCACGCCCCGGGCGAGCCAGAGCTCGATCGTCGCCCGATCGCGGATGCCGCCACCGAGCTGCACCGGCACCCCTGCGGCCGTGACGATCTCTGAGACCGCGGCTGCGTTGACGGGATGCCCCGCAAAGGCGCCGTCGAGATCCACGATGTGGAGCCTTTGGCAGCCTGCCTCGACAAAGCGCCGGGCCTGGCCGGCGGGGTCGTCGCTAAAGACGGTCGCCTGGTCCATGTCGCCCCGCAACAGCCTGACGCAAGCGCCGCCCTTCAGATCGATCGCCGGGTAGAGATGCATTTCGTGCCTCCGCCGCGCCGCCGGACCGGCGGCCAATGCGGCGCCTCTTAGCCGGCACGGACGCCGCGGCCTAGGGGGTCAGGGGGCGTGCACCGCCAGCGCGTCGATCCGCCGGTCGATCTCTGCGAGCATCGCCCGGTAGGCGGGACTGTCGACCGCGACGAAGCGCGCAGTGAACTCGGCGCGCGGAAGTTCGCCTGGAATGCCCTCGAAGCCGATCAAGATGTCGTCCTCCGCCTGGACCCGCGCGAGAAGTTGCGGCCAGCTGTCGAGCGGGGCGGTCAGGAAACGGTCGGCAAATCTGATCCCGGAGGCATTTGCCGCGATGTCGGTGAAGTCGAAGCGCCCGCCGCTCCAGCCAACATCGTAGAGTTCCTTGAACTCCCCGATCGTGAAGGAAACCTTCATGGTGCTCGCCGCCTTGAGCGCCGCTGCTGTGATAAAGTGCCGGCGCGTGTCGGGCCGCCCGGCAAGCCTCACCTGCCAGCAATTGCGCGACCAGGATCGGGTATCCTTCTGCATTGGGCTGCCGGCGAGCCGACCGACAACCATCCGAAACTCCTGGGCACCACAGACCCGGGTCAGCGCGAAAAGCGCCGCCGTCAACTCATGGGGCCCCCGCCCCGGGGCAGCCCGCTCTTGGGCCCGCTTTACGGTCCAAATCACATGCGGCAGGAACGAGCCGCGATCGGGTAACTCGCCGACATCGATCGCCGTCCGGAGCGCGGTGTAATAGGTGTCGATCTCGGGGCCAGTGGGCATATCCGCCCCGCGTAACAACCCGGCGAGGCGAAACGCGAGCCCTTGGCGTTGAGCGGGGTCCATCTCAAGCCGGAAGCTCACCTCCTCAGGCGAAATCGCCACTTGGGACACCGCTTGCATCGCCATCGTCGCTGTCTCGTTGCCGAGCACGATGTCGCCGACCGTCCTGGCCACCCCGAGCGTCACGCGCGGCGGGAGCGGCAAGTCGCCCACGCGCAAGCGCGCGATCCGCGGCGACACCTCGTAATCGGCGAGAACCGCTTCCGCGTTCAGCCAACCGAAGGGCCCGAGCGGAACCGAGAGCCGCGCCTCGATCGCCCCGACCCGCGCCACTGCTTCGCTGCGCAGCCCAGGTATCAGCCGCTCCCCCAGCGCGAGGGCGGCATTGATCTCGGCTAACGAGACCGACACCGTGCCTGCCCCGCCCGGGGCCTGCGTCACCTGACGCAGCCGGCGCACCATTGCCGTGACCGCACGGGCATCCTCGGGGGTGGGTTTGCGCTGTTGGGCGACAAGCGGCGCGCTGTCCACCGCCATCACGGCGCCGGCGATCGGAAAGGCAACGAACAGGAGGAGCAGGCCTCCGACCAGCAGTCTGCCGAGCATGCGCCACATTGCGACCTCCCCGCCCACGGCTCGTGGATAGCGCGCCAACCGCCCATGGGAAAGGGCCGCGATGCACGCAGGGTCCGGCCCCTGGGGTGGCGGCAAACCGGTGGGCCCGCTAGTCTCGATTGCCCAAGGGTTAGGCAGAGAACGATGACCGAGATCACCACCGTCGGCGACTGGAATGCCATCCGCGCCGCTTTCTCCTGGCAGATCCCGCCCCGCTACAACCTCTACGAGGACATGGTGGGCGCCCGCGCACGCCGAGATCCAGACCGTCTGGCGCTGCTGCACCTGACCGCCGACGGCGCGGCCCAGGCCTGGCGCTTCGGGGCGCTCGACCGGGCATCCGCCCGCCTTGCCAATCTTTTCACGGCCCGAGGCGTCGCACGCGGCGACCGGGTGGCGGTGTTGCTCGCGCAGTCGCCCGAGGCGCTTCTTACGCATCTCGCGGCCTACCGTCTGGGGGCGATCGTCGTCCCGCTCTTCACCCTCTTCGGACCGGAGGGGCTCGCCTTCCGCTTGGCCGATTCGGGTACGCGCCTGCTGGTGACCGACCGCGCAAACCTTTCGAAGATCGTCGAGATAAGGGACCAGCTCCCCGCGCTCGAAACCGTGCTCTGCACCGGGGAGCCTGCGGCGGGGAACTCGGCCGATATCGAGCCGGAGGCGGCGGCGGCGGAAGCGTTGGCGCCATTGCTCGCCCGCGCCAGCGACAGCCAAGTGCCTGTCCCGACCGATGCCGAGACCCCCGCCTTCATCTCCTACACCTCCGGGACAACTGGCCCGCCAAAAGGGGCGCTCCATGCGCATCGGGTGCTGCTTGGCCATCTGCCGGGCGTGCAACTCACCCACGAGATCTGCCCCCAGGCCGGCGACCGGTTCTGGACCCCGGCGGACTGGGCCTGGATGGGTGGGCTCTGCAACGTCGCGATGCCGGCGCTCAAGCTCGGCGTGCCGCTGGTCTCCCATCGCCTGGAGCGCTTCGACCCAGAGCGCGCGCTGTGGCTCATGACGCGTTGGGAGGTCCGCAACGTCTTCCTGCCCCCGACCGCGTTGAAGCTGATGCGCGCCGCGGGCCAGGGCGGAGAACCGCCGGCGCTGCGCTCGATCGCCTCGGCCGGCGAGGCTCTCGGGGCCGAGCTTCTCGACTGGGGCCGCGCGGTGTTCGGGCTGACCATCAACGAGTTCTACGGGCAAACCGAATGCAACATGGTCGCGGGCAACTGCGCGTCGCGCCTTCCGGTACGCCCCGGCTGGATGGGCAAGGCGTTTCCGGGAAGCGAGGTGGCGGTGCTCGGACTTGACGGCACCCCCAGGCCGGCGGGCGACATGGGCGAGATCGCCGTTCGGCGGGGCGATGCGGCAATGTTCCTGGGCTACTGGAACCGCCCTGAGAAGACCCAGGAGAAGTTCGCCGGCCCCTGGATGCTAACCGGCGACGAAGGGGTGATGGACACAGCCGGTTATCTGCGGTTTGCCAGCCGTTCGGACGACGTGATCACCTCCTCCGGCTACCGGATCGGACCGAGCGAGATCGAGGACTGCTTAACGGGCCACCCGGCGGTTGAAATGGCGGCGGTCATCGGCATTCCAGACCCGGTCCGCACGGAGGCGGTCGCGGCCTTCGTCACACTCGCGCCAGGGCATGTCGCAGGCGATGCGTTGGCGGCGAGCCTGATCGCCCATGTAAAGCTGCGCCTCAGTCCCCATCTCGCGCCGCGCCAGGTCCGCTTTCTCGAAGCGATGCCGACAACGGCGACCGGCAAGATCATGCGCCGGTCGCTGCGCGATCTGGTCTGACGCCGAGGCCCGGTCCGGGCGGGCAACGCCCCCTCAAGCCCTGGCACGAAGGATCCGCGCTGGCGGTGTCCCGAGCTCTCGGCCGGCGAAGACGAGCCCAGCGATCAGACTGGCCGACGCGCCCCCGACAACGAGGCCCAACGCAGACACCCAGTCGACCTCGTAGGCTGCCTCGAAGACTTCCGTAACAACGCCCCACCCCGCGACCATGCCGAAGACAATCGCCACAATTCCAGCCGACAGCCCGGTCAGGGCAGAGCGCAAGGCGAAGGAGCCTAGGATGCGGGTCCGCTCGGCACCGACGCATTTCAGAATCGCCGCCTCATAGGCCCTGCGCCTCGCCCCAGCCGCTGCCGCGCCAATCAAGACCACCGCACCGGTCACCAGCGTCGCCGCGGCCGCCCAGCGCGCCGCGGCTGCGATCTGGCCGAGCCCGTCGGACACCCGATCGATCGCATCGCGCACCCGGATCGCGGTTACATTGGCGAGCCCGTTGCCAACCTCGCGCAGAAGTGCCGCCTCGGCCTGCGGCTGCGCATACACGGTCGCGATATGGGTATGCGGCGCGCCCCTGAAGACGTCGGGGGAAAACACCATAAGAAAATTGATCCCCATATCGCGGAACTCGACCCGGCGCAGGCTCGCGACTTCCGCGGTCACCTCGCGCCCCATTACATTTACCGACAGCGTGTCACCGATCTCCAAACGCAACTCGGCCGCATGCTCGGCAGAGAACGACACGAGGGGCGGCCCGTTATGCTCGGCCGGCCACCAATCGCCAGCGAGCAGCTCGGTCCCCTCGGGCGGCGTGGCCGCATAGCTCACCCCACGATCGCCGCGGAGAATCCAGGCACCTTCGGGGTCGATCTCGGCCCGCTGCGCAGGCACCCCGTTTAGCTGCGTTACGACCCCCCGAAGCATTGGCGCGGTCTCGACGCTTTCGACGCCGTCGATGCGCTCAAGGATCTGAAGGAACGCCGGCAGCTGAGCGTTCTGGATGTCGATGAAGAAGAAAGCGGGCGCCCGGTCCGGCAGTTCGTCGTCCACCAAGCCTCTCAGGTTGTGGTCGACCTGTCCGATGGCGGCAAGAACCGTGAGCCCCAGGCCGAGCGAGAGCACGGTCCCGGCGGTATCGCCCCCTGGTCCCGCGACCGCGGTGAGGGCGAGCCGCAGACCTGGGCGGCCCCGCACGAGCGATGTATGGGCGAGCCACCCGGCCAAACCGCGCACCGCCCGTGCAGAGAGATACAGCATCACCAGCGCCGCCAGGACGCCGCCCACCATCCACGCGGCAAGCAGCGGCGCCCCGGAGAGCACCACTGCGGCCAACGCGAGCAGCCCCCCGGTGACGCCAATGGCGGCGAGGTAACCAACCGCGGGGCGCACCGCGCGGGCGGTCACGATCTCGCGAAACAATGCGGCGGGGCGGATCTCGCGGGCCCGCGCGAGCGGCCAAAGCGCGAATAACAGCGCGGTCAGGACCCCATAAAGCGTCGCCTCGGCCACAGGCGCCAGGTAGACGTCGAACAGGGCGGGCACCGGCAACCGCTCGGAGATCAGTGGCCCGAGCAGAAGCGGCAGGCCGGCCCCGATGGCCAGACCGATCGCAATTCCCAGACCGGTGAGCAGGGCGATCTGCATCAGGTAGATGGTCACCACCTCGCCGGAGACCGCTCCGAGGGTCTTGAGCGTGGCGATCGTGTCGCGTTTCTCGTCGAGATAAGCGCGCACCGCCGCCGAAACCCCGAGCCCGCCGACCGCCAACGCGGCGAGCCCCACAAGCACGAGAAACGCCCCGATCCGGTCAACGAAGCGCTGCACCCCGGGGGCCGCGGCCCGTCGGTCGCGCCATCGCAGCCCCGCCTGCGGGAACGCCGCGGCGAGCTCTGCCGATACTGCCGCGGGGTCCGCCGTCTCCGGCAGCGTCAAGCGGTAGCGCATCTCGAACAGCGTGCCGGGGGCGAGCAAGCCGCTCGCTTCGAGCCCCGCGAGGCCCACCATGCTGCGCGGCCCAAAGGCGAAGCCGCCGGACGCACGGTCAGGCTCCCGCGCGATCGCAGCCGCAAGCCGGAAGGTCGCAGTCCCCAAACGCACCTCGTCGCCGAGAGCAAGGCCCAAACGCTCGATGAGCACCGGCTCCATGACGACCCCCGGCCGACCCTCGCGGACCGCCAACGCCTCGGCCAGGGGCATCGCGGGTTCGAGCAGGATCTCGCCGACCAAGGGATAAAGCCCGTCGACGCCCTTGACCTGGGTGAGGGCGCGCTCCGGACCCTCGGGCCCATCGGCGACCACCATCGAGCGGAAATCGGCCACCTCCGAGAGCGCGCCCGCCCGCGCGCGCATCCAATCCAGCTCCGCCACCGTGGCCCGGCGGTAGGTCGTCGTTATCTCCGCATCACCGCCCAGAATGGCCCGGCCCTCCTGCGCGAGCCCCTCGGTGATCGCCATGCGCACCGAGCCAACCGCCGCGACGGCCCCCACCCCCAGCGCCAGACAGGCGAGGAAGATCCGAAACCCCTTGAGCCCGCCGCGCAGCTCGCGCAGCGCAAACACCCAGGCCAGGCGGAACTTGGCGATAATCGGGCTCATTCAGCTGCCTCCACCCGGGCATGGCCGGTATGCTCGCCGGCGAGCCGGCCGTCGCGCATGGCCACCACCCGGTCGCAGCGCTCGGCAAGCTCCGGCGAATGGGTGACGATCACGAGCGTGGCGCCGTCGCGGTGCTGCAGCTCGAACAGCAGATCCGAAATCGCCCGGCCCGTGGTTTCGTCGAGATTGCCGGTGGGCTCGTCGGCCAGCAGGATCTCCGGCCGCGGCGCGACCGCCCTGGCCAGGGCCACGCGCTGTTGCTCGCCCCCAGAGAGCTGGGCCGGATAATGATCCGCCCGCCCTGCGAGCCCCACCGCTGCAAGCTCCTCGGCGGCACGGTCAAACGCATCTCCGCGGCCCGCGAGCTCCAGCGGCACGGCGACGTTCTCCAGAGCGCTCATCGTCGGGATCAAGTGGAAGGACTGGAAGACCACGCCCATATGATGGCGGCGAAAACGCGCCAAGGCGTCCTCGCCAAGTGCGGTGAGGTCGCGCCCGAGAACCGAGACCGTGCCGGCGCTCGCCCGCTCGAGGCCGCCCAGAACCATAAGGAGAGAGGACTTGCCTGAGCCGCTGGGACCGATCACGCCGACCGATGCGCCGCGCTCGACCGACAGGTCGATGCCTCTGAGGATGTCCACTTGGCCGGCCCGGCTCGCGAGCGAGAGCGTGAGATCAGCTATGCGAATGATCGGCTCGGCCATGGGAGGTCTCCTCGATTGCGAAATCGCCCCTCGATATGGCCTCGCGGACCAGGCGGACAAGCGGCAGCGGCGCCGGGCGTTGGGCCTCGCTCTGCCGCTCATGCTGGGCGTCCTGGCTTTGCCCGTCCGCGCGGAGGAGCCGGTGCGGATTGTGGCGTTGGGCGACAGCTTGGTCCATGGCTATGGGCTCGAGCAGGGGGACGGCTTCGTCCCCCAGCTGCAGGCTTGGCTCGAGATGCAGGGCGAAGCGGTGACCGTGATCAATGCGGGCGTCTCGGGGGATACGAGTGCAGGCGGTCAGGCGCGGCTCGCCTGGTCGCTGGGCGACGGCGCGGATGCGCTGATCGTGGTGCTCGGCGGCAACGATCTGCTGCGCGGCTTCGATCCGGCCGCTACTGAGGCCAATCTCGACAGCCTCGTTGCCCAGGCGCGGGCGCTCGGGCTTCCGGTGCTGCTCGCCGGGATGCGCGCGCCGGGCAACTACGGCGCAGAATACAAGGCCCGCTTTGACGGCCTCTACGCCCGGATCGCCGAGCGCCACGGCGCCTTGCTGTACCCCTATTTCCTAGAAGGGGTCGATGGCGACCCGACATTCTGGCAGGACGACGCGATCCACCCAAATGCGCTGGGCGTCGACGAGATCGTCGCGCGGATCGGGCCGCTGGTCCGCGCGTTGATTGCCCAAGCGCGGGCGCAAACCGGGTAAGCTTGCCGCGGCGTGGGGCACGCCTCGCGCGCGCCGCCCGTCTTACTCGTCGGCGAGCTTGGCCAGCGCATGGCGCTTCTTACCAGCAGACAGCTTCAAGGGCGCCGCAAATCGAGCCGCCGACAGCACCAGGGCCTGATCGCGCACGGCCTCGTCATCAACCCGCGCACCGCCCTCGGCAATCAAGCGCTTGGCCTCCTTGCCGGAGCCGACGAGGCCCGCCCGCACCAGCAGTTGCACAAGCGGAATGCCGTGCCCCGCCACCTCGTCGCGGGCCAGCGTCACGGTCGGCAGATCGGCCCCCGCCCCGCCGGCCTCGAATGTCTCGCGCGCCGTGCGTTCCGCTGCCGCAGCGGCTTCGCCCCCATGCGCGAGCGCGGTGACCGCATTGGCCAGCGCCACTTTGGCCACGTTGATCTCGGCCCCTTCCAGAGCCTCCAGCCGGGCGATCTCCTCCAAGGGCAGTTCGCTGAAGAGCCGCAGGAACCGACCCACATCCGCGTCTTGCGTGTTCCGCCAGAACTGCCAGAAGTCGTAAGGGCTGAGCATATCGGCTCTCAGCCACATCGCGCCCTGCGCCGTCTTACCCATTTTCTTGCCATCGGCCGTCGTGATCAGCGGACAGGTGAGCCCGAACACCTCGCCGCCTTCGATCCGCCGGGTAAGATCGATCCCATTGACGATGTTGCCCCACTGGTCCGAGCCGCCCATTTGAAGCCGGCACCCTTCGCGGCGGTAGAGCTCCAGAAAATCATACGCCTGAAGCAACATGTAGTTGAACTCCAGGAAGGTCAGCGGCTGTTCTCGGTCGAGCCGGGTGCGCACGCTGTCGAAGGTCAGCATCCGGTTGACCGTGAAGTGGCGACCATAGTCGCGCAGGAAAGGGATGTAGCCGAGCCCGTCCAGCCAGTCGGCATTGTTGCGCATTACCGCAGAGCCACCCGCCTCCTCGAAATCGAGATATGTTGCGAAGACCTCACGGATGCTGGCCATATTTGCCGCGATCTTATCGTCTGTGAGCAACTGACGGCTCTCGTCCTTGCCGGAGGGATCGCCGATCTTCGTGGTTCCGCCGCCCATCAGGACGACGGGGCGGTTGCCGGTCTTCTGGAACCAGCGCATCATCATGATCGAGACCAGAGAACCCACATGCAGCGACGGTCCCGTGCAGTCGTAGCCGATATAAGCGGTCACCGGGCCCGCGAGCAGCGCCTCGTCGAGGCCCTGAAGATCCGTGCAATCGGCCATGTATCCGCGCGCGGTCATCACGCGTAGAAATTCGGACTTCGGCTGGTAGCTCATGGCGCGCCCTCCTATGCTGCGCCTGCCTTACAGGGGTGGCGCGTGGGAGGAAAGATGGCGGGGCAGTGGCGCGACGGACCGGTCTGGGCTTTGGGGCTCATGTCGGGGACCTCGATGGACGGCGTCGACGCGGCCATGCTCCTGACCGACGGAGAGACGATCGCCGAGTTCGGCCCCACGGCCTTCGCGGCCTATGAGCGGGTGGCGCTGCGGGCGCTGCCGGCGGTGATGGAGGATCCGCTGCGCCACGCGAAGGCGGCCCGACCCGAAGACCGCGCTCGGCTCGCAGAGGCCGAAGCAGAGGTCGTGCGGCTGCACGCCCGAGCGGTGGTCGATCTGCTGTCTGGGTCCGAGTTGCTGCCGGCGCTGGTTGCTTTTCCGGGGCAAACCGTGGCGCACTACCCGGAGAAGGGCTGGACTTGGCAGATCGGATCGGGCGCCAGGCTCGCCGCCGCGCTCAACCGCCCGGTGGTTTGGGATTTCCGCAGCCCTGACATTGCCGCTGGCGGACAAGGCGCGCCGCTTGCGCCCGTCTTCCACTGGGCCGTGGCCAAATATCTGGGACTCAGCGCGCCCGTCGCCTTCCTCAACATCGGCGGTGTGGCCAACATCACCTGGGTGGACCCTCGGGCCGACGGACCCGAGGCAGCGGGTGCGCTGCTCGCCTTCGACACCGGGCCGGGCAACGCCTTGGTCGACGACTGGATGCGCCAGCACACCGGGCGCCCACTCGACCTCGGCGGCGCCACCGCGGCGCTTGGCCGGGCCGATGCGGTGTCGTTGGAGACGAATTTCGTCGCCGACTATCTCGGCCGGCCGCCGCCCAAGTCACTCGACCGCAACGCCTTCGCCCGCCTAAAAGAGATCGTCGCGCCGCTCTCGGCAGCAGACGGGGCGGCGGTGCTCACCCGTTTCACGGCCGCCTGTGCGGCTCGGGCCATGGGGCATCTGCCGGGACGTCCGACGCGGGTCCTGGTCTGCGGCGGCGGGCGCAAGAACCCCACGCTGATGAACCAGCTCGCCACGCTCTTGCCCTGTGAAGTGGAACCGATGGAAGCCATCGGTCTGGACGGCGACATGATCGAGGCGCAGGCCTTCGCCCTTCTAGCCGTAAGGGCACTTCGCGGCCTGCCGACCTCGTTTCCCACGACCACGGGCTGCCCGGTCCCGATTTCGGGCGGCCGACGGTCGGACCCGCCGACGCCCAAGTGAGATTTCGGGGGGCCCGGACCTGACCGTTCTGGCGCCGATCGGCCTGGCGCGGCAAAGGGCCAGCGCCGAGGTCAGGGTCAGTCCGCCCGGAGCCCGGGCCAGTTGGCTTCGCCCTTGGCGATGTTGCCGGGTCGGTCCTCATCCCACCGCGCGCGGACCCGCTTGTTGAAGTTGAGGTAGAGCTTGCCATCGACCACGCGCCAAGCCTCGGGGTCCCCCTTCGCCGTGTAACCACGGCTGACCGCCCAGGAACAATGCCCGCCGAACTGGGGCAGGTAAGCCTCCGGATCGATCAGAAAGGCAGCCCGATGCGCTTCCGAAGCGAAAAGCCACCGCGCCCCCTTATGCTCGGCCGCGAGATCCTCCCGGCCCCGCAGGGCACGGCCCTCGTCGAAATAGGCGATCACGTCATAGCCGCCGGCGCCGAGATCGGAACCCGGTGCGGTGTAGATCTCTGGTGCCTTGGCCCAGGCATCGCGTCCGAGCACGAGCATGCCGGGCACGATCGGCGAGGCGGCAGCGGCGATGAGAAGGGCGCGGCGGGTCGGTCCGGTCATCTGAGGTCCTCCTGAGGCTGTCTCTGACTGTATCCTACCGAGGCCGCCGATCACGCGCGCTCAAAGCGCGTTGAGGGGACGTCAACCGCGCGCCACCGCTGGCTTCGGGGGTCAGCGCCCACCCTCTTTGAGCCGCGCATGGACATAGCCCTACACGATATCGACCATCTCTTCCATGCCCTTCTCGAAGAAATGGTTGGCCTCGGGCACGGTGGTGTGCGTGATGGTGATCCCCTTTTGCGCCTGAAGCTTGGCAACCAGGCTTTCGACATCGGGCATCGGCACGATCCGGTCCGCTTCGCCATTGAGGATCAGGCCCGAGGAGGGGCAAGGCGCGAGGAACGAGAAGTCGTACATGTTGGCTGGCGGCGCGACCGAAATGAACCCGGAAATCTCCGGCCGGCGCATCAAGAGCTGCATCCCGATCCAAGCGCCGAAGGAGAACCCCGCCACCCAGCAGCCACGCGCATTGGGGTTGTAAAGCTGAAGATAGTCGAGCGCGGACGCCGCGTCTGAAAGCTCGCCCTGGCCTTGGTCGAAGCTGCCCTGGCTGCGCCCGACGCCTCTGAAATTGAACCGCATGACGGTGAAGCCCAGATCCCGAAACGCGTAATGCAGCGCATAGGTCACCCGATTGTTCATGTTGCCGCCGTATTGCGGGTGGGGGTGCAGGATCAGCGCGATCGGCGCGTTCTTCGTGGTGCTCGGATGGTAGCGGCCCTCGAGTCGGCCGTCGGGGCCAGGGAATATCACCTCAGGCATGCGCTTCGCTCCGTGTCTAGGACAGACCAGGCGGAACCGGGATGCTTGACCCCGGCACTGGGACTCTCTAGAACCATTCTAAGAGATTTGTTTTACTTCGCCCGGGTTGCGGGGTATCCTAAAGCGGCTGTCAAGGTCAATCGTGCAGCGGCATGTCGGCACGTCATGGGGCAGCCGGCGGCAAAGCGGCGAGGACGCGGCGATGAAGCTAAGCACCAAGGGACGCTATGCGGTCACCGCGCTCGCAGATATCGCGCTGAACAGCGGTTTCGGAGCGGGCGCAAGCCCGGTGCCGCTGGGAGATATCGCCGAGCGCCAGGATCTTTCGGTGGCGTATCTGGAGCAGCTGTTCGTGCGCCTGCGCCGGGCCGATCTCGTAACCTCGATCCGCGGCCCCGGTGGCGGCTATCGGCTGGCGCGCGACCCGCGCAGCATCTCGATTGCCGAGGTGATGGTTGCGGTCGACGAGCGGCTCAACGCCATGGGCTGCAACGGGAAGTACGAGGACGGCCTGGGCTGCGGCAAGTCGAAAGAGGCCTGTCTGACCCATGGGCTTTGGGAACAACTCTCGGCGCATGTGCATGTCTTCCTGTCGAAGATCTCCATCCACGACGTGGTCGCCGACCGGATGTCCCCCTGCCCCGCGGTGCCCGATTTTACGGCATTCATCGAGGAGGACACGCCGTTTGCCGAGCCCTCCCGGGCACAGGTATGATCGGGCTCGCGGGCCGGCGCATTTATCTCGACTGGAACGCAACCGCCCCGCTTCGCCCGGAGGCACGTGCGGCGATGCTCGAGGCGATTGACGCCGTCGGCAACCCGTCCTCAGTCCATGCCGAGGGTCGGGCGAGCCGGGCCATTGTCGAGCGCGCCCGCGGGCAGGTAGCCCGCCTCGTGGGCTGCGCCCCAGAGCAGGTTCTTTTCAATTCTGGGGCGACCGAGGGGGCCAATCACGCGTTCTTCCTCATGAAGACGGTGTTTTTTGCCGATGTCGAGCACGATTGCGTGCGCCGGCAGGTGGCGGATTTAGGTCTGAACTCCTTCACCAAGTTTCGCGGCACGGAATTCCTTGAGGTCGGCCGAGACGGCATCGTTCAGGTTCTTCGGACACCTGCTCTCCAAGAGGGTCACGTGATCGGCTCGCTGGCTCGGCAAGCCGCGAATTCCGAGACTGGCGTGATGCAGCCACCGGCAGAGCCCCGGATCAACCTCGTCGACGCCGTCCAGGCCGTCGGCAAGGTGCCCTGGGCTTATAAGGCCGAGGAGATGGATTACGCGCTGATCTCGGGCCACAAGTTCGGCGGGCCGAAAGGCGTGGGCGCCCTGCTCCATCCCGCAAACGAAGCGCTCGATGCCAATATGAGCGGCGGCGGGCAGGAGCGCGGCCAGCGCTCCGGCACCGAGAACGTGCTGGCGATCGCGGGGTTCGGGGCCGCGGCGGAGGCGGCGCAGCGCGATCTCGAGGCGGGCGTCTGGGCGCGGGTGGAAAAACTTAGAAACATTCTAGAGGACGCCCTTGCCGCAGCGGCGCCAGAAACCATCTTTTTTGGTCAGGAAAGTCCGAGAGTGCCCAACACCTCGTGCTTCGCGGTGCCTGGATGGAAAGGCGAAACACAGGTGATGCAGATGGACCTCGCCGGTTTTGCCGTGAGTTCAGGCAGCGCCTGCAGCTCGGGCAAAATGCGCGAGAGCCGGGTGCTTCGGGCGATGGGCTTCGACGCAGAGACCGCGGGCTCCGCGCTCCGCGTCTCGATGGGACCGACGACGACCGAGGCGGAGGTGCTGGCCTTCGCCAATGCCTGGACGCAGGCCTACAGAAAACGCCGCGCCAGGGCGGCTTGACCAAAAGGAGACCGAGATGTCCGCGATGGATGTGAACGTCAAAGACGGTGTCGACCAGGAGACCGTCGACGCGGTCAAGGCCACAGCCAAGTACAAGCATGGCTGGGAAACCGAAGTCGAGATGGAATACGCCCCCAAAGGTCTCGACGAAAACATCGTGCGGATGATCTCCGAAAAGAAGAACGAACCAGAGTGGATGTTGGAGTGGCGTCTGGCGGCCTACCGTCGTTGGCTGGAGATGCCGGAACCGGATTGGGCGCTGCTTGAGATCAAGCCGATCGATTATCAAGAGCAATATTATTATGCTCAGCCCGCATCATTTAAGGAAAAGCCGAAGTCTTTGGACGAGGTTGATCCGAAACTTCTCGAGACCTACACCAAGTTGGGGATCCCGCTGCGCGAGCAGGAGATCCTTGCCGGGGTCGAAGGCGCGGGCAAGGCTGCCGCAGAGGGCCGCCGGGTCGCCGTGGATGCGGTGTTCGACTCGGTTTCCGTCGGCACCACCTTTAAGGATGAGTTGGCCAAGCACGGGATCATCTTCTGTTCGATCTCGGAGGCTCTCCAAGATCATCCTGAGCTGGTCCGTAAATATCTGGGCACGGTTATTCCCGCGACCGATAACAAATTTGCGACACTCAACGCGGCAGTGTTCTCTGACGGATCGTTCGTCTACATCCCTGAGGGGGTGCGCTGCCCGATGGAGCTGAGCACATATTTCCGGATTAACGCAGAAAACACCGGTCAGTTCGAACGGACGCTGATCATTGCGGATAAGGGGTCTTATGTCTCTTATCTTGAGGGCTGCACCGCGCCGATGCGCGACGACAACCAGCTCCATGCGGCTTGCGTCGAGTTGATCGCGCTTGACGACGCGGAGATCAAATATTCGACGGTACAGAACTGGTATCCTGGCGACGAGGATGGCAAAGGCGGGATCTACAACTTTGTCACCAAGCGTGCGGATTGCCGGGGCGCGCGCTCGAAAGTGTCTTGGACGCAGGTCGAAACCGGTTCGGCGATCACATGGAAGTATCCGTCCTGCATCCTCCGCGGGGAGGACGCCCAAGGCGAGTTCTACTCGATTGCTATCGCCAACAACGCCCAACAAGCCGACACCGGGACCAAGATGATCCATCTTGGTAAGAACACAAAATCGCGGATCGTTTCGAAAGGTATTTCGGC
>JBHJGY010000095.1:0-30007 GCA_050331335.1 Pikeienuella sp.
GGGGGGGGTGGCTGGGCGTGGGGGGCGGGGCTCGCGGCCGCCCCCCCGGCCCCGGCCAACTGCGGCGCCGCCAAGTTTGACGGGGCCAGGGGCAGGTCGCCGCCGAAGCGGTCGCGCGGACGGTCGCCACAGCCCACCAGGAGCAGGGCCAGACCGAGGATTGCCTGCGCCGATTTCCGCACTTTCCCGCCCCAGGACCCGTTGCACCTGATCCGGCTCACTAGCGAAGCGCTGCTCAATCATCAATGTCGAAGTCCTGAACAATGGACGGCAGGGTGCGCGAGGCCGCGGATGAGGATCTGCGGCCGGGGCGGACAGCGCGCGTCCGGGGTGCCAAGGCGGGTGCAGCCGCTCCCGCAATTGGCGCACCACCGGTTATTGTCTGGTCGTCGAGGTGCAACACGACACTGTGGCCGGCCTTGGAAAGTACGATCCGGCTGGTCTCGATCGCAACGACCTCCCAGCCGCCGATCTCCTCGCCGATGCGCGCGAGCACCGTCCCGAGTTTGGGCGTCTCGATGAGGGCACGCCGCGTTTCCCCGGCGAGCGCGAGCCCCATGAGCTGGAATGGCGGTGGGGCGAGACGGACCGGGGTCGCAGCCTCGGTGGTTGCGGTCGGCGGTCGGCGCGTCTCCGAAAAGAGCGGTCGGTCGGAGATTTCAGCGAAACCGGCGATGGGTGGCCTGGCGATCGCGACGCGTTTCCGCTCGATCTCGACTGCGCCGAGCTCAAGCCGCGGCACGGTCATCGGTTGTCGGGCGCCTTGGCTCAGGGCCAGGGCGATGCCGAGCCCTGCCGCCACAACCGCGAGGACAAGATTGAGCGCTGTCCCTGTCACCGATCCGACCTGCTTTGCATGGGCGCAGAATAGCCCGGAGGAGAGGCGGCGGGAACGATCATTCACCCGCCGCCGCGATGTAGCCTGTCAGCCGCAGGGAGATGACCAGGCGCGGTGCCCTCTCCTCAGGGCCTGGGCTGCGTCGGGCACGCCTGGCGTCGAGGCGCGCGATCACCACGTAAGGGTCGCCCGTCTCCAGGCGATACAGAAGCGCTTGAAGCGCAGAGACATCCCCCTCCAGAACCCCGGTCACCGGCACGCCGAGCAGCCCGGGAGCGGCGGGAAGGCTGCGCTCGACGGTGACGCTGCGGAGATCTGCGCCGGCGGCCTCTGCGGCCTCGCGAAGCTGGGTCTGCAGCGCCGCCGCGGCGAGGGCGGGATCGTTACCTGTCAGCAGAGCTTTGTCGGCGACCTCGATTTCGGCGCGGCGCTCGGTTGTGGCGAGACGGTCCCGAAAGCCTTGGAGCTGCGCCTTTAGGTCTGCGATCCGTTGCTCGAGCCCGTCGAGATGGGCGAGGGTGGGGCGCACCACCCCAAAAACCGCCGCGGCGAGCACCAGCCCGAGCAGCCCCACGGCTGCAAGGCGCGAGAGCAGCCGCTTCATCGAGATGCCTCCACGATCTCGGACGGCCCCGCGAGGCGGACTTGCAGCAAAAAACGCTCCCCATCCGCCTGGCGCGTGATGGGCGCGTTGAAGCGGGGGGCCTCGAAGCGGGGATTCTCGGAGAAGAGACCTGGCAGCGCGCTCGCGCGGTCGGAGGTCCCGGCGAGGCTCAGCCGCCCGTCCGCGTAGCTTAGGCTCTCGAGCCAGGTGCCGTCCGGCAATGTCTGGGTCACGCGGGCCAGCAACTCCACCACCATTGGGCTTGCCTGTTTCAGTCGATAGGCGGCAAGGGCTGCGTCGTCGGTATCGAGCGGTGTTGCGCTGCCGAGCGAGGCGGCCATGCGGCGGGACTGGAACAGCGCATCGGCCAGCGCCTCGGCTTCGCGATGCCGACGATCACTCTCCAGCCAAACCCAGGCGCCGGCAAGGGCTGCGATCGCTGCGACAAGGCCGGCCGTCAGATGCGCGGCGGACTGCGGTCTCGGCCCGACGCCACTCGGGGCGAGGATTATGCCGGCCGGGGTCCCGTCTGTCGCGCTCACATCGATCCGGGCCACTGGGGTCAAGCCGGCCGCGGACGCTGCCGTCTCGGCCGATTGGATCTCCGACTGCGGTGCGAGGACAAGGTCGAGCTCGATCTGCCCTGCCTCGGGGCGACGCTCGGCGATGTGCCATGCGCGGTAAAGCTCATCGGGGCGAAACGGGGTGAGCCTCTCCAATTCAAACTCGATAACCTCGGCGAGGTTGGCTTCCGCTGCCGCCGGCAAGCGCAGGCGACGGCGGATCACACGGCGTTCGGGCAGGACGAGCACCGCTTTTAGATGGCTGCGGCGCACGTCGCGACGAAGGCGCTGGCGGCGCGGTGGCGAGAGCGCGTCGAAGCGACCGAGCGCCGCCGGTGGCTTGCCTCGCCGATGGATCGTCACCTCGAGTCCAGACGCACCGGGGGCAATCGCGAGGACCGGGCGATCGCCCGACACGGCGCGCCAGACCCCCGTCGGCACCATCCCGGTGAGCTCGCTCTGCCACCAGGCGAGGAAGCGGCTGAGGCCCTCCATGCGGCGTCTCCTTTCAGCGCAAGCTCGAGGCGGCGGCGAGGCGCACGATGACGGCGATTGGGCGCGCTGTGTCGCCTGGCCCTGCGCGCTCGATCCTCAGCGCTACGAGCTCGGGCAGGGTGGTCCGGCCGCGCCAGCTCGGCTGCCACCCCGGAACCCCTGCTGCGTCTTCCCCGTAATAGCGGAGGGCGACGGCTGCAACCTCTCCCAGCAGAGGCGCGCGGGTCGCGGTCGCAGGCAGCGCTTGGGCGCGGTCATCGAGGGCCGCATGGCGCAGGACCAGAGTGCCATCCTCGAGGGCGAGGGTCAGTCGGTGCTCGCCTGGGGGGGCGATGCGCGCGGGCATGGCGCCGACCCAGTCGATGCTGTCTGGGCGGCCGTCGAATGCCACCGGCGGGTCTCGGGTGCCATCGCGGAAGCGCACAGGCTCGGCGGCCGCGAGCAGGCGGCGGATGGCGGTGAGGGCGACCCGGGTCTCGACCGTCTCCGACGCACGCGCGCTGCCCCGGTCCCAGACGGCCACCCCGAAGCGCACCCCGCCGGCCACCATCACCCCGATCAGGCCAAGGAGGGTCAGGGCAACCAGGAGCTCCAGAAGCGTGAGGCCCGCGTCGCGAGGCGCGCGTCGGCTCATGGCGGCGCCACCAACCGGAGCGAGGAAAGGCGGGTGGCGCTCGAACCGTCGCGGCTGAGCGTCACCGCCACCTCGACGAGGGCAAGGCCGAGCGCGGGCTCCGAGGCGGGGTGGGTCGAGATCTCCACGAGGATATCCCAGCCGTCTTCCTCAAGGCGCTGGCTGCCCGGAACCGCGGGGATGTCGGCGCCGATGCGAGCGAGCGCCCCTTCGGCCCGGGTAAGCGCCGCGAGTGCCATGTCAGCCCGGAGCGTCGCCCTGGTCGCGCTCGTCATCGCGGCATAGGCTCCCCCGAGCACAAGGCTGACGATGACGAAAGCGACCATCACCTCCAGGAGAGTGAACCCGGCCGTCCCGCTCCTGCGGCGCTCAGTCATCGGCGGAGGCGTCGTGCTGTTGGGTCACCGCACCGGTGAGCCAGGCAACGGTGATCACCGCCCGCTCGCTCCCGTCGCTCAGCGCGATCCGCCCGCCGCTCGCACTGCCATCGGGGAAGAAGACGATCTTCGGGGCGTCTCCTGGGCGCGGGGGAGCGTTCGGCAAGATCTGGGCGCCGATCCCCAGGGGCAAGGCGCGTTGGCCGAAGGGCCCGAGAAGGTGCCCCGCCTCATTGTCGATCCTCAGCATCATGGGGCGGCCACGGCGCAGGGCTTCCGCTCGGGTCTCTACCAAGGCGGCCCGGACCTCCCGAACCCCCGCCTCCAGCCGTGGCGGACCGCTCGCCAGAAATCCCGCGCTGGCGACCATGAGGATCCCGAGGAGCGCCATGACCACCAGCAGTTCGAGCAGCGTGAGGCCGGCCGCGCCGTGCGGGTCAGAGCCGGAGGTCGGCCGCATCATCCGCGCCACCTGGCGCTTTGTCCGCGCCGAAGGTGAGAAGTGCGTAAGGTGCGCCATCGGGCCCGGGAACCTCGTAGGCGAAGGGCTCCCCCCAAGGATCGGTCAGCGCCTCTGGTTTGCGCAGATACGGTCCCTTCCAGGTCTCGACACCAGCCGGGCGGGTTATGAGCGCCTCGAGCCCCTCGGCCTGCGTCGGATAGCGCCCTTGGTCGAGGCGGTAGAGATCGAGCCCGGTGGCGATCTGATCCATCTGCAGCCGGGCCGCATCGGCCCGTGCCCCGCCGAGGTAGTTGAGCGCGACTGTACCGATCGCCACCGCCAGAAGCGTGAGGATGGTGATCACCACCAGGAGTTCGAGGAGCGTGAGCCCAGCATCGCGCGGCAGGCGCTCGGGGCGCGTCGGGCTCGGGGCGTCGGGCATGGGGGCCTCCCTCAGATGGCGAGCTCGTTGATCGTGAAGAGCGCAAACAGGATAGACGATATGATCACCGCGATCAGCACCCCCATCAGAAGTGTGAGCGCTGGGGTGAGGATCGAGAGCGCCTGCGCCACGGCGCGGCGGCTCTCCTCTTCGAAGATCCCGGCGGTGCGGGCGAGCATTTCGGTCAACTGCCCCGATTCCTCGCCCACCCGGATCAGCTGGCGCGCGAGCGGTGGCAGGACCGCGCCCTCCTGAAGCGGCAGGGACAGGCCGCGTCCGGCTTCGACCTCAGGGATCACCCGAGCGATCTCGGCGGCGACGGCGCGATTGGCCAGGGCGGCTTGTGCGTGGCGCAGCGCCGTGGGCAGAGCGAGGCCGTTCTCCAAGAGGCTTGCGAGCAGGCGCGTGAGCCGTGCGGTCTCCGCCTTCTTCCAGACGCTGCCGAGAAGCGGGACGTCCAGCAGCGCGCGGTGCCAGGCGAGACGGATGGCGGGCCATAGGAGGGCTATGCGCCCTGCGGCCAGGAGACCGACCAGCGCGGCGAGCATCACCGCCCACCAAGTCTCGACGAAGCGCCCCGCTGCGATGACAACGGCGGTGATCGGGGGGGGATCCACATCGGCCGCATCGAGCAAGGGCTCGAAGGACGGCACCACATAGCCCAGCAGAAGCGCGACGGAGCCGATTGCCGTGACGATGAGAAAGGCGGGGTAGATCAGGGCCGACCGGAGTTCACCGGCCTGCTTGGCCTGGGCCTCCAGGGTGTCGGCGAGGCGTGCGAGCGTCGTCTCGAGCGCAGCCCCGGCTTCGCCGGCACGGATCACAGCCCGGTAGAGGGGGGGGAACCCAGTGCTCTCCCGGTCGAGCGCATCGGCGAAGCTTGATCCCTCGCGCACCGTGTCGAGCAGGCGCCCCGAGACCGCCCGGACGGAGGACCGCTCCCCCAATTCCGCGGCGATCTCGAGGGCCCGGTCGAGCGGCAGGCCGGCGCCCGTGAGCGTCGCGAGCGCCCTGGTGAACGCCATCCGGTCCCGCGCGGCGAGGGCGTCGCGGGGGGTGATCTCGGTGTTGAGAAGCGCCATGAGCCCGCGCTCGGGCTTGGCCTCGATGCGCACTGGCAGATGGCCGCTCGCCTGAAGCCTGCTCGCCGCGGCGGCCCGGTCCGGACAGTCGAGGATGCCGGTCACAACCTCGCCGCTCTGGTCGATCGCGCGATAGTGGAAGACCGGCATGGTCCCTCAGAGCCCAGCCACGAGTGCGAGGACTTCGGAGAGCGTGGTCTCCCCGCGGGCGGCCTTCATCAACGCATGGGTTTGCATCCGGCGCATGCCCGCCGCGACGGCGATCGCCTCGATCGCCCGGTGATCCCGCTGGGAGAGCATCGCGCGGCGGATCTCCGCATCGACGGTGAGCACCTCGAGGACACTCGTGCGCCCGCGAAACCCGGTCCCGCGGCATTGCCCGCAGCCGACCGCCCGGCGAAAGCCCTCGTGCGGCCAACCCGGCGCGACCCGCTCCACGAGCGCCGGCTCTTCGGGCGCGGCACAGGCCGGGCAGAGGCGACGCACCAACCGCTGGGCGACAGCCCCCGCCAAGGTCGCCGTGATGAGGTAGTCCGCGACGCCCATATCGCGCAGCCGATCGATGGCGGCGGCGGCCGAGTTGGTGTGCAGTGTCGCCAAGACCAGATGCCCGGTGAGTGCGGCCTGCACCGCGATCTCGGCTGTCTCGGCGTCGCGGATCTCGCCGATCATGATCACATCTGGATCCTGGCGCAGGATCGCCCGCAGGCCGTGGGCGAAGGTCAAGCCGATCTGCGCCTTCACCTGGATCTGGGTGATGCCGGCGATCTGATACTCGACCGGGTCCTCCACCGTGACGATCTTGCGCGTGCCTTCGTTGAGGCGCGAGAGCACGGCATAAAGGCTCGTGGTCTTGCCCGATCCTGTCGGGCCGGTGACGAGAAGGATGCCGTTTTGGCGGGCGATCAGGCCCTCGAGCGCGCCCTGGATCTCTGCATCGAAGCCCAGGCCGTCGAAATCGAGCACGTGCCCCGAGCGGTCGAGCAGACGCAGGACGGCCCCCTCGCCATCGAGGGTTGGGATGGTGGCGACGCGCAGATCGATCTCCCGGCCGGCGATGGCGATCTGGATGCGCCCATCCTGAGGCAGCCGCTGCTCGGCGATGTTGAGCTTGGCCATGATCTTGACGCGGCTGAGGATGGCCGCGCGCAGATGACCCGGCGGGGGGTCGGCCTCCTGAAGCGTGCCGTCGATGCGGTAGCGCACCCGAAGCGACTGTGGCGCCGGTTCGAGATGGATGTCGGAGGCGCGCGCCTCGACGGCCCGGCGGATGATTTGGTTGACGAGCCGGATCACCGGCGCCTCTGAGGCGAGGTCTCGCAGCCGCGCGATATCGGCCTGGGTGTCTTCCTCTGCGCCCTCCGCGGACCCCTGAAGGGGCTCGGTCTCGGCGGTCAGCCGCTCGAGCGCCCCCTCGATCTCGGTGCCCAGTCCGATTGCCCGCTCAGCCGTTCGGCCGAGTTTGAGCGAGATCGCTTCCACCGCCGCGAGGTCCAGCGGGTCCGCCACAGCAAGGCGCAGAGTGGTTTCGTCGGCCGCGAGCGGAAGGATGCGGGCAGCGGTTAGGAACTTTGTTCCGAGCGCCTCTAGAAATGGGATCTCGTCGGGGAACGCCTCGCGCCCCACGCGCGGCAGGGCAAGAAGCTCGGCATAGGCGTCCGCGATCTCCCGTTCACCAACCAGCGCAAGGCGCACCAAAACATGGTCGAGGCGCTCCGCACTCTCTCGCGCCACCCGCTCTGCCCGGGCGCGCGCCTGCTCGGACAGCCGGCCCTGGGCGGCGAGGCGGTCAGCCAGCGCGCATTCCAAGCGACGGGTGGTCTCCTCTTCGGATGTGCGTGCGACCCGCAGCATGGGTGCCCCTTTTCGCTGTCCCTCGCCCCG
This sequence comes from Pikeienuella sp., assembly GCA_050331335.1. GTDB lineage: Bacteria > Pseudomonadota > Alphaproteobacteria > Rhodobacterales > Rhodobacteraceae > Thermohalobaculum. The sequence goes on from JBHJGY010000095.1 coordinate 7,362, forward strand.
GTCGGTCCCGGATAACCCAGGATGCGGGGCCCGTGAAGCCAGGAAAGCCAGAAGCCAAGCGCGATGCCCCGTGTGAAAGCGAGGGGGCTGTGGGCCCGGGTCTCGCCACGCGAAAGCTGGAGCAACCTGGTTGGGAGGCGCCCGATGACCCTGCCGATCAGGAGCGCTGAGAGAGCCGCCGCGGGCCCTTGCCAGCCGCGGATGGGGGCGTCAGCCGCACGGCGTTGAGGCCGAGGAGGTGGATCCGCCGTCGCGCCGCCGGCTACAAGACCGGGAGCAGGCCTGCCGGTCCCGCGACGGGTCGAGCGGCGCGGATCGGGACGCCAAAGCGGCCGATACGTCCACTAAGCGCGATCCTCGACTGACGCGGCATCGGGTGGTGTGCTCTGAGCCAACGGCCGCAGCCGTCGCAGCCCCAGACCGCAATGACCCAGTCTCGGCCCTTTGCACTGCGGGCTTCTCGGAGCCCATCAAAGCTGCCGATCACCAGTGCCACGCCAGGCGCATAAGTGCCGGCCCGTCGACCATCGTCCGTTGCTTGCGTCCACGCGCCTTTGTTCGGCCATCGGCGCAGACCCGGATGATCCGATTGCGGTTGTCACAGAAACTTCGCTTTTGGGCCGCCTCGTCTCTCGCTAGAGAGCCCCGTCGGCGGTCGCACTTGCGCAGGCCATTCTAAGAAGCGGCGAGAGGTCAACAGTTTGATCGGTTTCCTGCGTGAACCCTTGGTCCAGTTTCTGGTCATCGGCGCGGTCCTTTTCGCTCTCGATCGCGCGACCCAGCCCGAGGCGGTCGATCCAAACGTGATCCGCATCGACGAGAAGGTTCAGCGCGACCTCCTTGCGGTCTTCGAAGAGGAGGCCGGGCGAAAGCCCCGCCGCGACGAGATGGACCGGATGGTGGAGCGTTACATCGAGAACGAGGTGATGTATCGCGAAGCCCGGTCGCTGCGGCTCGAGGATGGCGACCAGATGATGCGCGAGCGCTTGATGACCCGGATGCGCAATATGCTGTTCTCCGGGATCCAGGTGCCGCCGCCCGAGGAGGCGGTCTTGCGGGCGTGGTTCGAGGCGGACCCGGAGCGGTTCGTGACGCCCGAGCGGCTGACCATCGAGATCATCGGGCTCGACACCGACGAGGCCCAGGCTGAGGCGGTGGCCGAGCGCCTGCGCGCCGGCGCGAGCATGCGTGCAGCGGCGCCTCAAGGCGCTTACCCCGTGACGCTTGCGCGGCGTCCACGAAGCCAACTCGTCCAGCTCCTAGGCGCGCAGCTGATGGCGGCGATCGAGGGCGGCGAACTGGGGGTCTGGCAGCGGGTCGATTCGCCGCGCGGCTGGCAGGTGGCGCGTCTGGTGGAAAGGCTCCCAGCCATCCGGCCGGACTTCGAGGAAATCCAGGCCGAAGCTGCGACGCAATGGCGCGCCGAGCGCGTGCGTATGGAGGCGCGCGCGGCGCTCGATGCGATGATGTCCAGCTACCCCGTCGAACGCCTGCCCTATGCAGAAGGCATTTTGGCGGAAACGGACGGGGAGGCCGCGGTGAACGGCCCGGCGGCGGTCCGATGATCCGTTGGCTCGTGGCCTTCCTGATCGCAGCGCTCTCGACCATGCCTGCGGCCGCGCATGTGACCGAGCTCGCCGTGCTCAGTGTTCAGGATCGCGCTCCAGGTGCCGGTGGGTTTGGGGACGGCCGCTATATGGTCGGGTGGGAGATGAAGCCGAGCTCCGAGTTCGGCGCGACGCTCCAGCCGATCTTCCCGGAGCATTGCGTTTTCGACGAGCCGCTCCTCGATTGCGGAGATCGCGGGCTTGTGGGTCAGCTTGGCTTCGAGGGCATCGGGCAGGGGCAGTCCGCCGCGCTGTTCAAGGTCTTCGGTGAGGGCGGGGTGCGGGTCTTCACCTTGACACCGGCCGTTCCCACCGCGCTTGTCGCCCCCGATTTCGACCCGACCAGCTGGGCCGGCCTTGCGGAGATCTTCGGCGCTTATGTCCAGATCGGGATCGAGCACATTCTTCTCGGCGTCGACCATCTCCTCTTCGTGCTCGGCTTGATCTGGGTGGCCCGCGGCGGCTGGATGCTGGTCAAATGCATCACGGCCTTCACGGTCGCCCATTCGGTGACCCTTGTCGCCGTGACGTTCGGGTGGGTGGGCGTGCCGGAGGTCTTCGTCAATGCGATGATCGCGCTGTCGATCGCCTTCATCGGGGTCGAGGTGATTAATGCCCATCGGGGCGAGCAGACGGTGACGCTGCGCCATCCCTGGGCGGTCTCTTTCGGCTTCGGGCTGCTTCACGGTTTCGGCTTTGCCAATGCGCTGATCCAACTCGGCCTGCCCGATGGGGCGATCCCTGTGGCGCTCCTCGCCTTCAATGTCGGTGTCGAGGTGGGGCAGCTTGCCTTCGTCTTTGCCGTTCTGGCGCTCGGCTGGGCCTACGCCGTGATGCGGGTGACCTGGCCGGCCTGGGGCCGGCTGATCCCCGCCTATGTGATCGGTGGCCTCGGCGCTTATTGGTTTATCGACCGCACTGCAACTCTGATTGGAGCCTGATCCGATGGCCCGCAACAGCCGTGCCCTTCTGCTTGCCCTCGGCCTGATCGCGCTGCCATCGGTCGCGACCGCCCATAGCGCAGAGGGGGTTGCGGGTGGCCTGGTCAGCGGCCTTCTCCACCCAGTCCTCGGCCCCGACCATATGATTGCGATGGTGGCCGTGGGTCTCTGGGGCGCTCAGCTGGGCCGCCCGCTGGTCTATGCGCTGCCGATCGCCTTCCCCATGGTCATGGCGTTGGGCGGCCTGCTCGGGCTGGCCGGCGTTCCGGTCCCGGGTGTCGAGGTGGGCATTGCGCTCTCCGACGTCGTTCTCGGCCTTGCGATTCTCGCGGCCTGGCGCGCACCGGCTTGGCTGGCGGTCCTGTTGATCGGCGTCTTCGCGATCATGCATGGCCATGCGCATGGGGTTGAGCTGCCAGACGACGCCGAGCCGCTGGCTTATGGCATCGGCTTTGTGGTGGCGACGGGGCTTCTCCATCTGCTCGGCATCGTGATCGGGCTGCTCAACGACTGGGAGGGGCTCGGCCCCAAGATCGTGCGCGGCTGCGGCGGGGTGATCGCGGGGGTCGGCATCGCCTTCCTCGTGGGAAGTCTCTGATGCGTCGGCCCGCCCTTGGCACCTTGGTTCTGATGCCGGCGGTCTTCTGGCCGGAACCGGCGGCGGCGCATCTCGTTGGCATGGAGTTCGGCGACTTTTATGCCGGCGCGCTCCACCTGATCACCTCGCCCGCCAATCTCGCGCTTCTGGTCGCGCTGGCCGTGCTGGCGGGGATGCAAAAACGCGAGGCGGCTCGGTGGGCTCTTCTCGCGCTGCCTCTAGGGCTTGCGATGGGCGTCGCCGCGGCTGCTGTCACGGAGCTGCCGGACGATCTGGGGCCGGCCTCGGCGCTTGGCTTCGCGGCGACCGGCGTGCTCGCGGCCTTCGCGCTGCGGTTGCCGGCGCTCGCGCTCGCGCTCCTGGCCAGCGGGGCAGGTCTCGTGATCGGGATAGAGAACGGCGCGACAGGGCGGGGTGTGGAGATCGACTGGACGCTCTTCGCCGGCGGCATCATCGCGACGGGGGCCTTGATCGGCACGCTGTTGATCGCGATCAGCGCGGCGCTCCATGACTGGCAGGCTTGGGTTAAGTTAGGCCAGCGGGTGCTCGGGAGCTGGTTCGCAGCGATCGGCGCCATGGCCCTCGCCCTTGCCCTCGCCAGCTGATCCGCCTAACCGCCAGCGCCCATCCGTTCCAGCATCGCGCCTGCCTCCGGCCTGTTCGGTGCTGTGCGCGTCAGTTCCCGCAGAAGACCGATGGCCAGCGGGCGGTCATGGGAGGCCGTGGCGCGCGCGATCGCCAGCACCGGTCGGTAGGCTGGTGTAAAATCCGGGCTGTGCCGCAGGACTTCCAAGAGGCGCGGCGCAAGGTTCCGAGCATCGGTCACAGGGTTGCCCGTCGGTCCCGCAAGGGTCCCCAGGATCAGGAAGCTGTCGCGCGCTTGCCAATAGGCCTCGAGCCTGGGGGCGAACGAACTGCGTGGGTCCAGCCCGCTGAGATCGACGGCGTGATAAGCCCTGGGGCTGAAGCTGCGCACCATCGTCAGCAACCGGTCGAGCGCAGGCTCCAATGGGAGATAGACCGAGCGCGGGGCCTCGAACAGGACAAGCGGATGGTCGTCGGTGTTGAGCGGACCTGGGCCGACAAAGCGGGTGAGTTGCTCCGGCCCTGCCAGAAATCCTCCGAAGACCGCGGCCGGGCTGTCGATCCCGATTTGCAGGAGCTCCTGCGCAAGCCGCTGGGGCATGCGCCGTCCGACAACACCTGCCGCTTCCGGTCTGTCACCGTTCTTGCGTGCTTCGAGAGCGAGCAGCGGCGTGACGAGATTATAGTTTCCCATCGACAGCCGCGCACCGGGGAAGACGTGGAGGAAGCTGCGCGCGATCAGCTTGAAGGACTCCATGTCGAGCTGGTGGAGCGGCAACCACTGGACGATCACCCCGTCATCGGTAAGGGCGTCGCGGATCGCTGCGAAATGCTCGACTGTGTAGAGGAGCCCCGCCCCGTCCTTTGCGGGATGGTACGTGTCGGCGACGATCACGTCGTAGCGCCCGGTCGGGTCCCCGGCGGCCGCGCGGACATAACGCCGGGCATCGGCTTCGAGGAGACGGATACGGCCGCCGGCGGCGTCGAGATCCTCCTGAACCCGTTCGAAGGCGGGGACGATGTCGAGCACCTCGCCCAGCAGCTCGACCCCCGTCGCTTCGAGATCCCCGTAAGCTGCCGCCGAGGCGAGCGTCGCTCCGGTGCCGACGCCTAGGAAAAGCGCGTTCCGGGGGTCTGGGTGGCGCAGCAGCGCGAAATGGCCCTGGATCCGGTCGAGGGCATAGGAGCGTGTGCCGCCCATGACCAACGAGCCGTTGACAGTCAGCCAGCGGTGCTCGGAGGGCTCCTGGGTCACGGTGGCCGTTGCAGCCGGGCCGTCGACGGCCGCGAAGATGGCAACGCCCGGAGCTGGGCGGAAGAGGCGCCGGGCTTCGGGCGTGGTCGCGATCCAGACCGACACGGCGAGGCTCGCCGCCAGCGCGGCGCCGGATGCCAAGCGGGGGCGGGCGAGCCAGAGGGCCAGCGCCACATAGCCGGTCGCGATGGCGACGAGGGCGCCCACCGTCCCGAAGGCCGGGATCGCCAGAACCCCGATGACGGGCGGCGCGACGGCGGCTCCGAGGGTGTTGGCCGCCAGAGCGACCCCAAGCCCGCCCTTTGGGCCGCGGGCGGCCTGGGCGAGATGGGCGAAGAGCGCGCCCATCGCAGCCGTCGGCAGAAGGAAGTGCGCGGCGGCCGCCGCGAGTTCGGCGCCGATTGAGGCGGCAAACCCCGCCCCCAGGGCCTGACGGATCGCAAGATGGATCTCCGGCAGCGCAGTGGCCGAGAGAGCCGCTCCAGCGGCGGTCAGCGCCGTCAGGGCCGCCAGGGGGCGCAAGGCAGGCAGATCCCAGCCAGGGCCCCGCCGCGCCGCATAGAGCGCTTGATAGAGCGCTGCGCCGAGGGTGGTTCCCAAGAGATAGATCGCGAGGGCTGCGGCGAAGGAGTAGACGGTGTTCTCCAGCACCTGGGAGAGCGCGCGGATCACGGCTGTCTCGAGGCCGAGGCCGAGGAACCCGGTGGCTGCCAACGCCGCGAGGAGGCGGGGCGTGGGGCCAGGGCCGGCTTCGGTAACGGGCAGGGGCAGGCGCGCCGCCTCGTCGCGGGCCGGCCCGAGGAGGGCGACCGCGGCACAGACGATGTTGATCGCGGCGAAAAGGGCGACGGTTGCAGAGAAGCCCAAGGCGGGGGCGAGCCAGGCCGCACTCGCCAGCGCTCCGGCCATCGCCCCTGCCGCATTGGCCGCATAGAGCCCGCCGATGCCGCGCCCCGTGCGCACCGCCCGCGCATAGAGACGTTCTGCCGCCGGCAGCGTCGCCCCCATCGCTGCGGTGGCCGGCAGCAGCAGGAGTGCGGGAACGAGAAACGCACCCGCCCAGCGCCGCGTCTCCGACGGCTCCGGCCCGATCCAGTCCGCCACAAACCCGTTGGCCAGCGGGATCAGCCAGACCAGACCGAGCGACCAAAGCCCGATCACCACCTCGAGAACGGCGTACCAGAGGCCCGGACGGCGGCTTTGCGCGATTGCCCGGTCGAAGAGAAGCGCCCCGGCGGCGAGACCGACGAAGAAGGCGGTCACCACCGCCAGCACGGCAAAGGCTTCGTGGCCGAGGCCGATGGAGAGCATCCGCGTCCAGACGACCTGATAGCCGAGGCCAGCGATGCCGGACGCGATGAGAAGGAAATGAACGGTCCAGCCGAGCCCGCGCGGTCGGCGCCTCGGCTCCGTCACCGGAACTGCACCATGTAGCCCCAGCTGTCGAGCCTCTCCGGCAGCGCGTTGAAGGCGGCTGTCATGCGCGGTTCGCCCTGGTTGGGCGGAACCTCGTGCATCATGTAACTGGGGAAGAGCACCATATCGCCGGGCTCGACCTCGGGCATTCGGAAGATCGGGCTGTTGTAGGGGCCGATCTTGCAGCGCTTGTTCTCGTTCTGCATCAGGAAGGTGGTATGCGAGGTGTGGCGGTGAAAGACCGTCGCCGCACTCGCATGAACGCCGGTGAGATAGATCACGCCCGAGATGAAGCTGTTGGCATGGTTGTGCATCTTCTGCGCGCCACCCTGCTCCATGCGGTTGATCCAGATCTCCTTGGTTCCCCAGTTGATGCGCTCGCCGAGGAGTGCTTCGCCATACTCGGTCACCTTAGGCGCGACCTCGCGCACCACCGCGACGAAGTTTTCATGGGCCCGGGGGTTCTCCATCGGCGTGTGCGACAGCAGAGCGGTTCGGACATTGGGCCCGGTCGCGGTCTCGTCGAATTGCCGGATCAGGGCAGCGACCAGCGCCTCAGAGAGCGCCCGGCGGCTGATCATGATGGGAGTCGGAAAGATGCCGATAATGTCGTCCATGGTCGGGTCCGATCGGCGTCTGGCCTGTCGTTGGGGTTGAGATCGCCGCTACGGCCGCCTGCCAGCGGCCCAGTCCGACGATAATCACTCGAACTTGCGGATCCCCGCTTGGGCGCCGCTCGCCGCGTCGGTGCGGACATTGCGCGCACGCTGGAACCGCCCAGGTGTTCTGTCGTCCAACGTCACCTGAGCGTCAAGGATACGGATGTCGTTATGAAGGCCATAGATCGGCTCGTGGTCGTGGCTCGCCATAATCCGCCCGACGACCTTCAACCGGTGCCGCTGGGTGCGGGGGAAGCTGTCGCCTTCGTTTGGATAGACGAGGATATACGGCAGGTGCTCCTCGTCATTGATCGAACTGCAATAGGGGCATTTGACGGTCGGCGCGCCGACGAAGACGAGGAACGGGCTGTTGTAGCTCGGCGGAGGGGCGAGAAAGCCCTCGATCTCGATCACATTGCCGCTCAGCTCGACCGCACGATCGGTGGGTTTGCCGATGCCGCTGAAAAGTTCTCGGAATTGGACCCAAACGGGCTCGGTCCGCGCAGCCGCCACATCATCGGTTGTTTGCGTGCTCGCCGACAATGCCGGGATGACCGGAGCGATTACAAGAATTGCGGCAACGAGCAGGGGGAGGCGCATTTGAGTGACCCTTTGGTGAGCGATAGTTTGCCGCGAAATTTACGCGGCTCACACGGTCGGCGGGAGCCAAGAAGCCCCCGCCAACTAAATTATAGATGTTGCGGTGCGCAACTCGCACGCACCGCAACTGTCCCATCACTGTGCGACAGTGATGAAAATCGGGCTGGTGTAGAACCAGAGGTCGGCCCAAGCTTCGACGTCGGCGTCGATGTACTTGGTGCCGTCCGCGGTGACCGGCAGGTGCTCGGGGCAGAACTGCGGATCGAATGCGCCCGGCTCCGGGTTGACCGCGGTGCAGGGGATGAGCGAGGCGAAATCGTCGAGCAGCGGGTTGCCGTTCAGATCGGTCTCGTTCGGGGTGCCGACCGGCATGTTGGTGCCGCGGGCCCGGACGTAGAACGAACCAAGATCGACAGCCGCTTCAAGCGGGATCGGGCCGGTGAAGGTCAGAGTTTCGCCATCCTCGGCAATGGTGAAATCGCCACGCTCCAGACGGTCGAAGAGGGCGACGGTCGGGTTCGCGACGTTGGTCGTGAACGCTTCGTCTTCCGGCTCGATCAGGCCGGTGACCTGGCCGAGGATCACGTCGACATGCTTCAGCACCGGCGCGTTGATCGGCTCTTCGAGACCGATCTGGAGCAGCGACGGGTTGTTGAAGGTGTAGGGCGAGAAGTTGGTGCCAGCCGGGTCGACGACGACCATCTGGTACTCGAGGTCTTCACCAGCCGGATCGACCACGAGGGTTTCACCGAGAGTGGCGCAGTTGTCGCCCTGGCAGATCGCCCAGAAGAAGTCGCTGATGATCTGGCCGTGGGTCGAGTAGGTGTTGCCCGTGCGCATGCCGGCGATGATCGCGTCGGCGGCGTTCTGATTGAAGCCGCTGTTGACGTTGCCGTCGGTGGCGTAGGCGTAGATGCGGTTGTACTCGCCCGGCCAGGGGTCGAGGGTCGACTGCGGCTCGAACGGGCCGAAGATGTCGCGGTTATGCCAGTCCGAGGACGAGAAGTTCCAGAACCGACGGCCTTCGCCGAGCAGCGCGTCCCACATGGTGTTGAGACCCGGGCGTCCGAGGGTGTAGCGAACCAGGTTGAGATCGGTGCGGAAGCTGTCGAACTGGTCGCTGCCCGAGGGCTCGGTCAGGCGGCCTTCGAAGACGGCGTCGAAGTCCGCCGCGATCGCCTCCAGATCGGCAACCTCGAGCGCTTCGCCGTCGGTCGGAACGAGGATCGACACCGGCGCGCCGGTCTCGGGGTTGAACGAGCCGATGGCGATGTCCGCCTCGCCGCCGTCGAACGCGAAACCGGGCACGGTGACTTCTGCGCCCGAGTAGGCGCCGGCGCCGCCATAGGTGCCGAAGCCCGCGGTCGGACGGTCGAGTTCGTAGGTGCCGCGGCCGCCGTTTTCGAACTGGTGACCAGCGAGCATCTCGGCGCCGAAGACGATCGACTCGCCCTCAGGGTTGGTCGGGTCGAGCAACCCGGCGGTGTGCAGAAGACGGAAGTCCTCGACGTTCCAGCCGCGGGTGCCTTCCGGATCGAACGCGCCCTGACGCTCGACATGCGCCGGCGTGTAGTAGGACTCAGGGTAGTTGGCGACGAGCCACTCGACCGATTCGACCGCGCGGAAGCGGCCGGCGGTGCCGGTCTCGGACGCGTTGCGGATGTCGTCGTCCTGCTCCTTCGGAACACCGCGGTTGGCCGGGTTCTCGAAGTCGAGCTCTTCGCCGCCGGAGATGTCATCGTCGGCGCGGTCCCAGAGGTACTCGAACTGCGCGGTCGCATAGGCGTTGCCGCGTGCGGTCAACTGGCCGGCATAGGCCGAGACGTTGACGTGCTCGTGTCCAGGCGCGACGTGCTCGATCGCGAGCCAGGTCGGCTTGTCGGCAACCTCGCCCATGGTGCGCTGCAGGTCGTAGGCATACTCGTAGAGCGACTGCCAGCGCCACATACGCTGGGTACCCTCATCCGAGCCGCCACCGTCGATGTTCTCACGGCCTTTGATCGCGTCGGCGCCGATGGTGTCGGTCCAGAGCACGTCGTCGCCGTCGATCACGCCGTCGCCGTCCGAGTCACCGTCGCCGCTGAAGGCGTTGCCGGTGAACGGGTTCGGGAAGCTGCCCGAAGCGAACTCACCTTCGGCCTCGTCGATCGCGAGATCGCCCGGGACCTGGGAGGGCGCGAAGTAGCCCGGGTTGTCGTCGAAGCGGCAGTCGCGGTTACCCGAGCCGCCGTGGCCCGTCTGCGCGAACCAATCGAGGTCGTAGACTTCGAGCGACTGGTTGACCAGCGTCTGGACCGAGGTGGCGCCGTCGGTGCAGGTGGTGTGGTTATGCTTGTCGCCCGCGAGATAGGCACCGTTGGCCTGAAGTTCGGCGATCTTGGCCGCCGGATCGGCCATAGCGACGCTCGGAGCGAGCGCAAGGGCGCTCACGCTGCTGGCCAGCATCAGCTTGTTAAGCTGGAAGCTTTTGAATTTCATACTGTTCCCCATTCGGTCCGCCAGTGCCTGGCTGCGCCCAGTGCACCACATATTATGCCGCAATTTCTTGCAGCCCGGCGGAATGTCCGACAGGTCAGGCCTCCGGTCAACGGCGAGAACGCCATTGCGGGGAACTCTTCGCAAAACCGTAAAACAATTGTCGCTTTACAAATCCGAGATCCGCGTTCTAGCCGTGATTGATGAGGCTAAATCGCTTTCTTGTGACCATTCTGACCTAATAATGTCTGGCCTAAACGATGGCTTGCTGCTCCATCCGCTCGCGAATGATTCTCAATCTCCAAATATGTTATAACGTAAAATGCGCGCCTGTGCAAAGCGTCTGCGCAGCAGCGCACGCGGATATGGGCCGATTGCCCGCGTCGCCCTAGGGTGATAGCGGTTCCCATGGGTCCAGCACGATGGAGGCAGAGACAATGGAGCCGAGCGAGCCCCGCCAGCCGCCCCAAGACGAACCTCTTGCCCAGCCCATCGAGCGTTGCGTCACCACCATATTCCCGACGCCGATCGCCATGCATAATTGGCCTGACAGCGACGCCCTCAATGCCGAGTTAACGGCACTCGTCCTCGCTGAGGAGGCGCGCAGCCGTGGCCTCGCACGGTCCAATGTCGGCGGCTGGCATTCGGACATGGCCTTCATCCGCCGCCCCGACCCCGCGCTCCGCAGGCTCATGTCCCGCATCAACCGCATGACGCGGGAGATGACGCGGCTCATGATGCGCCCCGCCCGTCACCAGGTGACGGTCGAGGGGTGGGCTAACGTCCTCAGGCATGGCCAATATAACAGCCTTCATCTCCATCCGAACTCGACATGGTCGGGGGTCTATTACGTGACCGGCAACCCGCCGCCGGAGCCCGGAACCCCCGGGACTGATTTCTCAGGCAAATTCGAATTCGTTGATCCACGGCCAGGGGCTTCGGCGAGCTACACGGTGGAGAACAAGATGCAACAGCGCTGTCTGCTGAACCCCGGGCCCGGGGCGATGTTGCTGTTTCCCTCCTTTGTGCAACACCTCGTTCATCCCTATTTCGGCCCGGGGGAGCGGATCTCCATCGCGTTCAACGTGCTGATCACAAACGTCGAAAGCTGACGCAAACAGCGCCCTGGTCCTCGCCTCGCCCGCCGCTGACGCCTCCAGGGTCCGCGCGGCCCATGCGCGCGCTTCCGGCTCCCTCGTCACTTGGTAAGCTGTACGGTCAGGGAGAGCCTGCGCCGGAGGCCGTCCTCTTCAGCGATCTGGTGCCGCCAAGCCGCCACGACGACGTCCGCCGCGATGCCTGCAAGCGGTCGCTTCGGCACCAGCAACCGCCGTGAGGTTCGAAGCTGGCCCTTGCCAGCGGTGCCTTTCTGCGCTCGGCCATCTCTGCCTATGAACAAACCGTCGGAAGATCCGCGCCGACGGTGAGAACGCCGGCCCATGCGGGTTCAAGGGTCTGGAGGAATACCAATCGGTGGGCTTGATCGTGGGATCGGAACGGGGTAGGCGAACGGCTTGCGCGGGTATGGTGTAGTGGTAGCGCGCCGGCTTCCCAAGCCTGAAGTGCGGGTTCGATTCCCGCTACCCGCTCCAAGCCAGTCGGACATTTCCTGATCGACCTGTCACCGACGGCGGACTTCCCGGCGCTCAGCGGAGGCCCGACCGGGATAAATCCCGCTTCGGTGAACCGTGTTCACCCATGCCTGGTGAAAACTTGTTCTCGCCGAGGTCACCTAAATGGATCCCCAATATCCTGTAGACCTGCACCAGGGCGCGGCATGAGGCGCGGCGAGAGCGGGTCGCAGCGATCCTGCTGCTGTCGACACTGAGGGCCGCAAAACAGCCAGGGACACCGCGGCATGCCGGCGTCTCGTGGGAGGACGCCTGCGCCCCAAGGAGCCTGTGCCTCCCCCGGGGGCTGCGGGCCCTAAGCCGGCCCACCCCGAGAGCAACGGTCCGATCCGGGCCGCCGCGGCATGATCGCGGTCTACCGGTACGACTAGAGGCTGCGTGTCGGTGCCTGCCTTGCGGGTCGTGGCCGCGTCCGTCGGCACAGGCAACCGAGGCGGTCGGCCTAGCCGTAAGTCAGGCGCGCACAGCGCTCCCAGGTGAATGCCCGCGCCCGGTGACGGGCTGCCGCGCCCATCCGTGCAAGCAACGCCGGTTGCGCGGCCAACTTGGCGATCGCCTCGGCCATTGCCCCCACGTCCTCGGCGGGTGTGATCAGCCCGCCCACCCCATGCTCGACGGCCTCTGCAACGCCGCCCACATGACCGGCTATCGCGGCGGTTCCCTGTGCGGCGGCTTCGAGGAACACCAGCCCGAAGCCTTCGACCATCAGCCCGCCGTCGCGACCTGGCAGGCAGAAGACATCAGCCGCGCCGAAAGCTGCGCGTAAGGCCGTATCGTCGAGCCCCTCGTGGAACGCCACCTCGGCGGGCCGGGCGGCCGCTGCCAGACCGCGCAGCTGCTCGGCGAACCCGCGATCGCCCTCCGATGCCCGCCCCGCGATCAGCACCGAAACGCGTTGGCGCAGCGCTGAAGGCAAGCGGGCGATCGCTTCGAGCAACACGTCCTGGCCCTTGCGGGGGGTGATCCGCCCGACGCACAGCACGCGGAAGCGCGTTGGATCGCGAAGCGCGATCGGCGTGCAGTCCCAGGGCGCCGGGTCGAAAAAGCGCTCGGCGACCCCGAGGGGCGCGGTGCCCAGACGCTCAGGATCCAGGCGGGGCAGGCGCGACAGGGCAAGACGGCGGGTGAACTCGCTATTCGCCACAAGTCTGGACGCGCAGTCGAAGGGACGGATCTGGGCCATGACGCGCCCGCGTCGGGTCCGGGCGGCGAGATTGACATCGGTGCCGTGCAGGGTCGCAATGATCGGACCGGGGCGGCGCCAGACCAGCAGCGCAAGCCCTTCGAGAGCGCATAGATCGGCGGCGTGGATCAGATCCGGGCCGTCTTTAAGCACGCGGTACGCGGCGCGGGCATAGGCAGGCAGCCTAAGCGGACTGGTTAGGCCGGCGCCAAAACGCCGGAGCGCATAGGGAAGCGCCTGGGTTTCGGCCGCGTCGTACCGGCGGCCGTAGGAGGGGGCATGGACGGTGACTTCCCAGCCCAAACCTGCGGCAGCAGCTGCCATTTCATGCACATAGGTCGCGACGCCGCCCCTGAACGGTGCGAACTCGGAGGTGAGGATGGCGATCCGACCAAGACGACTCATCAGCTCCCCACGCGGCCGGCCCTCTCCCAGCCTCGCGAGAGCTATGGCAAGTTTCTCGTACGGTGCAAGTGCGGGCCCTAAGCCATGCTCGGTCCGCCTCCCAGTTGATGCCACGCAGATCGACAGCCCGTTAGGAATAGTCTAGCCAACAGGCGTGTTGCCGGTCGAAAGGGGCGAGCCGATGGACATACCGCACAGCGCCGGGTCCTCCGGTTATCGCGGCGCGCCTGGCGTGAGGCGGCAGCCGATCCGGGCCGCGGCCTGTGCCGTCAAGACGCGGCGCTTTCTCCGCTTGCGAGGCAATTGGTGAGGCCATGCGGATTTGCCTCGCTTCCCAAACCTTCCATCCCCAGGACGAGGGCGGTGCAGAGATCTCGGCGCGCCATGCCGCGGAGGCATTGTCGGCCGACCACGAAGTCACCGTGCTGGCACTCGGCAAGGCAGGCGACGCAACAGCGCCCCTCGGCGAGGTCGAGACGGCGGCGCCCTACCGCCTGCATCGGTTGCGCTTCCGCAACGCCTACTTACCGCTGGCCCGCCGGGCCGACGTCTCGCTCGCCGCCAAGATCGCCTGGCACCTGCGCGCAGCCCAGGGCGCGCTCGATCCCCAGGAGGTGCGGCGTATCTTGCGGGAACTGCGTCCCGACGTGCTCTATGCCAACAACAGCGCTTACATGCAGCCGGTCTTGTTTCGAGAGGCGCATCGCGCCGGGATCCCGATCGCCATGCACCTGCGAGATTATGCCGTGCTCTGCCCCCGCGTCGACATGCGACGGGCCGGCAAGAATTGCCCGCGGCCCTGCTTGGACTGCCGGGTGTTGCGGGCGCCCGCGCGCAGCGCGTTCGGCAGGGTCTCCCACGCGATCGCGGTCAGCGCCTTCGTTCGCGACCGGTTGCTGGCGGGGGGGGCGCTGCCGGGGGCAGAATGGCATGTGCTGCACAACCGCAACCTTGCCCGGGCCCCGCAGCTGTGTCGCGCACCCGTGGCGGGGCGGCCTTTCACCTTCGGCTTCCTGGGCGCGGTGACACCGGAGAAAGGGATCGAAGCGCTTTTGGCGGCTTTCGAGACGCTGCCGCCCGGCACGGCGAGGCTCCTGATCGGTGGCCGTGGGGCAGATGAGACCATGGCGGCGCTGCGGTCCCGCACCGCCGGGAAGGCTGTCGAATGGCTCGGCTTCGTTGCGCCCGCCACGCTGCTGGCCCAGGTCGATATGGTGGTCGTGCCCTCCCTGTGGCACGAGCCGCAGAGCCGCGTTCTGATCGAGGCGCCGGCTGCCGGCGTGCCGGTGCTGGCTTCCCGGCGCGGGGGGAGCACGGAGGTGGTGGAGGGCTACCGGACCGGCTGGACCTTCGAGCCCGACGAGCCCGGCGCATTCGCCCGGTGTTTGAGCGCGGCTGCGGCCTATACGCCGGCGCATTGGGCGGCGGCGTTGCCTGCGCTTTTCCCGGGCCTCGCTGGGTTTGAGGGAACGGCGGAGGGATCGGGATATTACCAACGGCTGGAGCGGATCCTCGAAGCCTGTGCTGCGTCGCGGACCGCCGTTACGTAAGGGGCTAGGGCCCATCCCGTGCCATCAGAAGAATGTCGGTGACGCGGTGCCCCGGGCCATGCGTGTATTTCTCGGTGAGCGCGGTCAGGGTGTCGGAGGTGATCTCCCGGGGCACCGGAGCCGGTTCGTACAGATCATAGAGCCGGTCGTAGGGTGCATTGAGAAGGGCGGCCTCCAGCCGCTTGAGAGAGCCGGTGCGCTCAAGCCCGTAGGGCCAGAACTCGAGGACCACCGGTGGCTTGCGGGCGAGCGTCCGCTCAGCGCCACCGAGCACGAACGCCTCAAATCCTTGCGTATCGATCCAGAGAAACAGACGGGCTGCCTCGAAGGCGGCGAGTTCGGCGTCGAGGGTTGTCGATTTCACGATCAGCGTCTGGCGCGTCTGCTCGTCGTAGATCCCGGGCTTGAGCTGTTTGCGCACGCGGTGATCTCCCAGGTTGATCGGGCTGATCTCCATCTCGAGCGATTGGTCGGATTGGTCTGAGGCGGCCCGTTGCACCGGCGTGATGCGATTATCGACACCGTTCAGGATGAGGTTGGCCCTGAGGAGCCGGAAATTGTTCGGCTCAGGCTCGATGGCGAGGGCGCGCGAGACGAGACCGCGTTTGACGACTGGGATGCAGATGCTGCCGATATTCGCTCCGACATCGACGAAGACCGCGTCTTCGCCGGTGAACCCGGACAGCTCAAACGCTTGATAGACCTTGCTCAAGTCAAAAGCGTGCGCTTCGAACAAGACCTTGCCGATGGTCTTATCGCGCGTGTCGAGTATGTAGACTTCGTCGGCGCCATTGACGACAGTCAGCCCCGCGGGCTTGGTGAAATAGTCAGCGCGTCGCGCCAGCCGGTTGCCGCCGATCCACGCCCGTAGCCGGCGCAAGCCGGCCAGGCAGCCCCCGCCGAAGCGGCGCGCGCGGCGCCCGAGCATTCGACGAACTGCGCCGACCCGCTCACGCATGGGATCCACTCCTAGAGATCAGGGCATCCCGGGCAAGCGTCGGTCGCTGGGCCGAGGCCCCGCCTTCCGCGCGCACCGGGCGCGTCCGATCGATTTGTGCCCCCTGCAATCTCATCCCGCCCCAGGGCACCGCTCTCCGCCAGCCTGCACGCGCGGCTCCTGTCACGGCATCGGCGCGCCCCGAAAGGCGCCCGGCATTTCAGATGGCGGAAGTGCTTCAACCGCACGTCTGCCGAGGAAATAGGTGCCGCTCGCTCCATCGCTGGCATAACCGGGATCGGCGAGCCGGTCGAGGAAGCGGAGCCAAAAGAACGGCAAAGCCATTAAGGTGCCAAGCTTGCGATAGGGCACTACAGCCCACGCACATTGCAGCAACGCCTGGAACAGCACCGTCCCCGGGCCGGTCACCACGCCGCTGTCCAAGCGCTCGAAACGCCGGAACAGCCATCGGTGGCCGCTTTCGGTGAAGCGCGTGAAGTCGTAGGCACCCTCGTGGACCGGCTGGAGAAAGGGGGTCTCGGCATACACAACGCCATCCGGGGCGAGCACCCGCCAAATCTCATCCGCGACGCGCCAGGGGTCGAGAACATGCTCGAGAACCGCCTGGATCCACACGCCGTCGACCACCCCATCGGCAAGCGGGATCGCATGGGCATCGGCAATGAAATCGGTATGAGACGACGCATAGACATCAAAGGCGACGATCTCCGCGCCGCCCTCTCGAAGCTCTGCGATGCCTGCGCCCAAAGTGCCGCCACCGATTACCAGAACGAGGGGCGCGCGTCCGTCGGACCTCGGCGGCAGCGCGGCGACGAAGCGGTGGGCGTTTTCGGCTGCGACCGGGTTTTCGCCGAAGAGCAGCCGCCAGACGAACGGCCGACCTGTGCCGCGGGTTACGCGGGAGGCCAACAGACTTCGGGCGCCGGTGGCGATGACATGCGCGCGCGAGAGCACGCTGTCCGCGAAATTGACCAAGACGGGTTGTCCGCCGACCACCGGGAACTCGATCCGCTCGCCCGCAGGCGCATCGCTCCAGCACAGCGGCGCGCCCTCGGACCGATCTCGCGACGGGCTCAGGTGCACCGGTCCACCGGTGATCGGGCAGCGCAGGAGTTGGTGCAAGCGCTCCGGCATTTCCAGAGCTTCGTTAGCCGCTTCACCGCCGACATGCCCGTCTTGAGCCGTGGTGGTCTGCGTCATCATCTTCCCCCGCTGGTTTGCCGTGACGAACACCCCGCCCGACCCAGCCCCCCGCGACCCAGCCCCGCGCCGCCAGCCCCATCTCCGCATCGCTGCCGGACCGCTTTCCCGGCCCACTAGGCATGCCAGGGGGTGTTTGCCGCCGCTGGGTGGGACAGCAAGGCCCGGCGGGCCCGTGGCGACCCGACGAGGCTGCGGCCTGCCGCGCGACGCGGATGCATCTTTAGGTTGACCGCGCGGGACGTTGCCATGCGATCTGACCTGTGGCAACGGATAAGGGCAGCGCCGCGCGGAAAGGGTGTCGAATGCGCATTGCCACGCGCGCCTCGGTGTCGGTTCCGACGGGTCCCAGACCGGGCCGCCCTGCTCGGCGGACCGGGTTTTCGGAGGCGGTTTGGCGGCAAGGGCGATCCGCCTGCGCTCGCCTCGGCGCGCCGGGCCCAAACCTCGTCCCAACCTGTCGGCCGGCGTGAACCATGGTCCGGGTTTACGATCAACTTCTGTTGCTGAACTTGTTTGGCGCGGGCACTGGGTTTGTCACCACGCTCGTGCTCGGCCGCTTGCTTGGCCCAGATGGTTATGGCGCTTATGTCTTCGCCTTGGGCTGGCTGAACCTGGCCCTGCTGGTCACGACGCTGGGCTTTCATCATTTTATGGTGCGGGCTTTGCCGCCGCTTCGCCTGGAAGAGCGGCACGGCGAGATGCGTGGGCTCTTGCTGCTCGCCGTCGTGATCGCGAGCCTATTTGCCCTGGCCCTGACTTGGGCGACGCCGCTGCTGCTCGACACCTTCACCGTGTCGGATGATCCGACCCTTGAACAGGCCCTCGGCGCAGCGACGGTCCTGCTCTTGCCGATGACGCTGAACCAAATGCGTGCCGGGCTGCTCCGTGGGGCTGGCCGGCCGGTCGCCGGTCAGGCGCCCGAACTTGCGCTTCAGCCTGTGTTGTTTCTGTCGGCATTGGTCGCCGCTTGGATCTTTGGTCGAAGTCTCGATGCCGTGGCCGTGTTACACCTGCTTGCAGGGGCAGTCGGACTAGCCCTCCTCGCCGGGGCGGTTCCGGTCATTGCCACCCTGCGCGCGCTGCCGGCCGCCCCCATCGCCTTTCGCGCCAGGCACTGGCTGGTCGAAGCGCTCACCAGTTCCGTGGTGTTCTCGGCGTTGGTCATCATGGCCGCCACGGATGTGGTGGTGCTGGGCGCGCTCTCAACGGCAGAGGAGACCGGGCTTTACGGCTTGGCGGCGCGTTTTTTCACCGTGATGCAGATCCCGGTGCTCGCCGCCGCTGGCGTGCTCTCTCACGAGGTGGCGCGGTTGCGCGCGACCGGCGCAGACGTGGCGCTTGCGGCGATGGTTCGGCGCACCGCGGGGCGCACCGCGCTTGCGGCGATCGGGCTCGGCCTGCTGTGCACGCCGGTGGCCCTGGCACCGGAGCTGCTCTTCGGACCCGGCTTTGCCGCGGCCTCAACCCCGATGCTCGTCCTGATCTGGAGCCGGGTTGGCGAGGCGCTGTTCGGCAACCCGGGCGCTGTGCTCGGCAATGGCGGACACCTGCGCCTCATGGGGGTCCTGGTGGTGGTGAGCGCCGGGCTCAACCTGTGCCTTAACGTCATTCTCGTGCCCGAGTTTGGCGCGACAGGAGCCGCTGCGGCGACGGCGGTCGCGCATCTGTTGTTAACCCTTGCGCTGGTGTTTGCGGTGCGTCGGCATTTCGGCTTACTCAGCCTGCCCTTGTTGCAGCGCGCCGGAGGCCCGCCTTCGTGAGCCGTGTCAGCTCGAGCCTGCGCGGATCTGCGCTCCCCGAGCTCTGTCGATTGCGCGCGACGGCGTCCGATCGTAAACTCCTGCATCGGTAAAGAATGGATGGGAGCAGGCGCCATGGCTGACGCCGAAACCCGGCAGCCCTCCGAGGGATCGTTTGGATCCTGCCCTTACGAAGCGGAAATGACAGGGGGCGCCAGAGGGGAAGTTGGCCGCGTCTTCCCAACGCGTGGGTCCGCCGCGCGCGCCCCGGCCGAGAGATGAGTGCCCCGCCGGTTGGGCCGGCTGTTATCCCCATTGAGGCTCTGGCACGGACGCCCGAGTTGCCGGTGCGCGATCATTCGCAGGCTCGGCCAAGCCGGCCGCTTCACCTGGCCATCAACGGCCGTTTTCTGTCGCGCCCGCCGACCGGTGTTGGGCGGGTTGCCGAGCAACTCCTGCGCGCCCTGCTGCTGCTGCGGCGAGCCGGCTGGTGGGATGGCACGCTGACGCTCTTGCTGCCGGCGGGGATCGATCCCAAGGACCCCCGGCTTGAGTATCTTGGCCGATTATGCCGGCGGGTGCACGGCGCTCGGATCGCGCGCCCCGGGGCGCTGGCGGGGCTGTTGTGGGAGCAGGCAGAGCTGCCCTTCGCGGCGCGGGGCCGGGTTCTCCTCAGTCCGTGCAATCTCGGCCCCCTGCTGTCCAAACGCCAGCTGCTGATCATCCACGACGCCCAGATCCATGCCCTGCCTTGGGCCTATTCGCGCGCTTTTCGCTTGCTTTACGGCCTTGTGCAGCCGGTGGTCGCGCGCCGGTCAGAGTGGGTGGCAACCGTATCGGCCCATGCCCGCTCAGAACTCGAACTCCACAAGGTCGTGCCCGCCCAAAAGGCATGGGTGATCCCAAACGGGGCGGATCACATGGGCCGCATCCGCGCCGACCGCTCCGTGCTGCAACGACATGGCCTGAAGCAAAAGGGGTTCCTCCTGGCGATCGCGGGTCAAGCGGCGCACAAGAACCTCGGCATGCTCGTGGAGGCAGCCGCGGCGCGCCCCGTCGGGGGGCTGCCCTTGGTCATTGCCGGGGGCAGCGGGGATAGCCGGGTCTTCGTCATGGACGCGCTTCCTGACGGACAGGGCGTGCACCGGCTCGGCCGGGTGAGCGACGGTGAGCTGAAAGCGCTCTACCAGGGGGCATTGGCGCTTGCCTTCCCCTCGCTGACCGAGGGGTTCGGCCTGCCCCCGTTGGAGGCCATGGCCTGCGGCACGCCCGTTGTCTGCTCGACAGGCGGCGCGCTTCCCGAGGTCTGCGCCGATGCGGCGCTGTTTGCCGATCCGCGCGATCCGACCGCCTGGACAGAGGCACTCCAACGCATCGAGACCGATAAGGCGCTGTGTCGAACGCTGATCGCGCGCGGAAAGGGGCGGGCGGCAGCCTTTCGCTGGGCCGACAGCGCCAAAGCGCTGCTGCATCTTTTGGCATCGTAAGCTTGGGCGGGCTTGGCCCCCGGTGTCAGAACGGGTGCGCCGGTCGACCCAGTCGGTGCGCTGTAAGAGACCGCCGGCCTTCGGCGCCGGACCGTGAAGGGCCGCGGCAATTCCGCAGGGGCCGCGCCGGCCTTGACCGGGGTCAAGGACAAGCCATCCGCCAGTTGGTATTATTTTCCGAAAACTCAGACAGGGGCGACCGATGCCCCGGGAGGAACATACCATGACACCCCGTTTCAATCCTGCGGACGCCGTCATCGTCCCCGATCCCGTCACCCTCGGCGCCACATCGCAGCGTGGTGCGCAAATCTTCCTGGGCGCCCAGCATCGCTGGTTCGAACACGTAGGCGAGGCCTCTCAGGCCATGGGCATCTTCGCGATGAAAGCCGCGCTGCAGAACCTGGCCGCGTTGCACCGCTTCGCCACCGCGCCGGGTCCGCAGACAGGCACGGCGCTCGCTAACCAGATGCTGTTCGGCACCGCCCGCGAGGCCGCCGACGAGTTCTCGCGCTGCAGCCACATCATGTGCGCCTGCTGGGCCGATCTCGCGCACACCGCAAGGGCAGAGCTCAACTTGGCTGTTGCCTCGACGCATACGCCCGACGTCGACTGAGGCATGCCAAGGCCGGCGGTTGCCGGATGGCGAGAATGTTTGGGAGAGGACGATGAGCTACAAGACGATGCTGATGCCGTGGGACACCCCGACGGGCCAAGTGATCGACCCCGCCGCCGACGCGGCGGCGGCGCTGGCACGGCGCTTTGGGGCCCATCTCGTTGTGATGGCCACGGGCGTGGAGCCCGGGATCGCGGCCTATGGTTTCGGCGGTCCCGGTGCGGCGACGATCGCGATGCAGAGCGCGGCGGCGGCCGAGGAGGCGGAGGCTCGCCGGTCGGCGGCGGCGGCGTGGCTTACGGAGCGCGCCCAGACCGATGCTCCGCTCGTCGGCGAGGCGCGGGTGATCACCGGGCCGCTCGAGGTGCTCTCAGATCTGCTCGCCCAGGAAGTCCGCGTGGTCGATCTCGCGATTATGCCTGCGCCCTATGCGATCCCTGAGCGGGAAGATCTCGCGGTGGCCCTGCTCGAAGCTGCGCTGTTCGAAGGCTCGGTCCCCGTTTTGGTTTTCCCCTCGACGCCGATGGAGGTCATCGGCCGGCGGGTGATCATCGCCTGGGACGGCGGCGTCGAAGCGACCCATGCTCTGCGCGGGGCGATGCCTTTCCTTAAAGAGGCTGAGGCGGTCGAGGTGACATTGGTCGATCCCGAGGTCGCAGCCGACGGGGACGAGGCGCCCGGGGCAGCGGTTGTCCGGATGCTGCAACGCCACGGCGTCAAGGCCGAAGTCGCCCTTTTGGAAAGCGGTGGCCGTCGGGTTGGCCGGGTGCTTTGCGACCGGTTCGAGGAGACTTCCGCGGATCTTTTGGTGATGGGCGCCTACAGCCATTCGCGGCTGCGCGAGGCGTTGATCGGGGGGCCGACCCGGGAGATCCTTAAAACCGTCCCTGGCCCCGTCTTGATGGCGCACTGACCGCATCGGGCGGCTCACCTGCCCGCTGGCCTTCGTCGCTGCCTTTGCTATCGTGGGGCGGCGACGGACTTCAATCGGGTGGGGAGAACGGGCGATGTGGTCACGCGCGCTCATGATCGGACCGACGGCCGCGCTCGGCATGCTGGCACTCGTACCCGGAGCCGGGGGCGCGATGGCCCGCAGCACGCGCGAGGCGATGGCGGCAGGGCTGGCGGTCAACCGGGCGATGCAACGCCAGATGCTCAAGGCTGCCGTCGAGGCGATTGAGGTGGTCGAGGATCTGATCGCCGAGGTTCGGGCAGATGACGTTCGGCCACTGTCGGAGGCGCAGCCCGTGGTCGTCGCGGGTCGCCCCGCCGGGGCTTTAACGGCGGCGCCGCGCGCCGCCGATCTCGCGATCTTCCACGAGGCGGGGCAGCGGCTGCGACTGCGGATCCGCGGAGCGGTTGGTGAGGCAGAGATGGCGGCGCTGGCGGATACGCTCTCGGGTTTCCCAGGCGTGACCTCGGCAACCCTCCGCCCGCTCAGCAAGAGCGTAATCGTGGTCTCGGCGGGGCCGGCGGCGGCGCTCGCGGCATCGCTCGAGGAGGCCGGCGTGGCACGGTTCGCGCGGGTAAAGTTCCAACACCCGGCCGCGCTGCTTGCGGCCGCCCTGATCTCAGCCACCGATTCTGGGATCCGGTCCCGCACCCGCGGCAAGTCCGATTTGCGGACCGTGCTGCGGCTGCTCATCGAGGCGGCCGAGACTATCCGGCGCCGCAATGCTGCCGCTGCCGCGTCGGCTGCGGCCGCGGCGGCCCAGGCGGGGGGCGCGCGCCGGTGATGCGG
>JBHJGY010000096.1:0-25102 GCA_050331335.1 Pikeienuella sp.
GCCGGCCGGCCCCGCCCGGCGGCGGCCGGGCCGGGCGGCCTATGCGCGGCCTGCCCGCGCGCGCCGGGCGCGGGCGGCCGGCGCGGCGCCCCCCCGCAGACCGCGGACGACGGGGGCTCGACGCCCCCGTCGTCCGGGCTCCCCGGGGCGCGCGATCGCACAGCGGCGCACGGGTGCCGCGCGATGCAACCGAGGCAGACCCCCTTTGGGTGATCGGTGTCCAATGGTCCGAGGTTGTACAGAGCATCGCATCGGCATGACAGTTATCGAGATCCGCTGTCCGCCAGGTGCTTTGTCGCGAAGCATCGGCGATCCCCCGCAAGTTGGACCCGCCTGTCGCAGATCCGGATCGCAAAGAATGCGGGGGCGGATGTGGGCGCTGCGGCGGGGCAAGGCGCGCGTGATACGCGGTCACTGCAGGCGCGCAAGCCCCGCCGGTTCATGGTTCGTCTGGTCCGCAACGGTCGTTCATCCTCGACCATCGGTGCATGGGGGTGATCTCCGGGCGCCCGATGCGGGCTGAACGGGGCGCCCATCCCGCGCGCAGAGAGCAAGGTCTGCGCACCCAGTAAGGATAGGGGCTGCCGCGGCTTCCCCGTCCTTTGCAGCGCATGCCACATTCGGATTTCGCCTTGGCTGAAGACCGCCCTCGAGGCGCTGGCGGCAAGTGTGCTCGGCATGCCTCGGCTTGTGGCGGTGGCCTCCGCGCGAGCGTGGGGACGAGAGATCTGCCCATGAGCGACGGTCTTTCCGACACCCAACGCCCCCGCTCGGGCCGCCAGCCTTCAGCGGCGGGCGCCTGTCGCCCGCGCCGACAGCCTGGCGGCTTCGGCCCGTTGGAACCCGGCGCCCAGCCGCGAACATGCGCCCCCTTGTCCGTTGACAGGGCCTTGCCGCTGGCACAGGGAGGCGGCGATGACCGACAGCTCAGATCCCGCAACCCGCATCGAAGCGCTGTTCACCCGGTCGGAGGGCGGCTACCGCTTTGCCAGATGGGGGCGGGACCTGGTGCCCGCTGTCCTGGGCGCCGAGCCGCCCGGGGAAGCGCTGCTCCTTGAGGGGCTGCGCGCGGCTGCCGGTCTTGGCGGGCTGCGCGTCGACGCGGAGGATCCCGAACTCGGGGCGAATTGGCTTGTGGTGATGGTGGATCGCTGGCCGCGGCTGGGAGAGGTCCCCGCACTCGACCGGCTGATCCCGGATCTGGGCCGATTGATCGATGTGCTCGGGGCCACCGGGGCCAACCAATATCGGATCTTCGACTTCGACGACACGGGAGCGATCCGGTTGTGTATCACGCTGTTACGCCTCGACGCGGACATCGCCCGCCTGCCGCCAAAAGCCTTTGCCCTGAGCCAGGCGGTAATGGGCCTTTTGCTGTGGTCTGACCGGGCGTTTCTGGGCGAGAGTCCGGTTGCTGTGATCGAGGGCGGTCCTGCATCGGGTCGGGCCGTGGTCGCGCCGGAGATCGCCCGGATTATCCGGGCGGCCTATGTCCCGGAACTGCCGCCGGCAAGCCGCGACCCCGCCCATGCCAAGTTAATCGCCGAATTGACTGCAGGTACGACGTGAACCGCAAATTGGTCAAAATCCCAAGCTCCGCAAACAAGGAATGACCTCGATGATCCACCGTCTGAATATTCGCGTTTACTATGAAGACACCGATGTTGCCGGCGTCGTGTATCATGCAAACTATCTCAAGTTTTTCGAGCGAGGGCGGACGGAGACGCTGCGCTCGATCGGCATCGACCAGCTCAAGCTGAAGGAGCAGCACGGGCTCGTTTATGTGGTCACCAGGATCGAGGTCGACTTCCGGGCGCCGGCGCGTTTCGACGATATGGTGGCGGTTGAGACCGAAGTGAAGGAGCGCACGCCGGTGCGCATCGAGATCCTGCAGCGGCTGACCCGCAAAGGCCAAACGCTGGCGGAGGCCAAGGTCTGGATCGCGTCGATTAATGAGGCCGGCCAACCGCAGCGCATGCCCGATCAGATGAGCGCCGCACTGGACCGGCTCGTCCCAGCAAGGTAAACAGGTCGCAGAGCAGACGGATGCTGGCCTGACAAAATTCGCGCCCGACCAAGGAGGCGTGGGACCGGCATCGGCCTGACCGAGGGGACGGAAGACGGACCACGGTCGAGGAGATGAGGCGATGGATCTGATCGAGGCGGGCGGCGTTGCCGTTGTCGTCGCGGCACAGGCGGCCGATATTACGACGCTGGACGGCGCCCGGGCGGAGGCGGTGGATTTCTCCGTTTGGGCGATGTTTGCCCGTGCCACCCTGGTGGTGCAGGCGGTGATGATCTTGCTGATCGTAGCCTCCATCTGGTCCTGGTCGATCATCGTGTCGCGGGCGATCTCGCTGGCGCGTTTCGGTCGTCAGATCGCTGCCTTCGAAGCCGCGTTCTGGTCCGGGAAATCCCTCGACGACCTCTATGACCGGGTTCAAAAGAAGCCGCGCAGCCCGGTCGAGCGGGTATTCGCCTCTGGCATGCGGGAATGGCGCCGCTCATTCGCGCCGACCGGGGCGATCCTGCCCGGCACCCTGGCGCGGGTTGACCGCTCGATGGCGGTGGCGATCGCGCGGGAGGGCGAGCTGTTGCGCGCCCAGCTGTCAAACCTGGCAACGGTCGGGTCGGTCTCGCCGTTCATCGGCCTGTTCGCGACCGTTTGGGGCATCAAGCACAGCTTCGAGTCGATCGCCGTCGCGCAGAACACAAATCTCGCGGTGGTCGCGCCAGGTATCGCCGAAGCGTTGCTCGCAACCGCGCTCGGGCTCATGGCGGCGATCCCGGCCACGGTCGCGTTCAACCGGCTCGGCGCGAAAGCCGAAGGGCTCACGGCTCAGCTTGATGCCTTTGCCGACGAATTCTCCACGCTGCTCGCCCGCGAGATCGACCGGGCCGCCTTACCCGCCCCGGCGCCCATGCCGGCCGCAGCGGCGGGGATGCGCTGATGGGCGTCCGGCCCCAGAGCCTGAGTGCCCGGGGCAGGCGCGGTGCCCACAGACCGATGTCAGAGATCAACGTCACGCCCTTCGTGGATGTGATGCTCGTGCTGCTGATCATCTTCATGGTCGCCGCGCCACTGCTCAGCGTCGGTGTGGAGGTCCGCTTGCCCGAGACCAACGCCCCTGCGCTTGCTTCCGAGCAAGAGGCCCCGCTGAGCGTGACGGTGGATGCCCGCGGTGTGGTCTCGATCCAGGACCAGCCGGTGTCGCGGGCGGGGCTTGCAGCGCGCCTCGCGGCGATCAGGACCGCGCGGAACGATGATCGGGTGTTCCTGCGGGCCGACCGGGCGGCAGCCTATGGCGAGGTGGCTTATCTCATCGGAGAGCTGAACCGGGCCGGATTTTTGCGCATCGCCTTTGTTCACGACCAAGCCGCCCCCCTGGCTGGGGAGGCAGCGGAGTGACCGACGCCGCAGCGCCAAGCCTGCCGACGCAAGAGGCGGTCGCGCCCGAGACCATCGGGCTCGTCTCTGCGCTTGGGCTTCATGGGGCGATCCTCGCGGCCATGCTCTTGGCGCCGCTCTTCGCTGCGCCCCAAGAGGTGACACAGATCACGACGACCGAAGTTACGGTGATGGATGCGACGGAGTTCGCGGCGATGATCGCCGGCGCGCCTGTGCCGCCTGGTGATCTGCCGGACGGGCTCGCGCCGAGGCGCGCGCCGGATCCTCCGCTGCAACGCCGGGCACCGCCACCCGATGCGAGCCCATTGCCGCTCGAGGATCTGGCGGTGCTCGCCCCAGAGCCGCGGCCTGACCTGCCCGTTTCGCCCACCCCGCCGCCGCCAACCCCGGTGCCCTCCGAGGCCGTCCGCCCGTCGAGCGCGGAAATCCCGGTTCCCGAGGCACCTCCGACCGAGGCGCCGACGCCCCAGAGCCCGCCCTCGACCGAACCGGTACAGCCGCTCGCGTCCCAGGCAGTGCCCGTGCCCGGCGCGCGGCCCGAACGCCCGCCGGACCCAGAGCCTGCGCCGACCGAGCTTACAGCACCGGCCCCAGAGACGGAGCCGCAAACCGAGCCCACACCCGATGCCGAGCGCCTCGCCGAGATTGCCGCGCCGGAGGGGCTTGCGCCGCGGGAGGCCCGTTTGCCGGTCGCGCGCCCTGCCGAGATCGCCGCCGCCTCTGCCGCCTCCCGGGAGACGCAACAAGCGGCCGCCCAGCCCGAACCGGATCCGACCTCGGCGCCTGAGACAGACCCCGTGCGGCCCACCCCGCCGAGCCAGGCGCCGGCACCGGAACGCACCCCGGAGCGGGCCGATCCCGGCAACGGGGCCACACGTTTTGCCCAGCGGTTGACGCGCGGCGAGATCGAGGGCCTGCGGGTGGGGATCAAGCGGTATTTCCTGTACTCTGGACGCTATGTGCCTGGCCACGAGGTTACCCTCCAGATCGGGCTCGATCCTTCCGGCCGGATCGTGGAAGGCCCGACACGGGTGGCCTCGGTCGGCAGCGATCAAAGCGTTCTGGGGCCGCTCACCCTGGCCGGGGAGCGTGCCTTGCTGCGGGCTCAACGAGACCCCGACGCGTTCGGCAAGTTGCCGGTCGAGAAATACGACGTTTGGAGACGCATGCGTGTGACGTTCACACCGGATGAAACCGTGGGGTTCTGACCATGACGCGCCTAGCCGAGTTCGGCCTCCTCCTCCTGGCCCTGCTGTCGCTGCTCCTCACCGCGCCGGCCGCTTCCGCGCAAGGGACGCGCGGCCCGTTGGAGTTGCGTATCGAGGGGGCCGAGTTTGCCCCGTTGCCGATCGCGATCCTGCCCTTCGGTGCGGTCGAGGGGTTGGGACAGGAGGCCTCCGACATCGCGACCATCGTGGAGGCGGATCTGGAGCGATCAGGGCTGTTTCGACTGATCTCGCCGGCGGCGTTCATCAATGAAAGCCTGCCGTTCGGCACCGTCCCGATCTTTGCAAATTGGCGCACCCTAGGGGCTGAGGCGCTGATCACCGGCCGGGTGCTGCGCGCGCCGGACGGTCGGCTGCAAGTGCAGTTCAGAATCTACGACGTGCTCGGCGAGACCGAGATTTCCGGGCTCCAACTCCTGGGCGATCCGCAGGCCAAACGCCGGATCGCCCATAAGGTGGCCGATCGGATCTACCAAACGCTGACCGGCGAGGGGCCCTATTTCGACAGCCAGATCGCGTTCGTCGACGTCACCGGACCCAAAGGCGACCGCCGCCACCGTATCGCTGTGATGGATCAAGACGGCGCCAATATGCGCTTCCTGCCCGGCGCAGACGGCCTTGTGCTGACCCCGCGGCTCTCGCCGGATGCTGCGCGGGTGCTCTACATCGCCTTCGACACGGGTCAGCCGGAGATCGTGATCCAAGATATTGCCAGCGGCCGGCGCGACCGGCTCGGCAACTTCCCCGGCATGAGCTTCGCCCCCCGCTTCTCCCCATCCGGCGAAGAGGTGGTGCTGTCGTTGGCGCTCGAGGGCAACACGGATGTCTACGTGCTGCGGCTGGCAGATCGGTCCTTGCGCCGGCTCACCCGCAATCCGGGCATCGACACGGGGGCATCTTTCTCGCCCGACGGCACGGAGGTCGTTTTCGAGTCGGACCGCGGTGGCAGCCAGCAGCTTTACGTTATGTCGGCCACCGGTGGGGCGGCGCGGCGGATCTCCTATGGCCAGGGGCGCTACGGCACGCCCGTCTGGTCGCCGAGGGGAGATCTGATCGCGTTCACCAAAATCCAGGGCGGGCGCTTCAACATCGGTGTGATGCGAACCGACGGCTCTCAGGAGCGGCTCTTGGCCGAGGGCTTCCTTGTCGAGGGGCCGAGCTTCGCGCCGAACGGGCGCGTGCTGGCCTTCATGCAGGAGAGCCCGGGGCCGCAAGGCGCGCCGCGCGTGATGACCATCGACGTCTCTGGCCGCAATCTGCGCGCGCTCCCCACTCCGAGTGCCGCGTCGGACCCGGCATGGTCGGCGCTCTTGCCCTGACCGTGTCACCCGACCTGCGGGCCTTGCGGCAGGGAGACAACGCACGGATACTGCGCCGCGTGGGCGGGGTTAATCCATCGTGGCACGATCAACGAGATAAGAGGCAGGCATGAGCAACGGTTTCACCATCAAACGCGGGGCGGCAGCAATCGCTCTTCTCGTCCTCGTCGCAGGCTGCAGCTCCGACCCGGATGCGCCGGAGCCGGGCGCGGGCAGCGGCGCTGGCGCAGGCGCTGTCGACACGCCCGGCGGTGTGGGCGGGATCAGCGACATCACATCGGTGGAGTACTTCAATGTCGTCGTCGGCGACCGGGTGTTCTTCGAGACCGACCGCTTCGATCTCGATACCCAGGCGCAGGCAACGCTGACCCGCCAGGCCGAGTGGCTGGCGCAAAATACCGGCGCCCAGGTTGTCGTCGAAGGCCATGCGGACGAGCGGGGAACACGGGAGTACAACCTCGCGCTCGGTGCGCGCCGGGCCAACGCGGTGCGCAGCTTCCTGCTGGCACGCGGGGTGCCGGCCGGCCGGATGCGCACGGTGAGCTATGGTAAAGAGCGTCCGGTGGCGATCGGCTCGGACGCAGCGTCCTGGGCACAGAACCGGCGGGCGGTGAGTGTGGTGACCAAAGGCGCCGGCAGCTGAGATCAGCGGCGGCCCCGGGCTTGAGGAGAGAGCGATGAGGCGAGGATGGATCTGGGCGGCGCTCCTCAGCGGGGCGCTTGCCACCGGTACTTGGGCCGTCGCGCAGACCTGGACCGGCTCCGGCGACACCGTTCAGGACCTGCAATACCGCCTCGGGATCCTCGACGCGGAGCTCACCGATATCCGTGCGCGGCTGCAAGCCCTCGGCGCCACCGCGCCGGCCCGACCTGCGGCGGGAGGAGGCGCGGCCTCCGGAGCGGCGCTTGTTCAGCTGGACAGGTTGGAGGCGGAATTGCGGCGGCTCACCGGGCAGGTCGAGGAGCTTGCCTTCCGGCAACGCCAGATCGCCGAAGACGCGACCCGACGATTTGGCGATATCGAGTTTCGACTGACAGAGCTTGAGGGCGGCGATGTCGGCGCTCTGGGGCAGACGGCACCCCTCGGCGGCACCCAAGCCGCTCCCCAGCGGGCCCCTGTGGAAGTCGACCCGGTGCCCAGCCGCCGGTCCGCTGGCACCCAGTCCAGCCCGCAGAATGCTGGCGAGGCAGCCGATCTGCAGCTCGCGGTCGCCGACATCCAGCAGGGCCGGTTCGATCAAGGCGAGGCGCGGCTCCTGGAATTCATCGACCGCTATCCCGGCAGCGACCGGACCGGCGAAGCGCAGTTTTGGCTGGGGCGCAGCCATTTCGTCCGTGGCGCGTTTTCCGAGGCGGCCCGGCGGCATCTTGCAGGCTACAATGCCGACCGTACCGGGCCGATGGCCGCGCGGAACCTTTTGCAGTTGGGGGTTACGCTCGGCCGACTGGGGCAGCGCTCCGAGGCCTGTCTGACGTTGCGCGAGGTCTCCAATCAGTTCCCGCGCGACCGGGAGATGGTGAATGCGGCGGATGCGGAGCGGGACAGCCTCGCCTGTGCGCCCTAAGGCGGCGTGTGGCCGCGGCGTGGGCCTGCGGTCGGGCAGCACCGCCGAGCCAGGGTCCGATGCGACGGCGACCGCCGTGGCGGCAGCGCTCGCGGAGCTCGCTCCGGATGGCCCTCTCGGCATCGCGCTATCCGGCGGCGGCGACTCGGCGGCCTTGCTCGCCCTCACGGTCGACTGGGCTTCAAGGCAGGGCAGGGCAATCGCCGCCGCCACCGTGGATCACAGGCTCCGCCCCGACGCGCGGACGGAGGCCGAGGCCGCCGGCCGCCTTGCCGCCCGGTTGGGCGTGCCGCATGCGATTTTGACTTGGGAGGAGGGCCCGGGGCCTGGGAACCTCATGGCCCAAGCCCGTGACGCGCGGATCCGCCTCTTGAGCGCGTGGGCGCAGGCGCACGGCCTCGCCGCAGTTCTCACCGGCCATACGCTTGATGACCAGGCGGAAACCGTGCTGATGCGCCTTGCCCGCGGCTCCGGCGTCGACGGTCTGGCAGGTATCCCGGCGGCGCAACGCCATGGCGACACGCTCTTTCTGCGTCCTCTCCTCAGCCAGCGTCGGTCGGATCTGCGCCAAGTCTTGTGCGCCAAAGGGCTCGGCTGGATCGAAGACCCAACCAATGCGGATCCGCGGTTCGACCGGGTGCGGATGCGTCAGGCGCTTGCCGTTTTGGCGCCGCTTGGGATCGGCGCGGCCGGGCTTGCTGAGACGGCAGAGCGCCTCGCTGGCCAGCGCGCCGTGCTGGAGAGCGTGGCCGCCGATTTGCTGGCGACCGCTCGGCGATGGGGCGGCGCGGGCGAGGCACGGCTAAGCCTTGGGCTGCTGTGCGACGCTGCGCCCGACACCCGCTTCCGCGCGTTGTCCGACACCCTCCAGCGCATCGGCGGCGGGGACTATCGCCCGCGCCAGGCGGCGCTCGAGCGGATGTACCAGCAGATCGCGGCCTCGGGTGCGGGCACGCTCGCGGGCTGCTGCTTTCAGGCCAAAACTGGAGAGCTCGCGATCTGGCGGGAGCCATCGGCGGCGGCTCCGGCGGTTTCGCAGGGCGCCGAGGTTGTGTGGGACGGTCGGTGGCGCTTGCGGTTCACGGGAACCTGGCCCCGGGCAGTCGTCGGTCGGTTGGGGGAACGGGGGTTGACAGCGCTGGCCGCATGCCCGGATTGGGGTGCGCCGAGGGCTTGGGCGGACGCTCCGCGCGGCGCGCGCGCCGCCGCGCCGGCAGTCTTTGCGGAGGACGAACTTCTCGCCGCGCCGCACGGTCGGTTTCGATCCCCCAGCCTTCCCGACAGCGCGGGTTTGTCCCTCGAGGACCTGGCCGGCTCGGTTCTTTTGGCGCTATAGGGTCGCACGACTTGCCCTGTCCGCCTCGATACCCCAGCTTATGTAGCCTGACATCGAAACGCAGCGTCGCGCGTGCCGCCTTGGCGGATTGGGACCATCATCGGGAGAGATCACTTGGGTAACGCGAAGAACCTGGCCTTCTGGGCGATACTTATCCTGCTGCTCGTCACGCTGTTCAGCGTGTTCCAGGACGGCGCCGGCTCCGGCAGCGGCCAGTCCCAGTCGTATTCGGACTTCCTGCGAGCCGTCGAGAGCGGCATCGTGCAGGAGGCGACGATCGACGGCGAGAAGATCACCTATAAAGTCGGGGACGATTATCTGACGACGATCCAACCGCCGGAGGCCGATGTGACATCGGAGCTGCGCGATAATGGCGTCGAGTTCAGGGCGGTGCCGCAAGAGCGCGGCGGGTTCCTGTCGACCTTGGGCTTCTGGCTGCCGATGCTGATCATCTTCGGCATCTGGATTTATTTCCTCAATCGGATGCAGTCGGGCGGGCGCGGCGCTATGGGCTTTGGCAAATCGAAGGCCAAGCTGCTGACCGAGCGCACCGGCAAGGTGACCTTTGACGAAGTGGCCGGTATCGATGAGGCGAAGGAAGAACTCGAGGAGATCGTCGAGTTCCTCAAGGACCCGCAGAAATACTCGCGACTGGGCGGCAAAATTCCGAAGGGTGCGCTCCTGGTCGGCCCCCCGGGGACCGGTAAGACATTGCTCGCCCGGGCCATCGCTGGCGAGGCTGGCGTGCCATTCTTCACCATCTCCGGCTCTGACTTCGTCGAAATGTTCGTCGGCGTCGGTGCCTCCCGCGTGCGCGATATGTTCGAGCAAGCCAAGAAGAATGCGCCGTGTATCGTCTTCATCGACGAGATCGACGCCGTCGGCCGGCATCGCGGCGCCGGTTACGGCGGGGGTAATGACGAGCGTGAGCAGACGCTGAACCAGCTCCTCGTCGAAATGGATGGCTTTGAGGCGAATGAGGGCGTGATCCTGATCGCCGCGACCAACCGCCCCGACGTGCTTGATCCAGCGTTGTTGCGACCGGGTCGTTTTGACCGTCAGGTGACTGTGCCGAACCCCGATATCCGCGGGCGTGAACAAATCCTCGCGGTGCATGCCCGGAAGGTACCATTGGCGCCGAATGTCGACCTTAAGGTGATCGCCCGTGGAACACCCGGCTTCTCGGGTGCCGATCTCGCAAACCTCGTGAACGAAGCGGCGCTGATGGCGGCGCGCGCAGACAAGCGCCTCGTTACGATGGAGGACTTCGAGCACGCGAAAGACAAGGTCATGATGGGCCCGGAACGGCGCTCGATGGTGATGACCGAGGAAGAAAAGCGCCTGACCGCCTATCACGAGGCAGGCCACGCCGTTGTCGGTCTCAACGTGCCGGCGCATGATCCGATCCACAAAGCGACGATCATCCCCCGCGGCCGCGCTCTGGGTCTGGTGCTTTCCCTGCCCGAGCGCGATCAGCTCAGCCAGACCAAGCAGCAGCTGACTTCTAAGATCGCCATGGCAATGGGCGGGCGTGTGGCCGAGGAACTCGTCTTTGGCGAAGACAAGGTGACCAATGGCGCGGCGTCCGACATCCAGCAGGTGACGCGTATCGCTCGGGCTATGGTCACTCAGTTCGGCATGTCCGACAAATTGGGTGCCATCGACTACGCGAACGAGACGGAAAGCTATCTCGGCATCATGCCGGGGCAGACCCGCAACTCGGGCGAGACGCAGAAGACCATCGACCAGGAGGTCAAGGCGCTGGTGGACGAGGGGTACCAAACCGCCAAGCAGGTGCTGACCGCCAAGCGCGACGATCTCGAGCGGTTGGCTCAGGGCTTGCTCGAATACGAGACCCTGACCGGTGACGAGATCACGAAAGTTCTGAAGGGTGAGCCGCTGAACCGCCCGGACGACACGGGGCTCCCGCCGGCGCCGAGTTCCGGCGGGCGTGCAGCAATCCCGAAAGCTGGCAAGCCGAAGCGCGGCGATGACGGTCTTGCCGACGGGGGCGCTGCGCCGCAGCCCACCTAAGCCCGTCCTTCGCGTCTCAGCGGACCGCCGCCGAAGCTTCGGCGGCGGTTTTTTTGTTGGCGCTGCCTGCGGGAAAGGTCCTCAGCGGGGCCGAGACAGGGGATGGATTTTCATGCTATGTTCCAGTCGGCGACTCGCGAATGGAGGGATGGTCGTGACGGAAGAGCTCAAGACGATTGCCGAGGCGCTTGTCGCCCACTGCCGGAACCACACGGAAGCAGAAGGCCTTGAGACCCTTTATGCGGCGGATGCCGTCTCGGTCGAGGCCGCGGCCATGCCGGGCGCGGAGAGCCGCGAGCTCGTCGGCCTCGACGCGATTAAGGGCAAACACGCCTGGTGGAACAACACCATGGATGTCCATAGCGGCACCACGTCCGATCCGTTCCTGCATGGCGATGATCGGTTTGCTGTGATTTTCGAGGCCGATGTCACCAACAAAGAGACCGGCCAGCGTTCGCAGATGAAGGAAGTGGCGGTCTATACCGTCGCCAACGGCAAGATCGTCCGCGAGGAGTTCTTTTACTGAGCCTCTTTTCAAGGTTGTGCGCGGCGGCCCCTGCAAGGGAGCACACCGCACACAAGCGCGCAGCCCGTCAGCCGCGGGCCGGTTCTGCCAAAGCTTCTGGGGGTGCGTCCAAGTCCTCGGCCGGTGCGCTCGGTGGTCCTGCTTCGGCGGCAGCGGCCTCCGCCTCTTCCTCATCGGCCCTAGCCTGGGCGTCCGCCTCCGCCTGCTCAGCAACATATTCTTGGGCGTAGCCGCCAGCCACGGGTGACGCGACCATGGCAATCGGCGCGACAGGCATAGCCTCGTCGATGGAGGCGCCCGCGCGAACCGTGCTGCGGTAGAGGGCGTAAGCGGCGATGGCCGCGAGCAGCACGCTAATGCTGAGCATGAAGGTCTGCGGGCCAGTCGTGTCCATAAGCGAACCGACGACGATGGGCATGCCGGCCGCGCCGACGCCGTTCAGAAGTATCAGCCCGCCTGCCGCGGATGCCATGTCTTCCGGCTCTAGGAAGTCGTTGGTATGGGCGATCAGCAGCGAGTAAAGCGGGTTGGCCGTGCCGCCGACGAGCACGCCGGAGATCATCAACAAGGTGAATGAGTCGCTGCCGAGGACCGGCAGCAGGGCCGCGGCTGCCCCGGTCGCCGTGGCGCCGATGATCAGCACACGCCGATCCAGTCGATCCGAGAGCCAGCCGATCGGGTATTGCAGGAGCATGCCGCCGACATAAATGCCGCCGATGAAAAGCGAGATCTGCGCATTGGAGAGCCCGATCTCGGTCGCATAGACCGAGGCCATGCCGAACAGGCAACCGAAGATCCCGCCGAGGAAGAGACATCCGACGAAACCGAGCGGTGAGGTGGTGTAGAGCTCTGACAACGACATGCGACGCGTGGTTTCGTAAATCGGCACCGGCGTCGCGGAGAGCAGGATCGGGACGACCGCGATCGAGACTGCCACCGCCATGATGACGAAGAGTTCGTAGCCTGCGGGGTCGGCAAGGTTCAGAAAACCCTGAGCGATCACGATCCCCAGCATCTGCACGATGAGATAGGCGGAGAGGACCTGGCCGCGCTCCTCATTCTTGGCACCGTCGTTGAGCCAGCTCTCGGCAACGACATAGCAGCCCGACATACAAAAGCCGACCAGCAGCCGCATCAGGATCCAGGCGATGGGGTCGACCACGGCGGCATAAAGGATCATCGCCGCGGACATCAGCGAGGCGAGCGCTGCGAACACCCGCACATGCCCCACCCGGCGTAACAGCCAGGGTGTAATCTGCGCGCCGCCAAGAAAGCCGAGGAAGTAGCCCGACATCACGATACCCATCGTGAGATTGCCGAAATCCTCGATCCCACCGCGCACGCCAAGCGCCGTGCCCTGAAGCCCGTTGCCCAGCATCAGGAGAAACATCCCGAAAAGCAGGGGGGCCGAATTCGCGAACACGCCGATCATGCTGCCTCCAGCGCCAACACGCCCCCTGTGCCAGCGGCGGCAGACAGGGGACCGTCCATTTGCGCCGCGCGGTGTCGCAATCCGTCGATGCAGTTAGCAAAACCCGCAGTCAGGGGATCAGGAGCGAGCCGTCGCCATAGGAGAAAAATCGGTAGCGCGCGCGCACGGCATGGGCATAGAGCGCTGCCATTCGCTCCCGCCCCATCAGCGCCGAGACCAGCATCAGCAGTGTCGAGCGTGGTAAGTGGAAATTGGTGATGAGCCCGTCGACGGCGCGAAACTGAAAGCCTGGACGAATGAAGAGATCCGTCTCCCCGGCGAAGGGATGCAGACGGCCAGCCTCGTCGACCGCGCTCTCCAGCAGACGCAGGACAGTGGTGCCGACTGCGATCACGCGCCCGCCTGCGTCCCGGGTGGCGTTTATCTCGGCCGCGGTTTCAGGTCGGATCTCGCCCCATTCGGCTTGCATCTTATGGTCGTCGATGCGTTCGGCGGTGACCGGCTGAAAGGTACCGATGCCGACATGCAGGGTGAGAAGCGAGCGGCGAATGCCTTTCGCTTGAAGCGCCGCCAGCAGGCTCTCGTCGAAATGGAGCGACGCGGTGGGGGCGGCGATGGCGCCTGTTCGGCGGGCGAGAACCGGCTGGTAGTCGTGGCGGTCCTGCGCATCTGCCGGACGACGTCGGGCAATGTAAGGGGGCAGGGGCATGACGCCTTCGCGCCAGATCGCGGCGTCGAGGGCCTCCCCCGCGGGGACGAATCTGAGCGTGACGAGGGCGCCGTTTCGTCCGGTCACCTCCGCAGCGAGCGCGCCGAAACATAGGCTGTCGCCCGGCGCGAGGCGCTTGGCCGGGCGGGCAAGGGCTTGCCAGGCATCAGGGCCCAAGCGGCGGGCAAGGGTTATCTCGATCTGGGCCACGCTCTCCCCAGGCGTCCCTTCCCGCCGCCGCTCGCCAAAGAGCCGCGCCGGGATCACCCGGGTGTCGTTGAAGACGAGCAGGTCGCCGGGACTGAGCCACTCGGGCAGAGCGCGCATCTCGCTGTCGACTGGAGGTGCCTCGGCCCCTTGAGCGACGAGAAGCCGCGAGGCAGGCCGCGGCTTCAAGGGTCGAAGGGCGATCAGCTCCTCCGGCAGGTCGAAGTCGTAGTCGTCGAGGCTTTCCCCGTCGCCAGGCAACTCGGACATCGGCGGGTAGGGCTCAGGCTCAGCCTGCGTCGGCGGCGACGGTGACCTTGATCATTCGGTCCGGGTTCGCGGGCGGCTCGCCGCGGGTGATGGCATCGACATGGTCCATACCGCCGATGACCCGGCCCCAAACGGTGTACTGACCGTTGAGGAAATGGCCGTTGTCGAACATGATGAAGAATTGACTGTTGGCGCTGTTCGGGTTCTGGGTGCGGGCCATGCCCACCATGCCGCGGTCAAAGGGCACTTGGGAGAACTCCGCCGGCAGGTCCGGCTTGTCGGACCCGCCGGTGCCGGCGCGCCGCGGCTGATAGCCGTCTTCCATATCGGCAAACTCGACATCT
Organism: Pikeienuella sp.; assembly: GCA_050331335.1. Lineage (GTDB taxonomy): Bacteria > Pseudomonadota > Alphaproteobacteria > Rhodobacterales > Rhodobacteraceae > Thermohalobaculum. The sequence goes on from JBHJGY010000096.1 coordinate 14,378, forward strand.
CCGGTCTGCGCCATGAAGCCGTCGATCACCCGATGGAAGGCGACATTGTCGTAGGCGCCTTCGCGGGCGAGTTCTTTGATGCGCGCAACATGCTGCGGCGCCACATCGGCGAGCATCTCGATGGTCACCGGGCCATCTTTGAGTTCGATGATCAGGGTGTTCTCGGGGTCTTTGATGTCCACGGCGAATCCTTCCGTCAGCGTGAGGGTGAGGAGAGCCGCGACGAGGCCGAGGGTCTTCAGCATGGGGGTTCCTCCAATTGGGTTCTCGCGCTGCCTATCACCTCGGGCGCGTCGGTCCAACCCTGTCTCCCGGGCCTGCCCCCTCGGTGCCCCGCGGGCGCAAGATGCGGTGAGGCGTGGGTTGACGGGTTTTGAGAAAGGACCGTCGTATTACCGATACTGATGGCTGCACCGGGGCGGCCATTTTGAACCGGCTGAAATTTCTGAAAATTATGATCTCACGGATAAATACTCAAAATAGATGCCGCCCTTGAAGATTAAGCCTCCGACTCGAAGCGCTTGATCTCCAATAAATCAGGGGGGCGCGGAAAAAATCGACACCGAAGCATGGGGTTCGACACCATGCCGGCCGCCAAACGGGAGCAGGTATAGATAAGCATCGACAAGCCGATCACGGCGATCGCCAAGGTCAAACCCTCCTTCCTCGAGGACTCGACTTCGCATCAGGTCGCGCGGGAGACGCTCGCGAAGGAGGACGCCTCCGGGTCCAAATTCACCGCCACGAAGGGGCCCCAGAACACCAAGGAGGCAATCACGGCCCTCAAGAATCTCTTAAGAAGCAACGAACGCACGCGACGTCCGCACAGCCTAAGAGCCGGAGGCCGCTCCGCCCTTGCCGAATTTGCCGCGCAGTTGATCGGCCACGGCTGGCGAGACGAAGCTGTTGATGTCGCCCCCCATCCTGGCGATCTCTTTCACCAGCTTTGACGCGATCGCCTGGTGCTCTGCCTCGGCCATCAGGAACACCATCTCGATCTCGTCATTGAGCGCGCGGTTCATCCCCACCATTTGGAACTCGTATTCGAAGTCAGAGACCGCGCGCAGCCCGCGGAAAATCACGTGGGCGCCAACCTCCTCGGCAAAATGCATGAGAAGGTTCTCGAAGGGCCGCACCACGATTTCCGTGCCGGTTGCCAGCGCGACACTTGCGCTCTGGGCCTCGATCATCGCAACGCGCTCCTCAAGCGTGAAGAGCGGGCCCTTGTCGCGGTTGATGGCGACACCGATGATCAGCCGGTCGACAAGCTTCGCGGCGCGCCGGATCACGTCCGTATGGCCGAAGGTCACAGGATCGAAGGTTCCCGGATAGAGCCCGACACGCATCACATCCCCCTCTTGACCCCGTCTCTCGCATCGCAAACGAGCACTCCGCGGCCGCGGGGTCAAGCAAGAATCTGTCGTGAGCTGGGGCGGGGCCGCTTAGCCGTGGAGCATCGTTTGCATCTGGCTGTTCTCCTCCTCGATCTGCAGGATGCGGGCCTTGACCACATCGCCGATCGACAGGATGCCGACCATCTTGCCGCCCTCGACCACCGGCATGTGCCGGAAGCGACCCGCGGTCATCCGTTCCATCACCGACAGCACGCTTTCATTTGGGGCACAGGTCTCCACCTTCACCGTCATGAGGCTGGTGACCGGCTTCTCGAGGCAGGCGGCCCCCTCCGTGCCGAGCCCGCGGACGATGTCGCGCTCGGACAGGATGCCGTCCACGGCTCCCTCGCCGTCGCTCACCACCAGCGCGCCATAGCCCTTGCCGGCAAGGGTGCGGGTTGCCTCGTGCACGCGGGCTGTGGGCGGGATTGTCGCAACCGTGCGGGATCCCTTCAGGTTGAGGATCTGCTTGACGTTCATCTTTGTTTCCTCCGGATGGTTTTCCTCGAAGCGTGGGAGCGTGACAAGCTTGTGTCAACGCCTTCCACCACACAGGGTCTGGGGGACTGACCTCGCCGCGCGCGCCGTGCTATGCCACCGCCGCAGCCAACAGCCGGGGAGCTTCTGCGTGCTCAAGCTCGTGATCTTCGATGTCGACGGCACGCTGATCGACAGCCAGGCAAGCATCCTGGCCGCTATGACCGGGGCATATCGCGCGCGGGGCCTGCCATGTCCCTCCCGCGAAGCCGTGTTGAGCATCGTCGGGCTGTCCTTGCCGCAGGCAATGGCGCGATTGTCACCTGAGCTACCCGCCGCGGAACACCACGCCCTGGCGGACGCCTATAAGAGCACCTATCGAAGCCAGCGCGAGGCCGGAACTGGGGAGGCAGAGGCCCTGTTCTATCCCGGCGCGCTCGCGACATTGACCCGGCTCGACACCGCCGGCCATCTGCTCGGCATCGCCACCGGCAAGGCTCGGCGCGGCCTCGACCATATGCTCGACACCCATGAGCTTCGCCACCGCTTCGTCGTGACCCAGACCGCCGACGACGCGCCATCGAAGCCGGCACCCGGCATGGTTCTCAACTGCCTCGCCGCAACCGGGGTGGCGGCGGCCGATGCGGTCGTCGTGGGCGATACCGAGTTCGACATGGAGATGGCACGGGCGGCCGGTGCGCGGGCCATCGGGGTCGCCTGGGGATATCACGAACGCGCGCGGCTCAATCGGGGCGGCGCCGAGACGGTGATCGATCGGTTCGCAGAGCTCGATGCAGCGTTGGCAGCGCTTTGGGCGGGGCCAGGCGGCGGATCGATCGCATGAGGCCATGTTCCGGAGGGTCGATGGCGAGCAGAGGGGCGAGATGAAGCGCTTTTGGGCCGAGACCGGGGTGACCGAGGTGGGCGAGGGCTGGGGTGTGCGCCTCGATGCCCGGCCGCTCAACACGCCGGCGCGTCAGCCAATGACGCTGCCGTCCCGGGCCTTGGCTGAGGCGGTTGCGGCGGAATGGGCGGCCTGCGGGGAAACGGTGGATCCTCGGACGATGCCCCTGACCAAGGCAGCGAATGTCACCATCGATCGGGTGATTTCCGCCCGTGCCGAGGTGGCGCAAGCGGTCGCCGCCTATGGTGCCTGCGATCTCCTATGCTACCGCGCGCCGCATCCCCCGGCCCTGGCGCGCCGTCAGGCCGAGGCGTGGGACCCGTTGCTCGATTGGGCGGCGGAGGCCCTCGGCGCGCGCCTCCAATGCGCGGACGGGATCATGCACCTGGCCCAGTCCCCGGCCGCACTCTCTCGGCTCGAAACCACGGTGGCGGCGGCCACCCCCTGGGAGCTCACCGCGCTCCACGAATTGGTGACGGTGTCGGGGTCCCTGGTGATCGGGCTTGCGGTGCGGGCGCATCGGATCACAGCGGAGACCGGTTGGCGGGCGAGCCGGATCGACGAAGACTGGAACATCGAACAATGGGGCGCGGACGCCGAGGCCGCAGCGCTCGATGCCCGCAAGCGCGGGGACTTCCTCTCTGCCGCCCGTCTCCTCGCTCTCCTGCAGACGTGAGACGCGCTCAGCCGCGGCCCGGGGCCAGCGTCACGTCCACCTCGCGCTCGCTGCCGTTGCGCCAAAGGGTGAGCGCCACCCGGTCGCCCGGCTCGTGGCGCTCAAGAGCGGCGAGGAGATCGTCGGGCGTGCGCACCGGGCGGCCCGCCACGGCGCGGATCGCATCGCCCGGCGCGAAACCGCCGTCGGGCCCGCGCGACAGCCCTTCGAGCCCTGCCGCTTCGGCCGGGCTGCCGGGCAGCACGCGAAGCACGAAGACCCCCTCGACGCCGGTGCGTGCCCCGATCCGATCATTGAGGCGCCGGTCGATCTCGATCCCGATCCGCGGCGGCGCATAGTCGCCTCTGGCGATAAGCTGTGGAACCACGCGGTTCACGGTGTCGACGGGCACTGCAAAGCCGATGCCGGCACTCGCGCCTGAGGGCGAGAAGATCGCCGTGTTGACCCCGATCAGCCGGCCCGCGCTGTCCAGAAGCGGCCCGCCGGAATTCCCCGGGTTGATCGCGGCATCCGTTTGGACGAGACCCCGGATCGAGCGGCCGCCTTCGCTCGGCAGCGTTCGGTCGAGCGCAGAGACGATCCCGGTCGTCAATGTCCAGTCCAGTCCGAAGGGATTACCGATCGCCACAACAGCCTGGCCCACCCTCAGCGTCGCACTCTCGCCGATCGGCAGCGGCGGCGGCCGGTCCACGCCCACCCCGATGCGCAGCACCGCGAGGTCGTGCTCCGGGCTCGTGCCGACAAGGCTTGCCGCAAAGGCGCGCCCATCGGCGAGGCGGATGGTTGCCGAGGCTGCGCCGGCCACCACGTGATGGTTTGTGACCACATGGCCTCGCCTATCCCAAACGAAGCCCGAGCCCGCCCCGCGTGGGATCTCCAGGGTGCCGCGCGTCCAGGGATCGCGGGCGGCTTGGGTGGTCTCAACATAAACGACGCTGTCACGCGCCGTCTCGAAGGTTTCGATCACCGTGCGCTCGAACGCGGCGAGATCGCCCCTTGGCGTCACTGCGCGCGGCTCGCCCCCCGGGCCGAAGACGGCATCGGCGATGTAGGGCCCGGCCCGCCAGCCAATCGTCCCAACCGCGACCGCCGCTACGATCAGCGCGAACTGGCGATAGAAGCGGCGTGTCTCGTCATCCAACGGCGGCATCCATGTGTCGGGGCTTAGACGGGCTGCCCGCGGCGGGCGCGGGCGGTCCGCCCGCTCAGAGCTGGCGCTCGATCATCATCTTCTTGATTTCGGCGATGGCCTTGGCGGGGTTGAGGCCCTTCGGGCACGTGCGCGCACAGTTCATGATCGTATGGCAGCGATAGAGGCGGAAGGGATCCTCAAGATCGTCGAGTCGCTCGCCGGTCGCCTCGTCCCGGCTGTCGATGAGCCAGCGATAGGCGTGCAGCAGCGCGGCGGGGCCGAGATACCGGTCGCCGTTCCACCAATAGGAGGGGCAAGAGGTTGAGCAGCAGGCGCACATGACGCATTCGTAGAGCCCGTCGAGCTTTGCGCGGTCCTCCGCCGATTGCCGCCACTCCTTTTCCGGCTCCGGGGTCTTCGTCTCCAGCCAGGGTTTCACCTGGGCATGCTGCGCGTAGAAATGGGTGAGGTCCGGCACGAGATCCTTAACGACTGGCATATGCGGCAGCGGGTAGATCTTGATAACCCCGGCGACATCGGCGAGCCCGGTGGTGCAGGCGAGGCTGTTCATGCCATCGATGTTAAAGGCGCAGGATCCGCAGATCCCCTCCCGACAGGAACGCCGAAATGTCAGCGTCGGATCGATCTCGTTCTTAATCTTGATCATCGCGTCCAAGATCATCGGGCCGCAATCGGCGGCGTCGATGAAATAGGTGTCCACCTGTGGGCTGTCGCCGCCATCGGGGTCCCAGCGATAGATCCGGAACTCGCGGAGCTCCTTGGCGTTCTCCGGTTTCGGCCAGGTCTTGCCGACGCGGATCTTCGAGTTCTTCGGAAGGGCGAATTCAACCATTGCCGAGCTCCTTGTTCTCCGGGCCATCCGGCCGCTGTGCAATAAATATGCGCTCGCCGCGGCGCAGGGCATGCGTCGAGACGTCCGGTTCGGTTGCGGCGAATTCCCGGACGGCGAAGCCGGCGGCGCGCAGTCGGTCACGGAAGTCGCGCCCGTAGAAGCGCAGATGGTCCGGATCGCCGCAGCGCAGCGCCCGCTCCGCTGGGTCGAGCCCCCCTGCGGAATAGGTGGCGTCCCAGCCCTCCACGAGCGGCACGGTGATCACCGCCTGACCGCCGGGGCGCAGAACCCGGGCGATCTCCCGCAGCGCGGCGCTGTCATCCACATGCTCCAGAACATGGTTCGCGAGCACCATGTCGAGCGTCGCATCGCCGAGGTCGATCCGTGTGATGTCGAGATGGAGGTCGACGCCCGGATCATCGAGATCTGCGGTTCGGTAACCTGCGCCGCGGCGCGTCATCTCGCTGCGGACCCAGGGCTCGGCTGAGAAGTGGAGGACATCGGCACTGGGCGGCAGCCGCATCTCGCGCGCCATCCAAAGCGCCAGCAGCCTGTGGCGGGGTCGGCTGTCGCACTGGGGACACCACACCGAGGGTTTATGGCCCTTGGCCGAGAACATCCCCCGGTAGCCGCAGATCGGGCAGAGAAAGCTCGGGCCGGCGTGAACGGCTGCGGTAAACTCCCGGATTGCGCGATCTGCCCGGTAGGCCAGGATCCGGGCAATCTCCTCGGGGCGCCGACGTCCCGGTGCCGACCAGACCGGCCGCGGGGCAGGGGGCCGGCTCACACGGAACCTGACGCGCCGGGCTCGGATCCGCCCGCGATGCGGGTGGCGGTCAAGATCCAGCGATCGTGGCGCTTGCCGCCGTCGCGCAAGAACCTGAAGCCGCGCTTGTTGATCTCCGTCAGCTCGAAGCCCAGCATCCCCAACACATGGCGATAGATGCCGCGCGAATAGTTCCAGAAGTGGAAGTCGAGCTTGGGTTTATCCTTGTCGCCGAGAAACCGGGCGATCGGCTCGTCGGTGTCGAGCATGGGCGTAACGATCACCATTTGCCCCTCGGTCCGACGGGCGATCGAAGCGAGCGCCTTGATGGGATCGGCGAGGTGCTCGAGGATCGACCCGACAATCGCGATGTCGAATTGGCCCAACCCGTCGGGCAGGGCATAGACATCGCCATAATAGGCGCGGGCCGCCGAGCCGTGGGCCCTATGAGCCGTCCAATAGGCTTTGTGCCAGCGCTCGATCCAGAGATCGTGCTGACGGGCATAAGCGCCGCGGTCGCGATACCAAAGCTTCTCCTGAAACGGCAGATAGTCCTGACGCTCGGAGCGGTCCATGTCGAAAGAGACAACCTCGGCCGCGCCAGCCTTCTCCGCCTCGAAGGTAAGAAAACCGGCGCCGGCGCCGATATCGATCACCCGCTTACCCCGGAAATCGAGATGGTTCGTGTAGTCGGGGAACTCGCCGCGCAGATCCCAAGACCCCTCCACGATGCCGATCCCGGGCAGCTCCATCGTATGGTAGAAGAAACACTCTTCCAGCGGCGCCGACGGGAGCGGTCTGGCGTAGAGGCTGTCATCGATCTGGGTTTGGCGAACGGTCACCGCGGTTCCTTGATTATTGCTCTGGCCGGCTTTTGGGGTACCCGCCCGGGCGACAACCGGCCCTTTGCCCAGAGCCGGTCGCCGCAGCAGCGGGGATGCCCATGCGGATTAGTAGACGCGCGCCTTGGGCGCGACACGGGCGAGCGGGATGCCGCCGGAGTTCTCCGGCGTGAGCGGCTGGGTCTTCACGGGGCGCGACCCAAGGCGGGTCTCGCCATCCACCCAGGCTAAGGAATGAACGCGCCAGGTCTCGTCGTCGCGGTTGGGATAGTCCTCATGGGCGTGGGCACCGCGGCTCTCTGTCCGCGCTTCGGCCGAGTAAACGGTGGCCAAGGCATTTGGCAGAAGGTTCGCGAGTTCGAGCGTTTCCATCAGATCGGTGTTCCAGATCATCGAGCGGTCGGTCACCGAAACATCGCTGAAAGACGCATCCACCTTGCTTACCCGCTCGCAGCCCTGTTTCAGACTGTCGCAGGTCCGGAACACGGCGGCGTCCTCCTGCATCGCTTTCTGCAGATCGGCCCGGAGTTTCGCGGTCGGCACCGCTCCTGAGGCATGGCGAAGCTTGTCGAACCGGTCGAGCGCTGCATCGACCGCATGCGCCGGCATCTCCGGATTGGCACCGCCGGGCTGCAGCACCTGGGCGGTGCGTATCGCGGCGGCGCGGCCGAAGACGACGAGATCGGTCAGCGAGTTGGAGCCGAGCCGGTTGGCGCCGTGGACGCTGGCGCAAGCTGCCTCGCCACACGCCATGAGACCCGGGACCACCCGGTCCGGGTCGTCCTCGGTCGGGTTCAGCACCTCGCCCCAGTAGTTCGTCGGAATGCCGCCCATATTGTAGTGCACCGTCGGCAGGACCGGAATCGGGTCGCGGGTCACATCGACGCCGGCGAAGATCCGTGCCGTCTCCGAGATGCCGGGCAGGCGCAACGCCAACTGCTCGGGCGGCAGGTGGTTCAGGTGGAGATAGATGTGGTCCTTGTTGGGGCCGACACCGCGGCCCTCGCGGATCTCCATCGTCATGCAGCGTGAGACGACGTCGCGCGAGGCGAGGTCCTTGTAGGTCGGGGCATAGCGCTCCATAAAACGCTCGCCCTCGGAGTTGGTGAGATACCCGCCCTCGCCGCGCGCGCCCTCGGTGATCAGGCACCCCGCGCCGTAGACGCCGGTGGGGTGGAACTGCACGAACTCCATGTCCTGGAGCGGGATGCCCGCGCGGGCCACCATGCCGTTGCCGTCGCCGGTGCAGGTATGCGCCGAAGTGCAGGAGAAATAGGCCCGGCCGTAGCCGCCTGTCGCCAGCACCACCTGCTTGGCGGAGAAGCGGTGCATCGTGCCGTCGTCGAGCTTCCAGGCGATGATGCCGGCACAGGCGCCGTCATCGGTCATGATCAGGTCGGTCGCGAAATACTCGATGAAGAACTCGGCGTTCTCCTTGAGCGCGCGGCCGTAGAGGGTGTGGAGGATCGCGTGGCCCGTCCGGTCGGCCGCGGCGCAGGTTCGCTGCACCGGCGGGCCTTCGCCGAATTCGGTGGTGTGTCCGCCGAACGGCCGCTGGTAGATCTGGCCATTCTCGGTCCGCGAGAACGGCACCCCGTAATGCTCGAGTTCGAGCACGCTCTCGGGCGCCTCGCGGGCAAGGTACTCCATGGCGTCCATGTCGCCGAGCCAGTCGGAGCCTTTGACGGTGTCGTACATGTGCCACTGCCAGTGGTCAGGTCCCATATTCGTCAGCGACGCCGCGATGCCGCCTTGGGCCGCGACGGTGTGGCTGCGGGTGGGAAAGACCTTGGTCACGCAGGCGGTTTTGAAGCCACGCTCGGCCATGCCGAGGGTCGCGCGCAAGCCCGCGCCGCCGGCGCCGACAACGACGACGTCGTAGTTGTGGTCGATGAGATCGTAGGAAGCCATGGCGTGTCTCTCTCGTCTCGTCGGATGGGTCAGCCGGTGAAGGCGATCTTGAGGATGGCGAACACCCCGGCAAAGCCGAGGAAGCCGCATAGGAGGGTGTTGGCCAAGAGAAGCCCGGTCCGCCACCCCTTATGATGTACGTAGTCCTCAATGACGACCTGAAGACCCTGCGCATGGTGGTGAAAGGTCACGGCGATAAAGAGCGCCGCAACGATCGCATGGAACGGATGGCTGTAGAGCGCGATGACAGCCTCGTGCCCCACGCCGAGGGCCTGCGCGAAGGGCACCGCCCAGAGGATGGCCAGCGGCAACAGCGCGACCGAGGTCACCCGCTGGGTCCACCAGTGATGGGTTCCGTCCTTCGCCGAGCCGAGGCCGGTGACGCGAGCTTTCGGGGTGCGGTGGCTCATGGGGGGCCTCCTCAGGCGATCGCGACGACGATAAGGGTGAGAACGACCGAGGCAGCCACCACCGCATAGCCCGAGCGCTCGGCGGTCTTGAGATCGAAGCCGTAGCCCATGTCCCAAAACAGATGCCGGACACCGTTGGCAGTGTGGTAAGCGAGCGCCCAAAGCGAGCCGAGCAGCACAAGTTGGCCGAGAACCGAACTCAGGGCGCCGTCGGCCAGCGCGAAATACTCAGGCCCCGTTGCCGCCGCCACCAACCACCAGACGACGAGCACCGCGCCCAGCGTCAGGCCCACGCCTGTGATCCGGTGCAGGATCGAGAGCACCGACGTGTATTGCGGCTTGTAGATCTGGAGATGGGGCGACAGCGGTCTGTTGCCCCGATTGACATCGGCCATGGGTGTCTCCCGCGCGATTGTTGCTCTGTTTTGTAGAAGCGCAGCCGTCCGCCCGCCACTGGTGATTTGCCGCAGCCGGGGCGCGTCGGCGGCTGGGTGCTCAGCCCTCCGGCGGGGCCGAGCCTGGGTCAATCCTTGCGGTTGGGGCGCAGCGCGAGACCGTCGAAAACCGCATCGGTGCTGCGGTGGGTGACCTTTCTGCCCTGGATGACGATATCCGTCGCATCGCCAGCACCGTCTCGCGCTTTGGCCACCGCATCGGCGGCGAGCCGCCTAGCGAGCCCTGCCGCCTCGCGCACGCAATCCGCCCGATCGCGCCGGCGCAAGCGCCGATCCGGCCGCTCCGCCCGCGCGGCACGGGCGCTGTCGAGCGCCGTCTCACGGATCGCCTCGGCCAAGGCGAGCACGGCGGCGGCCTGACTTGCCTGGACGAGTAAGCCCTTGCGGAAGGCGACCTGCTCGAACTCGCCGATGATGAGGCTCAGCGTGTCCTGCTCCGAGAGGCCGAAATGGCGGGCGACCGCCCGGGCCGGGTCCAACGCAATGTCGGCGCGGTCGGCGTCACCCGAAAGCTCGCCGTCGCCATCCTCATCATTGGAATTCGCATCAGGGGCGTCGGCATCACCGATGTCCGCTTCATCCGCCTCAGTAGCGTCGAGCGTCTCGGCCGCATCGCCTGCCGCGTCAGACGCCGACCCGGTGTCTGTGTCCGCAGCACCATCCGCGGCGGACCCTGGCCGCGGCGCAGGGATCTCATCACCCGCTGTCGCAGCGGTCGCCGCGGGCTCGGCCGATACCTCCGGCGTCCCGGCATCCGACACCGACTGCGGCGGTTCCGGGGTGGCGGCCCGCCCCCGGGCCCCCGCCCCCGCCGCTGGGGGTTTTGGATTTTGGGAGGGGTTTTGTGGGAATTGAGGAACCGCGCGGGATTATTTTTGCGGGGGGGGGGGGGCGGGGGGCAGAGT
>JBHJGY010000097.1:0-28032 GCA_050331335.1 Pikeienuella sp.
GTGGGCGGGCGGGAGCCCCCCGAACCCCGGCGCCCCTGGCCGGCTCAGATCCCCCATCTCACCGCGCGGTCGTTCGACGCCGTGACGGCTTGGTAACGGGCGAGCGCCCAGACCGGGAAGAACGCGGCATAACCGTGGTATTTCAGATAGAACACCCGAGGAAATCCGGTGCCGGTCCAATGCACTTCCTCCCAGCGGGGCCCGTCGGGATCCCGCGGCGCGTTCAGCAGCCAGTCGACCCCCCGCTTGACTGCCGCGCTCTCCACCTCGCCGGCCGCGATCAGCCCGAGCAGGGCCCAGGCGGTCTGCGACGGCGTCGAGGCGGCTGCATGGCCCGCACCCCAAGGCTCGTAGCTCTCCATCCCCTCGCCCCAGCCGCCATCCGGGCGCTGACGCGCCATCAACCAGGCGACCGAGCGCCGCACATAGGGCTGGCTCATGTCCTCGCCCGCGCCGTTGAGCGCAACCAGCGCCGACCATGTCCCGTAGATATAGTTGGCGCCCCAGCGGCCATACCAGCTGCCGTCGGCCTCCTGCTCGCGCCGGATAAAGTCGATGCCGCGGGCGATCTCGTCGGCAAAGCGCGTCCCGTCAACCTGCTCCAGGCATCCGACGCAGCGCGCCGTCACATCCACCGTCGGCGGGTCGAGCAACGCGCCATGGTCGGCAAAAGGGATCGAGTTCAGATAAGTGTGCTCGTTCTCCGGATCGAAGGCCCCCCAGCCGCCGGAGCGCGATTGCATGCCGGCGATCCATTCGCAGGCTCGCGCCACGTTATGGTCATAGCGCTCCGGGTCGGCGCGGTGCATGGCCATCGCCACCACGGCCGTGTCGTCGACATCCGGATAGTCCGGGTTTTCGTATTGGAATGCCCAGCCGCCCGGGCGCAAGCCAGGCCGCCGGACCGCCCAATCGCCCACATGGTCGAGCACTTGGCGATCGGCCAGCCAATCGAGCGCCCCGGTCAGCCGCGTATCTTCCCGGCAGCCGGCCTCGAGGAATGCCTGCGCCGCGAGGCACGTGTCCCATACCGGCGACAGGCAGGGCTGGAGATAGGTTTCCGGCCCCGCCTCCGTCTCGCGATCGATCACCAGTTTCTCGATCGCGGCGCGGGCGGTCTGCATCTCGGGGCTGTCGTCGGAATAGCCGAGCACACGCAACGCCATCACGGCATTGGCCATGGCGGGGTAGATCGCGCCGAGCCCGTCCTCGCCGTTGAGATGGCTGACCATGAATTCTTCGGCAGCCTTGACCGCCCGCTCCCGCGGCCAGCGGGGCGCCAGCGGCTCGACGCGGTGCAGCAGCTTGTCAAGGACCACGAAGGCATCGCCGAGCCGAGAGCCCGTCGGGTTGATCTGCCAAGTCGCCTCGTCTTCGGGGGCGGTGAGAAAGAGCTCGCGGATGCCGCGGCCGGTCGGGTTCACGGCCCGGGCCCGGCGGGCGTAGAGGATCAGCAGCGGCGTCAGCACCGTTCGCGACCAATAGGCGATCTTCGACATATGGAAGGGGAACCAGCGCGGCAGCAGCATCGCCTCCACAGGCATGCAAGGCATCCCCCGCCAAGGGATGTGGCGGTAGAGCGCCAACATGATCCGAGTGAAGACATTGGCGCGCGCTGCGCCGCCTTGACCAAGGATCCAGGACCGCGCCCGGGCCATATGCGGTGCATCCGGGTCGTCGCCCACGAGCTTGAGTGACCAGTAACCTTTTACCGTCGCCGAGATGTTCCCGAAGCCTTCGTGAAACAGCGGCCAGGAGCCGTCCGCGTTCTGGATCCGGCGGATATAGCGCGCGAGCCGGACTTCACGATCCGGATCGGTCTCGCCGAGAAAGTGCTGTAACAGCACGTATTCGGCTGGTATCGTACAGTCGGCCTCAAGCTCGAAAACGATATGGCCGTCGTCACGCTGCAACCCCCAGAGCTTCTCGGTGCGCTCCGCGATCAACCGGCTCAACAGGTCGCGATCAGGGTCGGGCGCGGGCCGCGCTTCCGGGCCGGAGAGGCTCTCCGTGCCGACAATCTGGTCCATGATCTGTCACCTTCGTCCCGTTCGGTCGTCTTTTTTGTCCGGAACCACCAGCCGGGGCCCCTGCTCGTCGTCTCAGATCACGCCGCGAGGCGCGCTGCGGTCTCGCCGGATCTGATCGCCCCTTCGATCGTCGCCGGCAGCCCGGTATCCGTTGCATCGCCGGCGAGCCAAAGGTTCCGAAGATCGGTCTCCGGCTTGGGCCGCCGCGCCACACCAGCCGGCGACTGGTCGAAGGTCGCCCGCCGCTCTTTGTTAATCCGACATGCGTGGTATGTCATCTCGGCCGGCAGACCAAGGGCAGCCCGCGTCTCGGCCCATAACCTTGGCGTCAACTCTTCGGGATCGGCCGCATCGAGCCCCAACGCATCGGAGGCGGAGACGGTCAGGCTCACCACATCGCCGCGGCGGAATATCCAGTGGGTTTTGGCTGACAGAACACCGGTGATCGCCGGCGCCCGCGCCAGTGCCGGCTGGGCGGCTTCTGGAAGGACGAAAAAGGCGTTGAGGATCGCACAGCTGTCCTCGGGCGGGTCGATCTCCGGGAGAACTGCGCGCAAGCGTGCGGGCGGCAGCGCGACCACCACCCGATCATCGGGCCCCAACGGCTCGACACCGTCGGAGAAGGCGAGCGCCGCCGCCCGGCCCTCGGTGCGCAAAATCTCGCGCAGCACCCGCCGGTGGCGGATCTCCCCGCCATTACGGGCAATCCAGCCTGTGGCGGGGGCGACGAGCGCCTCGCCCAGGCCCGCCGGCGCAAGCATGGGCCTCGCATAGGCGCCGCCCTTGAGAAAGCTGTCCCGCAGCACGCGCCACAAGAGGCGGGCGGAGGCGCGTTCTGGCACCGTGTTGATCGCCGCGAGCGTGAGGGGTTCCCAGAAACGGGTCCAGATCGGGCCGCGGGTGCGGATCGCCTCGGCGACCGTGGTTTGCGCCCCGGCGAGCGACAGCGCCGCGCCCGCGAGGTAGTCGACGAGACGGGTGTCGGGGATGCGCCGATCGCGTTGCGTTACCCACCAGGGGATAGGGCCGTCATTCAACCGCACCTGCCAGCGCCGACCATCCGCCAGATCAACGAAGTGGAAGCCGGCCTCTGGCTCGGCGACCAGCCCGTCCTCGGCGCCGAGAAGCCGCAGATAGCCAAGCACGGCGGTGTTGCCGGAGAGAACGAGATGGTTGCCATTGTCGATCCGTCGGCCGAGGCGCGGGTCGTCGAAACTGCGGCACCGCCCACCGGCCCAGGCCTGCGCCTCGTGCACGACCACCCGCGCCCCGCGCTCGAGCAGCCGCACCGTCGCCGAGAGGCCCGCGAGCCCCGCACCCACCACATGCACCACTCCCGCCCCCCGGGCGCGCTCCAGCAGCGGCATCAGGCGTCGGCCACCCGGATGCGGGGCCGTGCGGCACCGCTCGGGCTGAGCAAGCAGGCGACGCCGCGCCAGAGTTTCTCCGCCTTCGACAGCGTCACGCGACCGCTGTGTCGAAACTCGGCCGCCTCCATGCGCGCGAGATAAGCGGCATAAACCCCCATCATGAGCAGGGCAGGTGCCAGCCGTCCGCGGCCATGGGCACCGACCAGAGAGCGCGCCGTCTGGAACTCCGCGCGGGCAAGATGACCGATTTCCGCAGCCGCCTGCGGCAGCGCCGGATGGCCCGGGATCGCCGCTGCACTGTGCGGCAAGCCGTGCCGGTCGAGCACCTCTGCGGGCAGGTAGAGCCGGCCACGTCGAGCATCCTCGTCGATGTCGCGCAGGATATTGGTGAGCTGGAAGGCATCGGCCAAAGCCAAAGCGAAGCGCTCCGACACCGCACCGCGCCAAGCCCCGAAGATCCGCATCGACAACAACCCCACGGCACCGGCGACCCGACGCGTGTAAAGCCTGAGCTGGGCCATAGGCGGGGCGACGATGGGGCCGTCGGCATCCATCTGCATGCCCTCGATCAGCGCGAGGAACTCTTCTTGAGGCAAGTCATAGCGCGCCACCGGGCCCCTGAGCGCGTGACCGATCGCGGAGACCGGTCGACCGGTGTACAGTGCGGCGATCTCCCCGCGCCAGGCGTCGAGCAACCGGTGTTTTGCGGCGAGTGGCCAGTCTGCGCCGTGATCCGGACCGTCGGCGATGTCGTCGATGACCCGGGCGAAGGCGTAAAGCGCCCACATCCCCTCGCGCCGGAGGCGGGGCAGGACCTTCATGCCATGCGAGAAGGAGGTCCGCGCCCGGGCGGTGATCTCCGCGGCCAACCGCTCTGGCGAGGTGCCGATTGGCACGGGCGTCGGCGCGAGCGCGGCCAAATCCGCCGGCACAGCGCTCACGGCCGCCCCAGAGCGGCAAGGCGACCAAGGCCGGCCAAGAGAGCCACCGCGAGATCCGACATCCGGTGCTTTACGCGTCCTGCAAGCGGATCCTCACGGCGCAGCCGCGTCGACAGCCGCCGAGCCAACCGCTGGATCACAGCCACCTCTGCCGCGAGCCGGCGCGAGCGGATCGCGCGGGCGAGCGGCGCCGCGCGGTCGAGCAGCTGGTCGGTCGCGTCCAGACATTGATCGATGACCCGGCGCAGGCCAGGCGAGGCGGCCGGCGCATCGAGGGCGGTCTCGTCGATGCCGGCTGCTGCCATCCAGTCTTGGGGCAGATAGACCCGGTCCAGCCTGCGGCGGTCGTCGCCCAGATCTTGAAGATGGTTCAGAACCTGAAGCGCCGCACAGAGCGCATCCCCCATCGGCCCGGTCTCGGGGTCCTCGCCGTGGAGATCGAGCAGGAAGCGCCCGACCGGATGGGCGGAGTTGGCGCAGTAGCCCATCAGCGCCGACCAATCAGGATAGCGCAGAATGCGGGCATCGGCGCGGAAGGCGATGAGCAGATCGGTCGCCCGGCGCACCGGCACGCCGGTCTTGGCAAAGCTGTCGCGCAGCCGGGTGGCAAGCTCGGGCGCCGTCGCCGCCGCGTCGAAGCCAGCCTCAAGGAGGTCGAGCCGACGGATCTTCTCGTCAGCCGTAAGCTCGGGCGCATCGGCGATATCGTCGGCCGCCCGGGCGAAGGCGTAGTAGCGCATCACATGGGGCCTGAGCTGCGGCGCGATCAGACGCGAGCCCACAGGAAAGTTCTCGTCCCCCGCCCCTTTGCCCGACGGTGCGAGGATTTCTCCCGTTTCAGGGCGGACCGCATCGGATCTTACGGCGGCGTCGATGTCCATCTGACCTCCTTGCTGAGCGGCGAGCCTAGACAGTTGCGGTTGCGAAGACAATCGCCCGGGCCAAAACGAGTTGCTGGACCTTAGGGCCGGGACGAGCCCGAGGGCTGGGACGAGCCCGGACGTGGCGATCCACCCGGGCAGGCCAGGCTTGCCGGACGCTCAGAGAGCGGGCTAACTTGCGCGCGCTCGAGCGGAGACGACACGCGATGCTGACCGCCCTCCTTGCAGCTCTGCCCGCTGGCTTCGGCGTGGCAGCCTGGATCTATCTGATCTCGTTGCGCGGCGGTTTCTGGCGGGCGGATGTGGCCCTGCACTCGGCGACCTATCGGGAGCACGGCTGGCCGGAGGTGGCGGTCGTGATCCCTGCGCGGAACGAAGCTGAGACGATCGCCCAGGTGCTCGAGGCCCATTTGAGGACGGTCTATCGCGGACCGGTGCATGTGATCCTCGTCGATGACGGCTCGCAGGACGGCACCGGCGCCATCGCCCGCAACCTCGCCGCCAGGGCCCCGCGCCCGCTCACCGTCGTCGACGCCCCGCCCTTGCCAGAGGGTTGGACCGGCAAGCTTTGGGCTCTCGAGATCGGGCTTGCAGTTCAGCGCGAGCTGGCGCCGGCGGCTGAGTGGGTGCTCCTGACCGATGCCGATATCGTCCACGCCAACGACACGCTGACCAGGCTGGTGGACCATGCCAGCGATAACCGCCTCGCGCTCGCCTCGCTGATGGCCCGTCTCGACGATCGCGGGCTTTGGGGCCGGCTGTTGATCCCGGCCTTCATCTTCTTTTTCCAAAAGCTCTACCCGTTCTCATGGGTCAACAGCCCGGCTCATACGACGGCCGCAGCCGCTGGAGGCTGCGTGCTGATCCGCCGCACGGTGCTCGAGGAGATCGGGGGAATGGCCGCGATCCGCGGGGCCCTGATCGACGACGTGACGCTCGCGACCACCGTCAAACTGGGGCCTCCGCGACGGCGCATCTGGCTTGGGCTTTCCCGCAACGCGGTGGTGTCGCTCCGGGACAACCGAAGCTTGTGGTCCATCTGGTCGATGGTATCGCGCACCGCCTTCAACCAGCTCCGCCACTCCACGGGTCGGCTGATAGGGACCGTATTGGGGATGGCCGTCATTTATCTTGCGGGGCCGCTTGCGCTGCTGAGCTTTCCGCTCCACGGCGCGCCGGGTGCGGCACTGCTCGGCGCGACAGCCTGGGGGCTCGCGGCAAGAGCCTACTGGCCGACGGTGAGGCTCTACGAACGCCCGATGACGGACACGTTGTGGCTGCCGATCGCAGCGGCGCTCTACACCTTGATGACAGCCCATAGTGCGGTCCGCCACTGGACCGGGCGCGGGAGCGCATGGAAGGGCCGGACCTATCCCGCCTGACCCCCCGCCTCGGGCGGCAAAGCCGGCAGCGCTCGGGCGATCAGGCCCTGCCCCCGCATCCAAGTCAGGGCATCGCGCATGGCGGTCTCGAGGCAGCCCGGGTCGAACCCGAGCTCTTCCCGCGCCCGGGCGCCGTCGAAGGAAAGTGCGGGGCCAGCGAGGCGCAGGCCGGTCAGCGGCGCCTTGGGCGGCGTGCCGGTGAGCCGCGATATCCCGGCCTCGAGGCGCGCGGCCAGAAGCGCAATCCCATAGGGCACCCGCAGCCGGGGCCCGCGCAGACCGCTGGCCCGCTCGAAGGTTGCGACCAAACTGTCGGTGTCGATGGTCTCGCCGGCCAGCAGATAACGCCGCCCGGGCACTCCGCGTTCAAGGGCGGCGATCGTGGCGTCCGCGACGGCCCGGATGTCTACCATTGCCCAATCGCACCGGATCATCGCGGGCAGCCGGCCCTCGGCCATATCGCGCAGCATTGCACCTGGCGGGGTGGGCGTCGCATCCCCTGGCCCGACCGGCGCGGCTGGCAACACGATCGCCGGCTTCAGCGGCCCCTGGAGCGCAGCCAACTCTGCCCGCCGCTTCGACCGCGGATAGGGGCCGAGCAGCGTCTCGGGGGGCAGCTCCTCGGTCTCGTCGAGCCGGCGCCGGGCGCTGCTCCGCCGGCCCGAGATCAAGGTGGTGTAACTTGAGACAAGAACGGCCCGGCGTGCCCCCGCCTCGGCTGCCGCTGCGAAGACTTGCTTCGAGCCTGCCGTATTGACCCGCTCGAAGAGACGCGGATCGCGCGCCCAGAGCCCGGTCACCGCCGCCGCATGGATGACCCCCTCAGCACCCGCAACCGCACGGCGGACCACCTCTGGGTCAGTGACGGAACCGGTGATCCGCTCAGCCTCGTCGGGCATGTGCTCGGGAAAGGCGAGGTCCAGCGCCGTCACGCGGTCGCCCCTTGCCAACAGCCGCGCCACCAGATGACGCCCCAGAAATCCGCCAGCGCCGGTTACGAGGACCCGCATTTCCGACGATCAGGACGGCGTGCAGACAAGGAGCCCGCCCGCGCGCACGGAACCCGCGACCAGGCGGCCGTCGGGGGTGAGCACGCCGACCGTGGCGCCCGGGAACACCGCACCGGCGGGATCGTCGAACAAGGTTTCGAGCGCACCGGTCTCGGGATCGAGGGCCACGAGCCGTGTCGGTGCCGCGTCCGTCCGGCCGAAACGATAGAGCGCAAAGCGCGGCAGGCTCGGATGCAGCGCCGCGATCACCCGCCCGTCGGGTGCGGTGGTGAGATTGTCGGGGCCACCGGGGGTGGCAATCTCGCCGATCCGCTCGTCCCGACCGGCGTAATCGGGGCGATAGAGCGCCACCCGGCTTGCCCGGGTCTCGGCCACCGCAAGCGCCCGAGCCCCGCCGAGCGTCGCCTCGGCGATGCCGTTGGCGAAGACCAATGCGTCTGCCGTATCGCGCGCGGCAGCGCTCGACTCATCCTTCGTGCCCATCCGCAGGAGCCCGCCCGTCGCCCGGGGCCAGAGCGCCTCGAGCGGATCGAGCCCTGGGCAACCGGCCCGATCGACGGTGATGCGCGCCTCGATCCCGAGAAGAACCAGGTCGTTCGCGGCGCATAGACGGGGGTTCGGCAGGCGGCGCAACGGCTCCAGATGGGTGTCGCGGATCGCATAGACGCGCATTTCGACGCCGCGTGCACCGTCGGCTTCGAAGCGGCGATTGACCGTCACGAGCTTACCCTGATCCGCGTCGGCATGGAGGCCGTGCGGGTGGAGCGGTCCGAAAAAGCCTTCGGTGTCGTGGCGCGCGAGACGAAGCGGACCCTCGGCCGAAAGCTGACGCAGATCGATCCGGTAGAGCCCGCCCTCTGGTGCCGGCCGCCCCTGGGCCGCGGCAGCCTCCGCCGCCAACCGATCCTGAGCCGAAAGGTAGAGCCTGTTGCCGAACGGGGCGATGTCTTCGATCCCACTGATCTCGGCGCCCGTGTCCTGGTCTTGGAGCGCGAGCACGCGGCACTCGCTGGCGCCAAACCGTGCCTCGAGCCGGGATGGCGGCCATAGGAGCCAGGCACCGGCGACCAGCGCGAGAGCCAAGAGCCCGCCGAGGCCCCAGAGGAGTGGCCGCAGCCGCCTCATGCGGTGCCCCGGGATACACCACTCCCAAGGACGGGCTGTGGCTCGTGGTAGCCCCAACGGTCGATCCACGGGCGCCAAGCGGTGCGCACCTTCTCGACCGCTGCCGCGTCGCCCAGAAAGGCGTTCTTTTCGAAACGCGCGACCGTCGCCAGATAGGCTTCGAACTTCGGCGCAGCGGCCTCGAACCCGGAAAGCGCGAGCCGGTCATAGATCAGCTCAAGGGCCTCCATGGGGCGGGTGTCGAGCATATCATAGGGCAGCTCGACAAAGTCGGGCGGGCACCAGGCCTCTGTCTCGCGGTCAAAGCGGCTCATCATCTGATCGTACACGCGCAAGATCGTCGCGTCGATGTCGAGGCCGTCGGGAATTCGCTGCAGCGCGAATTGTGCGAGGAGCTTCCGGTAGAAATTACGCATTGATAGAAAGACATCGAAGGGATTGCGGTGGATATGGATGAACTTTGCGCCTGGGAACAAACGCCTCAGCCGCGCCGGCCGTGCGGTGTAAACTGGGTTTTTGATCATCAAGGGCGCCCCCTGATGGCGCGCGAGCTTGCGCATGAGATAGACGAACCGCGCCTCCCAAGCCGCGATCTCCGCCGCCGACAGACCCTCAAAAAACAGCCCGCGGTCGATCAGCCGATCGAACACGCGCGGGAAATAGATGCCGTGGTAGAAGGAGATCGGCGACATATTGGCCAAGGCGATCTCGTCCTCCTGCGGGCTGGTGGGCGTCACCGGGATCTTATCGATGAAGCGTGTCTGAGGCAGCGCCTTCTCGAGGAGGGGACGGAATGCGCGCGCAATCGAGAACATCTCCCAAGGCAAGCCGGTCGCAAGCGGCGGCACATAGCCGAAGCCGCCATGGACCAACGTGTTGTAGAGATGGGTCGTCCCGGAGCGCCAATGGCCGAGGATGAAGATCGGCGGCGCCATCTCGCCGACAGGCGCCAGGCTGGCGCGCATCGCCAACGCCTCGAGTGCCGTGACCGGCGCCCGACCGAGCGCGGACGCCCAGATGCCAGCCGTCTGGCTCCAGCGGTCCGGCCAGCCGCCATCGCCGAAGACGCGGGCCAGCGTTGCCAGATCGGCGCCTGCGAGCGGGTGGGCCATCGCGCAACGCCAGTCGGACGTCAGACCGCCGACGCCGCCGACGCCCCGCCCCCGGCAAGCGCCAACGCATCGGCCAATGCCCCGGGCAAGGCCGCCTCGAAGAGCGCCATCTCCCGTTCCGGCCCGCAGGAGACGCGGATACAACGGTCGAGCGGAGCCACCCCTGGCATGCGGACGAAGACGTGGCGCGCCAGCAGTCCCGCAAGCACCGCCTTGGCGAAGAGCCCATCGCGCCGACAGTCGATCGCGACGAAATTGGCTGCGGACGGCAAGGCTGCAAGCCCATTGGCCGCCGCGATCCCCGTTAGCCGGAGCCGGCTCTCGGTAACGCGGGCGCGGATCGCTGCGAGATGGGCATCGTCTTGGAGGGCTGCCAGTGCGGCCGCCTGCGCGGCCCGACCGACGCCGAAATGGTTGCGGATCCGGTCGAGACCCGAGAGGAGCGCCGGAGCTGCGATCGCATAGCCGATCCGCAGTCCCGCCAACCCATGGGCTTTGGAGAAGGTCCGGAAGCGCAGGAGCCGAGGATCTGCGAGCGAGACGGGCGGCGCCACCCCATCCGGTGCGAGTTCGACATAGGCTTCGTCGAGCAGCAGAAGACAGTCCTCGGGCAACCGCGCCAGCAGATCGAGAACCGCCTCCGCTTTGTGCCAGCTGCCCATCGGGTTGTCGGGATTGGCGAGATAAACCAACCGCGCGCCGGTCGCCCAAGCCGCCTCCGCCAGGGCGTCCGGGTCCTCCGCGTCAGAGCGATAGGGTACCTTGATCAGGCGTCCGCCAAAGCCGGTCACGTGGTAGTTGAACGTCGGGTAGGCGCCATCGGAGGTGACGACCGTATCCCCGGGAGAGATCATCATCCGGACGACGAGGCCCAGGAGGCCGTCGATACCCTCGCCGACACGGATCGCCTCAGACGTAATGTCGTGCCGCTCGGCGAGCGCGGCGCAGAGATCGGCCGAGAGCGGGTCACCGTATTTCCAGACATCGCTCGCCGCCGCCTGGATCGCCGCCACAGCGAGAGGCGATGGACCGAAGCCCGACTCGTTGGCACCGAGCCGCGCCGCAAAAGGGCAACCCCGCTCGCGCTCCTGCTGCTCGGGTCCGACAAAAGGCACGGTGGCGGGTAAGGCCGCAACCTGCGGCGCGAAAGTCGGAACATTCATGCGCCAGAGCCTAGCCGGTCGGGGCCTGGATGCAAGCCCTTGGCCCCAAGCAACGGCTGGGTCCGCTCACTCGGCCGGGCGGATCCGGTAGAGCGCTCCGTCGGACGCATCGGTGAGAAACCACAGCGCGCCGTCCGGCCCCTCGCGGACATCGCGCACCCGTCCATAGTCGTTCGCGATCAGCCGCTCCACCTCCCGAAGCTTGCCATCGGGGCCGAACTCCAGCCGCGAGATCAGCCGGGACTTCAGCGCCCCAACGAAGAAATCGCCCGCCCATTCTGGCCAAAGCGCCCCGGAGTAGATGGTCATGCCCGAGGGCGCGATCGAGGGGTCCCAATAGAAAGCGGGCTGCTCGAGCCCGGGTGCGGCGCTGCCGGGGAAAGACCAACCGGAATATTCCGTGCCGTATGAGATCCGCGGCCAGCCGTAATTCTTGCCCGCCTCGGGACGGTTGATCTCATCGCCCCCGCGCGCGCCATGCTCCACCGTCCAAAGCCGACCGTCGCCATCGAGGGCTGCGCCTTGGGCGTTTCGGTGGCCGATCGACCAGATCTCATCGCGGGTCTGAGGATCGTCGACGAATGGGTTGTCCGCCGGCACCGCCCCGTCACGCGTCACCCGCACCACCTTGCCGATCGTCTTGTCCGCGTGCTGTGCGAGCGGCGGGTCGCCCCGGTCGCCGATGGTCACAAACAAGGTCCCATCCGGCGCCTCGACGATCCGCGACCCGAAATGCCGGCCCGAATCGACTGGCGGTTCTTGCTGGAAGAGAACGCGAAGATCGTCGAGCCGCGTGCCATCTGCGGAGAGCTTAGCCGCGGTCAGTGTCGTCCGGGTCGCGCCCCCGCCCGCCGGCGCGGCGTAGCTGAGGAAGATCTCCCGGGTCTGAGCAAAATCGCGCGCCGCGACGACGTCGAGCATGCCGCCCTGACCGTCCTCAACCGAACTTGGCACCCCCTCCAATGCGCGCGGGCCGGAAGAGCCCAGATGAATGACCGCGCCGCTCCGCTCGGTGACCAAAATCTCCCCGCCCGGGAGAAATGTGACACCCCAAGGGTGATCGAACGGCCCTGCCATCCGCTCCACAAGGACTGCCCCCGCGGAGGTCTGGACCCGCTCGGCGGCCTCAGGTGGGGTTCCGCCAAGCGCCCAAGCCGCGCCGGCCGCAAGCGTGCAGACGATCCCGATCACTCTCATCGCCACCTCCCAATCTCTCAATGTCCGACGCCTCACAACATCGTGCGGGCCGCCGATCCTGCAAGGGGCCGGCCGCTCACGGCTTCGGCAGATCATGCGGTCGGCTGCCCTCGCTCAGGTTCACGGTCGCCTTTCGCGGGGCCGAAACCGGGTGTGGCCGCGTCGTCTGTGGGATGCGACGCCGGGGGCATCGCCGGGAACCGACCCGCATCTGTCGGACGCGCATCGCGATGGCAGCAACCCCGATCCCGCGGACGGGGCCTGGCTAACCCGGTTCCGGTTCGGCCAGCACCCAGGCTTCAACGGCGCGGGGGGGCACCCCAATGGCGCTGGCGAGCGGATGCGCCTCTGCCGCACCGATGGCTTCGCAGAGGCGATCGATCCGGTGGTGGCGGACCTCACCCTGCCAGAAACGCAGATGGCCGGCAGCCACGTCACTCTGGCCCCCACCGCCGGCTTCGTCGTTGACGGCCTCGGCGATGTCGCCGCAGTTGCCAGCGCCAGCGCGATCGGCGCGCGCCTGGATCTCGGATCTCGGATCTTGGATCAGACGCGCAGATCACGCTTGTCGGCCGCACGCTCGACGATATGGCCGCTGAGGCCGGGCCCGACGCCTAAGCGCCAAGGAGACAACCGCCCCACTGGCGCTCAGCCCAGCCGAGATCCGCCTAGGGCCTCGGCAATCTCCAAAGCGAAATAACTGAGCACGCCGGCGCAGCCGGCCCGCTTGAAGGCCATCAGGCTCTCAGGGATGCAGCTTTCAGCCAGCCACCCTTGTGCGATCGCCGCGCGCAGCATCGCGTACTCTCCAGAGACCTGATAGGCAAAGGTCGGCACGCGGGTTTGGGCAACCGCGCGGCAGATGTCGAGATAGGGCATTCCCGGCTTCACCATCACCATATCGGCGCCCTCGGCAACATCCTGCGCCACCTCGCGCAGCGCCTCTTCGACATTTGCCGGGTCCATCTGGTAGGTCTTCTTGTCGCCCGTCAGCGCGCCGCCAGACCCAACCGCATCGCGAAACGGCCCGTAAAACGCACTTGCGTATTTCGCGGCGTAGCTCATCACCGCGACATCCCCGCGTCCCTCACGCTCCAAGGCAGCGCGAATGACGCCAACGCGCCCATCCATCATATCCGACGGCCCGAGGATGTCCGCCCCCGCCGCTGCCTGCACGAGCGCCTGGCGCTCCAGGCAGTCGAGGGTCTCGTCGTTCACGACTTCCGCGCCGCGGACGATGCCGTCATGGCCAAGCGAGTTGTAGGGATCGAGCGCGACATCGAGCATCACCCCGATCTCCGGGACCGCCGCCTTCACCGCCCGGGTTGCGCGACAAACCAGGTTCTCCGGGTTCCAGGCCTCCTCGCAGCCTTCGGTCTTCTTCGCCGGCTCGGTAAAGGGAAAGATCGCGATCACCGGCACGCCGAGCGCCGCGGCCCGCTGCGCCTGCACGACCAGCCGATCGATCGTCAGCCGATCCACCCCCGGCATCGCCGCCACCGGCACCGCCCGATCTTCGCCCTCGATCACGAAGCAGGGCCAAATCAGGTCCGCAGGCGTCAGCACATGCTCGGCCACCAAAGCCCGCACCCAAGGGGCGCGGCGCAGGCGGCGCGGACGGCTCACCGGGAAGGGGGCAGGTTGCAGCATTCTCGGGGTCCTCCTATCGATTATCGCATATGTGGTGGCATGCAGGGCCGTGGTCGGCAAGCGGCCGGGCGCCGGAGCGCGGCCAGGCCGCAGAAGGAGGGCAAAATGGCCGAAGTCGAGTTCGAGCGGCGGGGCGGTCTGGGGGTTGTGACCCTAAACCGGCCGGAGGCGCTCAACGCCCTCACCCATGGGATGGTGGTCGCCCTGTCCGAGCAGCTCGCGGCCTGGGCGGCGGATCCACAGATCACTGCCGTGGCGATCCGCGGCGCCGGTGACCGGGCCTTTTGCGCCGGCGGCGATATCCGGGCGCTCTACGAGGCCGGGCGCCCGGGCGGCGCACGCGGGGAGGCGAATTTCGCCTTCTATGCGGATGAGTACCGCCTGAACGCGCAGATCAAGCGCTATCCCAAACCCTATTTCGCGCTTATGGACGGCATCGTGATGGGTGGCGGTGTGGGCGTCTCGGTGCATGGCAACGTTCGCATCGCCACCCCTCGGACGGTCTTCGCGATGCCGGAGACCGGGATCGGCCTTTTTCCCGATGTCGGCGGAACGTGGTTCCTGCCCCGCCTGCCTGGCGAAACCGGCATGTGGCTCGCGCTGACCGGTGCCCGGCTGAAGGGTGCGCACTGCGTCGCAGCGGGGATCTGCGACCGGCTGGTCGACAGTATCGACCCGCTCCTCGACGATATCGTTCTGGGGCGCGCCGGTGCCCCGCACAGCGCCGAGGCCGGGTCAAATCTCTTGCCGGTCGATCTCATCGACCGCTGCTTCGCGGGCGACAGCGTCGATGCGATCCTCGCTGCTCTCGACGCGAGCGATACCGACTGGACCCGAGCCCAAGCAGAGGCAATCCGCGCGAAGTCGCCCCTGTGCACCGAAATCGCCTTCCGCCAGATCCGGCTCGGCGCGACGCTGTCCTTCGAGAACGCGATGCAGCTGGAATATCGCCTGGCACGGTTCTGCATGACGCGGCCCGATTTCTACGAAGGCGTCCGCGCGGCGATCATCGACAAGGACGGGGCGCCGGCCTGGTCCCCGGCCAGCCGCGCCGCGATCGACCCTGCGTTGATCGACGCGGCCTTTGCCGATGATGGCGTGCCACTCGCCCTATGACCGACCGCCACGGCCCGCCAAGCCGTACTGCCGGATGCAGCCCCGCCGCGGGAGAGCGGGGGGCCAAGCCGGCCGACGCCCGACGCGGCGGCCCCCAAGGCGTGCGGTGCGCTCAACGGTTGATCCGGAACCCTTGGAGCGGAGGCACCGGGCTCACCGGCTCCGCGACGACCCCCTCGACCCGGGCGTCGCGGGGGCCCTGCTGGCAGGCGGTCAACATCTCGCCGACAACCGCCGCTGGGCCGACGAATTGCGCAAGAACCGAGCCGTCGGGCATGTTCTGCACCCAGCCGGCAAGGCCGCGCCGGGTCGCCTCTTCCTCGGTCCAGGCGCGGAAATAAACCCCCTGCACCCGCCCCGTGATCCGTGCCCGCACCGCGATCGGCGCCTCTCCCTCGGCCATCTTCGCCTCTCCCTCAGCCCGTCGGCGCGACCGCGGCCCGCCCAGCCTCAGCCAGCGATCTCCATCACCAAGCAGGTGGTCGTGCCGGTGGCGTAGAGCTTGCCCGCTCCGTCGCTCAACCGGCCCTCGGCGACCCCGGTGCGCCGCCCGACATGCACCGCCCGCCCTTCGGCCAGCAACAACCCGGTATCCTCGTAGGCCGGCCGGATCAGGTTCACCCGGTATTCGAGCGTGGTGTAGCCGCGCCCGCGCGGCAGCATCGAGTGCACCGCGCAGGCCATGCAGCTGTCGAGCAACGTCCCGAACCAGCCGCCATGGACCGTACCGATCGGATTGTAGTGCGCGAATGCCGCCCGGCCCTGAAACACGACCCGACCCGCCTCGACCTCCACCAGCTCCATGTTCATCAGCTGCGCGATCGGCGGCACCGAATAGCGGCCATCGCGCATGCCCTTGATGAAATCCAGCCCGGAGATGGCGCCCATCTCAGCTGGTGCGAGCAACTCGCTGGGGTCTTGCGCAACCCTGTTGGCGGGCGGCGGCGGGCGCTCACCGCTCATGACCACCCTCGATGCGGTCCCACTCGGCCACCTGGCGCATCGCGGCGCGCACCCGGTGGAGCAAGCACAGGCGGTTGCGGCGGACCACGGGGCTCTCGGCATTCACCAGCACGCCCTCGAAGAACGCATCGACGGGTCCGCGAAGCTTCGCCATCTCACCCATGGCGGCGGCGAAATCCTCCCGACCAAGGGCCTCGGCGATCGCCGGCTCCGCGGCGTCGAGAGCCGCAAAGAGGCCGCGCTCCTCGTCCTGCTCGGCAAAGCCCACCTCAGGCGTGCCGGAATACTCCACGCCGTCTTTGTCCTCCTCCTTGTTGAGGATGTTGGAGGCACGGCGAAAGCCAGCGAGCAAGTTCGCCCCGTCAGCGGTGTCGAGAAAGGCCTGAAGCGCCTCCGCCCGGCGGAGCCTCAGGGCGATCACATCGCGCTGAGGCCGCGCCGCCACGGCATCGATGACATCGTGGCGAATGCCCCGGTCGCGGAGGAAAATCTTCAAACGGTCGTCGAAGAAGGCAACGAGATCGACCAGGGAGACCAGGGAATGTCCCCGGCGGGCCTCAGCCTCAGCTTCAGCCTCGGCGACCCGCGCCTTCAGCAGCGCCATACCGGCCTCCACGATGTCGAGATCGACCTGGGAAAGCGCCGCGGCCAGGTCGGTGTCCGAGAGCAGCGCCGCCCGGTCGCGACGGACGATCTCCTCCACATGGCGGTTAAAGGCGTGGATGCCGATCTCGAAGATCGGCGTCCGCAGGTCCCGGTCGATCAAGATGCGGATCACGCCAAGGGCGGCGCGGCGCAGGGCGAAGGGGTCCTTGGAGCCTGTGGGGGTCTCCCCAATCGCCCAGAAGCCTGTCAGCATGTCGAGCTTGTCCGCCAGCGCCACGGCCACAGAAACGGGCGCGCTCGGCACGGCATCCGAAGGGCCCAACGGCCGATAATGCGCCTCTGCTGCCTCGGCCACCGCGTCTGGGTGCCCGGCCGCGCGGGCATAGTAGCCGCCCATCACGCCCTGGAGCTCGGGGAACTCGTAAACCATCTCCGAGGCAAGGTCGGCCTTGGCGATACGGGCGGCCTCTCCGGCCAGATCTGCCTCGGCCCCGACCAGCGGCGCGATCTCCCGGGCGAGCGCCGCGATCCGCTCGATCCGCTCGGCCTGGGACCCGAGTTTGGCGTGGAACACGACATTGGTCAGACGCGCCGCCATCCCCGCTAAGCCGGTCTCGCGGACGGTGCGCAGGTCGTTCTCCCAAAAGAACTTGGCGTCCGAAAGCCGCGCCGCGAGCACACGTTGATTGCCGGCCAGAATCTTAGCCCCACCGTCTGCGGCCGCGACATTGGCCACGGTGACGAAACGCTCGATCCGCCCGGTTCCGGGGTTTCGGACCGAGAAGAACTTCTGGTGCTCCTTCATCGAGGTGCGCAGAACCTCCGGCGGCAGATCGAGAAACTCCGCCCCGATCTCCCCCAACAGCACCACAGGCCATTCGACCAGCCCCGCCACCTCCTGCAAGAGGCCGGGGTCATCGACGATCTCGAGCCCCGCAGCGAAAGCGAGCTGGGTGGCCTCATGGCGGATGGTCTCGGCGCGCGCCTGCGGGTCGAGCACAACCTTCGCCGCGCGCAGCCCCGCCTCGTAGTCCTCGAAGCCGCGCACACCGAAGCGCGCCGGCGCATGGACGCGATGGCCGCATGTTGTGTCGCCTGCCTGGATCCCGTCGATCTCCAAGGGCACGACCTCGGCCCCTGCCTCATCGCAGAGCACGCAGAGGATCCCGCGCAGGGGCCTGACCCAGCGCAAGCTCCCGGTGCCCCAGCGCATGGATTTGGGCCAAGGGAAGCCGCGCACCGTGGCCGTCACCGCCTCGGCCACGACCTCCGCTGCCGGGCGACCGGGGATCTCGAGGGTTGCGAACAGAACGGTGCCCTTTTTGTCGGGGCGCTCCTCGAGCTGGTCTCGGCTGAGCCCGGTGGAGCGCAGGAAGCCGTCGATCGCCTTCTCCGGCGCGTCCGCCCGGGGACCCTTGCGTTCCTCTCGACGGTCGGGGGTGCGCGCTGGCAGCTCGCTCAGAGATAGGGTCAGCCGCCGCGGCCCTGCCATCGCGACCGCAGCGGCATAAGTCAGCCCCGCCTCGACCAAGTGATCGGTCACCAGCCGCTTCAGATCATCGGCGGCCCGTGCTTGCATCCGCGCCGGGATCTCCTCGGACAACAGTTCGAGCAACAGGTCAGGCATGGGAGCGCTCCATCTGGTCGCGGGCGACCACGTCTTAGAGGCTTCAGCGCATCGGTCCAAGGGGGCATCGGCGCGAGGTGGTATCCGGCACGGGCGCGGCAAGCAGACCAAGACCCGGGCCCAGCCCGCCTCCCGATGGCCTTGGACCCGGTTATCCCCGCCTATTGATTGGCGAACTCGGCCGTCAACTGACGCCACATGTAAGCCCGCCCGTCCGGGAAGACTGCCACCATCCGATCGGCTCCGTGCCGCTCCTCGGCCGCGGCGAGATAGGCGGTCGCCTCCCCGGCCTCCAGAGCGCCAGCAATCGCCGCCGCGTCGAAGCAGTCGAACCAATAGGGCGCCACGAGCGGCGTGGGGTCGGCGGCGACCGGTGCGTCGACCGTCCCCTCGATCCGAAAACAAGCCCGGAGCTTCAGCGGTGAGGAGCCGGCATCGATGCCCTGCCACTCGGTCACGCGGTAGCTCTGACCCGCGATCTCCACAGCCGCCGCATCGGTCTCCTCGTAGAACGCGAAGAACTGCATATAAACGAGGACGACGGCAAACACCGCAGTGACGCCGAGCAGCCCGATCACGATCAGCCGTCCGCTTACCAACATCGCTCAGTTCCGGCGCAGATCGCGGCACGTCCGCCGCAACGCGATTGACCAACAGCGCAGCGCAGCGCATCGCTGAGCCCACGGCATGGCATCTCGGCGGGGCCCGGCACATACCGACTTGGTCCAAGCTGGCGCGACTTACCGCGATGCTGGGGACGCGATTGGCTGACGGTCATCGCGGCAGTCGCAACGTGTTTCGGCCAGCTTCGTCGAGGCTCGCACAATCACACCCCACGGCGCCGGCGCGGCCAAGACAGTCGCGCATCGCGTTCATTCGAAGGCGTTGGATCGGGACCGGTTTGCCAAGCCCGATATCGCTAATCCGGGTCGTGACAAAAGCGATGCGCGGGCTGCCCTCAGCGTCCCCGGGCCAATGGATGCAGGCGATCATCGCTTTGGTGTTGCCCTCATTGGCATAGGCGGGCACGCGTGCCATCGCCTCAGCGTGAAGCGCCGCGGCCCATTGCGACGGATCGGCGACAGCGGGTAGGGAGATCGACCCGACTAGGAGGGCTGTCAGCAGGCAGCGCATACCGAGGTTCCTTAAAGCGAGCAGGTGAGGCTGGGGTTTTAGCACAGACGGAGCGCGCGAGACAGATCTCACCGCCCCAATTCAGGATAACGCGCCCGCAATTCGGCCAAATCCGTCTCGAAACGCTCGGTCAGGACTTTCGACACATCAGCGGGGAGGATCTCGGCCGGAGCATCTGCGGGATACTTGCGGTAGATCTCCCGAACACGCGCAGCCCGCGCATCCGGCGACAGCTCAGGGTCGAGCGCCTCCACCTCGGGAAGCGCAGCGGCGCTGGGCGAGCGTGTCCGCTCCGGCCGATCGAGTTGCGCCAGATCGAGACCTGTGATCCCAAGAAAGCCCTCGATGATCGCACGCGTCTCGGCCGCGTAGCGCTCCTGCATCCAAAAAGTTATCGGCACCCCGGGCAGGCGCCGAGAAATCCGGTCGAAGAGCTCTGGCCACCCGCCGCCGGCTGCCACGCGCTCAGCCGCCGTGAGCACGCGTTCGCGGGCGTCCGAAAACCGGCGCAACATTTGAAAGCAGGTCGATGTGAGCAGGCCGTCATAGCCTCGGATCGAGATGTAGAGCGACAGGGGCTCACCCCCGGCGAGACGGCGGACAAAGTCGAGACCCGCAAGATTGGGGTAAAACTGCTCCCCCAGGAGATGGGCCATATCGCCGAGCAAGTCCTCGTCTGACGCCACAACCAACTGTGAGCCTGCGGTTTGGCGCCGCAACCGCTTACCGGCAAGCGTAACGAGAAAGTCGTTACTGATCCGGCGCACCCCTTGCAGATGACGCTGGCTGCGCCGGGCTGGCCGCCTGACGGACTCCTTGAGCAGCCCGGCCCCGCCGCGCGCTTCAACCTGCGCCGAGACCTGGCGCAGCAACCCTTGGAAATGTGTGGTCGCGGTCTTGTGCGCGCCGATATGGACCCGCCATTCACGTTGAACGCTCATCTTGATGCCACCTCAGTTTGCCGGACCCAACCGCCCGCCTTGTGGCCGCAGGGATCCAGGTCGGCGCTGCGATCCGTGGGCCATAAGGAGCCTAGAACGTCGGACCCTCGTCTCACGTGGCACTTCCGAGCGGGGTTTCGAGAAAGGCATCGGCGCAGGCTTTGGCAAGGGCGCGCACGCGTCCGATATAGGCTTGGCGCTCGGTGGGTGAGATCACACCGCGCGCGTCGAGCAAGTTGAACAGGTGGCTGGCCTTGATGCACTGGTCGTAGGCTGGATGCGCCATGACGATCCGCTTGCCGGTTTTTGGGTCGTCAGCCGGATGAGCCACCGGGTCGAGGATCGCCCGGCAGGCGCGCTCGGCATCCTCAAAATGGCGGAAAAGCGCCTCTGTATCGGCAACATCGAAGTTGTGCCGGCTGTACTCTTCTTCCGTCTGCCGAAAGATATCGCCATAGGCGAGCGGGATCGCCGCGGCAGGGTCGTTGAACGGCATATCCATCACGTGCTCAACGCCCAGGACATACATCGCCAGACGCTCCAGACCATAGGTCAGCTCGCCCGAGACCGGATGGCAGTCATGCCCGCCCACCTGCTGGAAGTAGGTGAACTGGGACACCTCCATCCCGTCGCACCACACCTCCCAGCCGAGACCCCAGGCGCCCAAGGTGGGGCTTTCCCAGTCGTCTTCGACAAAACGGATATCGTGCTCGGCGGCGTCCAGGCCGATTGCCGCCAGCGACCCGAGATAGAGCTCTTGAAGATCGGGCGGGCTCGGTTTGATCAGCACCTGGTACTGATAATAGTGCTGCAAGCGGTTAGGGTTCTCGCCATAGCGCCCATCCGTCGGCCGGCGAGACGGCTGGACATACGCCGCCGCCCAGGGGCGCGGCCCGAGGGCGCGCAGGGTGGTGGCCGGATGGAAGGTCCCCGCCCCGACCTCCATGTCGTAGGGCTGCAAGATCGCGCAGCCTCGGCTCGCCCAATAACTCGAGAGACGAAGCAGGATCTCCTGGAAAGAGCGCGGCTGGTCCTGGTGCATCTGCGTCTCCTATCAGCGCCCCCGCTTTAGGATGCGACCTGCCCGCGGTCAATCGTAGCGGATGCGGTGCGCGAGACCGCCGAGCGGCGCCCGCGGCTGCATCGAGCGGGCCCCGGGACAGCATGCGCAAGATCGGTTTCACAACACAAATGGAACTTGTCAGCAGTATAATTTTTGGGTACCATTTCCAAAATTATTGAGGGTGCGTAGTGTGAAGGATCATTTGGAGCTGTGCAGCCGCGAACAACATCCGCTCGACCACGGGGGAGAGGCTCAGACCCTAAATCTCACCTGCCTGATGTTACGCTTCGTGGGGCGACTCGAAAACAATCAGATCTGCGACCAATGCCGCTGTGTTGTCTGTACGGCGCAACGGGCGCAGCCGGGCCAATAAAGAGGCTGCCCGATCACCGGGTCGAGTAGCCGGATGAGCCCCGCGCTCACCGCGCCTTAGATCCTGCGCCGAGGTCTGGCAGCAAGGCGCGCCTAGAACGCGAAAAGAACTCGCGCCGGACCAACATCAGCGTCGTCAGCACGCTCGCCGCGATCCAGGCCAGCGGCCCGAGAAACCAAGCGAGCGTTGCGATGGCAAAATAGATGGCGCGCAGGCCACGATTGTAGCTGCGCGCGGCGGTCGTGTTCACCGCATGGGCGCGCGCGACCGCCGCCGGAACTCCGGGATCCCCCGGCGGCGGCACCGCTCCCATCAACACCGCCGAATAGCCAAAGAGCCGGTGCGACCAGACGAATTTCAGGAAGGCGTTCACCAGGATCAACAAGAGCAGCAGCAGCTTGGCTTCCCAGATCGGCACGCCAGCAGTCGGATCGGCGCCGAGGTCGCGCACGATGCCGACCAGCAGATCCGCTTGACCGATC
This sequence comes from Pikeienuella sp., assembly GCA_050331335.1. GTDB lineage: Bacteria > Pseudomonadota > Alphaproteobacteria > Rhodobacterales > Rhodobacteraceae > Thermohalobaculum. Next base: position 22,167 of record JBHJGY010000097.1, read on the forward strand.
AGCGCCGCGACGCCACCGATTGCGATCAAGGAGGTCGAGGCCAGAAACGCGGCCCCAGACCGCAACAGCGTGAGCAATTGGCTGTCCATGATCCTAACCTCGCGGCATCCGAGCTGCTCGTGCCAGAGCCGTCGGTGATGGTCCATCAAGCGACTGGTGCTGGGGAAACCGGCGGGGGCATGCTCGATGGCCATGCCGACGCCGAGCCAGCAGACGACAAGGACGGCGAGCGCGACGACATCGGCCGCATCGAAGAGCCGGGCGAAGGTCTGAGCAAGGGCGGCGAAGACGTCCATATGCGGGGCTTAGCACGCGACCAACGGTCTGTCGCCGTGACGGCGGGCCCCGGCAACCGGTGGACGCGGCCGCCCTACCCGCCCATAGTGCCCGACAAAAGGAGATCCGCCATGCCTCCACTGACGGCCATCTTGCGCAACCTGCTCGCCGCGAGCCTTACCGCCACCCTTACCGCCACCCTTGCCTCTGCCACGCCGGCCGCTGACGTGCAGAGCCGCGCGGCGCCGGAACCTGCGACGGAGCCGGTGCGCGGGGCGACCGGGGCAGCGCTGCCCAGCCTCGTTCGGTCCGAAAGGCAGATGATCGTCACCGCCAACCCCCACGCCACGCAAGCCGGCATCGCGGTGCTGCGCCGGGGCGGCTCGGCGGCGGATGCGGCCGTGGCCGCGCTGCTGGTGCTGAATGTGGTGGAACCACAGTCCTCCGGGCTCGGCGGCGGGGCCTTTGCGCTGGTGCATGGGCCGGCGGGGCTCACGAGCTGGGATGCGCGCGAGACGGCCCCTGCGGCGGCGGGCCCGGAGCTGTTCCTGGAGGACGGCGCCCCGCTTGCCTGGATCGAAGCCTCCGAGAGTGGGCGGGCGATCGGCGTCCCGGGCCTTGCGCGGCTGTTGGAGGCGCTTCATCGCCGCCACGGCCGGCTGTCTTGGGCCGACCTCGTCGCACCTGCGATCACGCTGGCCGAGGAAGGCTTCCCCGTCAGCCCACGTCTTGCGGGCCTTGTCGACCAGTTGGCCGACCGGCTCGCCCGCACCGAGGCCGGGGCGCGCTTCCTGCCCAACGGCAGGCCGATTGCCGCGGGCACCCGGTTCGTACAACCGGAGCTGGCGAAAACGCTTACCCGGCTCGCGGTGGAGGGGGCCGATGCGCTCTATGACGGCCCCGTCGCCGATGAGATCCTGGCCGCCGTCGCGCGCGGCCCCCGGCCGGGGGCGCTGAGCGCAACCGACCTCGCCGGCTACGAGGTTGTCGAACGCGCGCCGGTCTGCACCGTCTATCGCGCGATTTGGCGGATCTGCTCGATGGGGCCGCCCTCGTCGGGCGCCACCACAGTCGGGCAAATCCTGGGGATCCTCGGACGCTTCAAGCCCACGGATTTCCACCGAAGCGACCCGCATCTGTGGCACCTTTTCGCGGAAAGCTCTCGGCTCGCCTATGCCGACCGGGCGGCTTATCTTGGCGATCCCGACACAGTCGCAGTCCCCGTGACCGGGTTGCTCGACCCCGATTATCTGGCCGCGCGCGCGCGCCTGATCCACGGCTTCACCGCAAGCGCGGGCCCGGCCGAAGCGGGCACGCCACCGGGCGCCGCGCCCCGCGCCCCTCAGGCCAGCGACACGAGCCCCGGCACGACGCATCTCTCGGTGATCGATGCACAAGGCCTGGCGATCAGCCTGACTGCATCGATCGAGACCGCGTTCGGCTCCGGCCGGATGGCGGCGGGGCTTTTGCTCAACAACCAGTTGACCGATTTCGCCCTCGCGCCGCGGGGACCCGATGGTGGGCTCAAAGCCAATGCCGCGGGGCCGTCCAAGCGCCCCCGTTCGTCGATGGCACCGACCATTGTCTACCGAATGGGCAGTGAGACGCCCGTGCTGCTGCTCGGCAGCCCAGGCGGAAGCCGGATCCCGGAATATGTCGCAGGAGCGCTGGTGGGGCTGCTCGATCTGGGCTTGGACCCCGCCGAAGCGGCGGCGCTGTTCCACGTCTCGCACCGGAACCGCGCAGCGCTTGTCGTGGAACGCGACCGCACGCCGGAGGATTTGGCTCAGGCGCTCGCGCGCTTCGGTCATCGGGTGGAGGACGCCCAGATGGCCTCCGGGCTCGCGATCATCCGGATCGGCCCCGAGGGCATCGCGGCCGCAGCCGATCCTCGGCGCGAGGGCACCGCAGCAGGCGACTAGCCACCGCACCGAGGCACCGAGCCGGGGCCCCGCAGCTCAGCAAACGCCCGCCGACTTCGCCGCGGCCAGGCGCTCCTGCACAAACGCCTGGCGGCGTTCTTGCGCATCCCGGGCGATCGCAAGATCGAACTGGTCGTAGCCATGCACGCCCCCCGGGGCGATCTCGACCCGCGCGACCCCGCCCGCTGCCCGCCAGCGCGCCGCCATGAAAAGCGTGTCATCGAGCAACGGGTCGAGCGTGCCGACCTGGAAAAGCGCAGGCGGCAGGTCGGACAGATCGGCCAAGAGCGGCGAGGCCATCGGATCGCTGCGGTCGCCGTCTGCCATCAGATTATCGACGAACCATCCGACGACCGGGGTAGAGAGCACGAGGAACCTCGGCCCCCATGCCCGCAGCGACGGGGTACCGCGCAGATCGAACATCCCATAGCTCAACACGGAGCCGGCCACCCGATCGAGCCGATCGGCCGACTTCAACGCCAAAAGCGTCGCCGCCGCCAGATGGGCCCCGGCGCTCTCTCCCATGATCACCAGCGGCCCAGGATCGGTGTCCAGCGCCCAGATGGCCGCCGCGAGGCAATCCTCGAGCTGCGCCGGCCAGCGGGTCTCCGGCGCTAAGCGGTAGCGCACCGAGACAACCCGACAGCCCACGGCCTGCGCCATCGCCTGATTGGGCTCGTCGAATTGGTCCGGCGCGTTGAAGGTCCAACCGCCGCCATGGATATGCAGGCAGGTCCCTTGCACGGGCCCCGGCGCCGGGGTGAGCCGCAGCCGCACCGTCTCGCCCGCCCCCGTCGGTCCCGACGCCTCGACCCAGGACGATCCCTCCCGGGGCCCCTGCAACAAGAAGATGCCCTGTCCCGAGGCGCGAAGCCGGCGCATCTCCGGGATCGGGATGCTCCGCGGATCCGGAAGCCCCGCAAGCATCGCCTCGAGCCGCTCGGCGAATTCACGGGTCTCCGGCGCGGCCGCGCCAGGATGAAACGGCGATGGCCCAGCCCCATCGTCGAGCCCGAGCGGCAGGTGACGGGCCGCCGGTGCCGTCCCAGCTGCCCCGGTGTCGTCTGCGCTTCGCTCGCCCATTGGCGCGCCCCCTGTCCGCTTTGCGGCGCCCTCCTGTCCGCTTTGCGGCGCCATAGAGCCCCAGCTCGCCGCTTTTCGCAAGCGCAAGGCACCGCACCGTCGGTCGATGTCGCGCAAACAGCTTGACCCGCGCCGGCGGCGCCACAGCATGATCAGCATTGTGACAAAGGGAGCGGGCCATGGCCGACGAGATCGCTGTTGTTGGCGCAGGGGTCGCCGGGCTCGCCTGCGCCCAGGCTCTGAAAGCGGCAGGTCAAGGGGTCCGCGTCTTTGAGAAAAGCCGCGGCCTTGGCGGACGGGCGGCCCGGCGCCTGGCGCGGATGGCAGACGGCACGGAGCTCGCTTTCGACCATGGCGCGCCCGGCTTCGAGGTCGCGAGCGCCCCATTCGCAGAGACGGTCGGCGGCTGGGTTCGCCAAGGCTGGGCGCGCCCCTGGCCTGAGGGTGGATCGCCGAGGCTCCATGTCGGGGTGCCCGGAATGAGCGCCATCGCCAAGCCGATGGCCGCGGGGCTGCAGGCGGGCTCGGAGATCGCCCTCGGTCTCCGCGTCCTGCGAGTGGCGGGCGGGCCGGGTGCTTGGCACCTCGGCGTCGAGGACGGGCACTCGGCTGGCCCTTTCCGGGCGCTGGTGCTGGCGATCCCGGCACCCCAAGCGGTCACGCTACTCGGCCCCGAAGCCCAGGTCTTCCCCGAGCTTGCCGCGGTCGAGATGGCGCCGCGCTGGACCGTGATGCTGGCCTTCCCCGAGCCCTTGGCCCCGGCGCCCCCGCGCCTAGAAAGCACCGGCACGCCGCTGGCGCTTGCGATCCGCAACAGCGCCAAGCCCGACCGCGCGCCAAAGCCCGAGACCTGGGTTCTGCATTCGAGCCAGACTTGGGCAGCGGCGCATCTGGAGGCCGAGCCGGAGACGGTGGGCGACGCCTTGGTCGCCGCTTTCGCCGCTGCGCTGGGGCACGAGCTGCCGGCACCCTCTGTGCGCCTCGTCCACCGTTGGCGATTTGCGGAGGTGGTGCGGCCCGCCGGGCGGCCCTGGCTCTTGGCGTCTGATCGCGGGATCGGCCTCGCCGGAGACTGGTGCGCCGGGCCCGCGGCACACGGCGTCGACGCCGCCTGGATGAGCGGCCGCGGCCTTGCCCGACGGTTGCTGGGCGAAGTCTGAACCTGCCGGACTTGGGCGCTGGACAGCGGGGAGCGCGGCATGGCAGGAGCGCTGATATGGCCCCATGGCGGAACTGGTAGACGCACGGGACTTAAAATCCCGGGCCTTCGGGCGTGCCGGTTCGAGTCCGGCTGGGGCTACCATCGCCGCGGGGCGCCCTGTGCCGCGTTCCATTTCGCGCGTATCTCCTGCGCTGGGCCGGCGGCTTGCGCATCTCGGTTCTATACTGGGCGCAGCTTGCCGCCCTCTGATCGGCAATGGTCTTCAGCGACGGCTGCCGCCGCGGCCATTATCGGGCTGGGCCGAGATACGGGTGCCAGAGGCACGCCCATCTTCGCCCCTATTTTTGGCGTGGTTTTGAGACGTTTTTGGTCGAGGCCGCACACGGCGCAACCGGTGAGCGCCGCTTGATCGCGAAGGGTGGCGGCAGCGGCGTCACCACAGAAGAGCCAGAGGTCTCATGAAATCGACCGGCTTTCCGGGGGCCAACCTGAGGCTCGCCGGCGCAGCGGTAAACAGGCGCTGTTTCATCCCCCTCTTAGGGCTCTACCGCATAAACTCACCCCCGCCCCTCGGTCCGGCGACCCTAAGCACCGCCAGCTGCATCACAGGGAGCAGGATCGCGGGTGCGGGATCGCGCCGGCGGGATAGGCGACGTCTGAGCGGTCCCGGCGCAGGCGCCGGCCGTGGTCGTGTCGACGCGGCGCACGGCAGCGCAGGCACGTCCCGAGCGACACCATGGCGCGGCTCAGCCTGGTCGCCTTCCGAGGTACCGTGCGCCACCGATGATGCCTCGGAGCAGACCCATGCCACCGCTTCTCCGCCAGCTTTCCTCCCTTCTCGTGATCACCCTTCTCGCCGGTTGTGCCGGGGCCCCGTTGCCGAGCGCGCCGGACCGCGGTCGCGCCGTTGCGATCCGGGTCGATCCGGTTTCCCAGCGGGTAACCGTCGACGACCCGTCGCCGACCGTCTCCGCGATATGGGACCGGGCGCTGCAGGAGGCGTTGGTGCGTGCGGGCCCTGGTCCGACGATCTCGTCGCGCGCCTTCGCCCTTCTGCACACCGCGATGTACGACGCCTGGGCCGCCTACGATCCGGTTGCCATCGGCGCCGTCACGGGCAATGCGCTGCAACAGCCGCCGGAGAAGAACACCGAAGCCAACAAGCGCGAGGCGATGAGCTACGCCGCCTATCTGATCTTATCGGCCATGTTCAGCGACGAAACGGAGATCGAAGAGCTCGACCAGGTGATGGACGCCCTTGGCTACGACCCATCGCCGGGCGAATTCTGGGGCCAGCCGGTTGGGGTGGCGGCGGTGGTCAAGTCCCGCCTCCTGGCCCGGCGGCTCAATGACGGCTCCAATTGGGACAACGACTTCGACGACACGACGGGGTATGTGCCGGTCAACGCCTCACCGGGCGAGC
>JBHJGY010000098.1:0-6576 GCA_050331335.1 Pikeienuella sp.
CGCCTGGGGGTCGAGCCGTCGCGTCACCTGGAGATGCTGACAGCCGCGAGCGCGCTCTTCGACACAACCCTCGCCGGCCTCAGAGACGGATCGGAGGACCTCGGCCTCGCCACGGAGGAAAGCCCCCGGGTGCTCGAGGGGATTTCAGGTGTCGAAGATGTCTGGGCGGTGATGCAGCCGGCGACGCAAGAGATCGCCGACGCCGGGGCGGTGACCGACGCAGCCTTCGAGACCATCGCCGCCTCAAACGTGGCGCTGCTTTTCACCTCCGACAATGTCGTCGATCAGCTCGTCTCGGTGCACGGGACGCGCACGGGCAATCAGGGCCTGGCCGCGGCCATCAACATCGCCGGCCGCCAGCGCATGCTCTCCCAGAAGATGGCGAAGGAAGCCGGCCTGATCGCCCTCGGCATCTCGCCCGACAGCAACCGCCGCAACCTGCGAGACAGCGCCCTTCTCTTCGATCAGAGCCTGACGGTCCTGATCGACGGCGAGCAGCGCCTCGGCATCCCGGCCGCGCCGGACTTCATCCGCATCAAGCTCCTCGAGGTCCGCAGCATCTGGGGCGGCTACGGCGCGATCATGGATGGCATCATCGCCGGCGGCCCGGTCGACAAGCTGGCCCAAATCTCAATCGCCGCGCAGGCCGACCCGCTTTTGGTCACGATGAACGAGGCCGTGGGCCTCTACGAATTGGTCTGAGCACGCGCCGTCGCTGAACCGGCCAAGTCCTGCACAGGACCGGAGGGCGGGGGGTCGATCCCCCCGACCTCCGCCCCCCTCAAAGGCTGTTCTCGGCCATGAAGGCGAGCCGGCCCTCTGGCCCCCGTGCGCGCCGGATCTCGGCAAACTCCTCGCGCTTGAGCACGCCAAACGACACCCCCCCCACCATCACATCGATCACGAGATGGCCGCGATCCCCGAAATCGCGGATCCGCCAGTCGACCGGCAGCGTGCCGCGCTTCGCCCTGGGAATGCCGGCCTGCACTAAGACGTCGGTGCGGGCGGGCCTTGTCTCGCGGATCTCGGGCTTGGCCTCGAGCCCCTGGCCGAATTGGTTCTTGTAGAGATCGGCGAGAAAGCCCGGCAGTGCCGCGCGAAATTTGGCGCGCTGCGCGTCGGTGAAGCCGTCGGCCTGGTCGCCGAGCAAGAACCGCTCCCAGATGTCGAAGGCGAACGCCGCCGAGACAGCCGATTTCAGCTGCGCATTGCGCTGCGCATCGGACAGCGCGGGATCGGCCAAGGCGCCGTGGGCGTCCTCAACGAGGGTCTCGGCGACCGCACGGGCGGCGCCGGCTTCGGCGCCAGAGGCGCGCCCGAGGGGAGCCAGGCCGAGCGTTACGGCAATCGCGCAGACCAGCAGAAGATGGCGGGCGGCGGCGGACAGTTTCATGGTCTCTCTCCGATTCTTGGTGTGAGGGCAGGCATGCGGCATCCATGCGTATCAGCTGGGATAGCGGGTGCGTCGGGCGAGGCGGAGCAGCGCCGGCGTGAGGGCGAAGGCCATTGCCACTGCGGCCGTGACCGCGACCGCGAGAAGCAACCCCATCGAGGCGGTTCCGCGATGGTCCGAGATCGCCAGCGTGGCGAAGGCCCCGATCGTCGTCAGCGCACTGGCGACCACAGCCTTCGGCGTCGCCGTGGCGAAGACCTGACCTTCCCGATCCTCCCGCAGAGCCAAATGGATCCCCGCATCGACCCCGATCCCGATCAGCAGGGGCAGAACGATGACGTTTGCGTAGTTGAAGGGCTGGCCGAGCAGGACCGTCGCCGCGCAAGTCAGCGCCCCGGCGAGCGCAACCGGCACCAAGATCGCCGCCACGGCGACACCCCGTCTGAGCGCGAGCACAGCCAACAGCGCCGTAGCCCCGAGTGCCAGCAGGCTCGCCTGAAGCATCGCGTCCAGGATGACTTGGCCGGCCCCCGTGATCTGCTCGGGCGGCCCCGCGGCCTCAGGCGCGAGCGCGTGGACGGCGGCGGTGAAACGGCTGAGGGCGGCGGGGTCCGTCACGATGCCGCTCGGCGCGATTTCGACACGGTAGAGCCCGGCCTCAGAACGATAACGCCCCGCCAGCCGGGCCGGCAGATCGGCGACGCCGACGCGATCGACATTGAGCTGCGCCCGTAGCCGGTCGATCAGCAGCGGAAAATAGCGAAAGAGCGCGGCCTCGGCCCTGGCTTGATCCGCCCGCCCCTCTGCAAGCGCCGACAGCTCGGCGGCCAAGGCCTGGGCTGCCGCATTGCGGGACTTCTCTGCGAGCTTGCGGGCTGCGGCTCCGGGGCTCACATCTTCCGGATCGTCGAAGCGTACCGGGCGCCCGTTGACGGCGAAATCGAGCGAGGGCCAGACCAAGTCGATGAGGTCGAGCTTCGCATCCTGATCGCTCGGCACCAGATCGCCCAGCCACAGGCTGCGCCCGACCTGCGGCAGCTCCGCAAGACGGGCGGCGGTGCGCGCGGCGGTCTCAGGGTCGGTGGTCAACAGATCGAGCCTCAACGGCGCGAGATCAGGCTCGGCGGCCAGCCAGTCATAGACCTCGACCGAGCGCGCCCCTGGATCGCGCAAAGCCATCGGGTCGGCGTCGAAGCGGACTTGGGGGACGAAAGCCAGCGCGCCCAAACCGATAAGAAGCGCGAGCGCAGCCCCAACCGGTCCTGGATCCCGCCAGCTTCGCAAGGGCTGCAGCACAGGCGCGCCGGCTCCGCGGTCGTGCCCGGGCGCCGTGACGAGCCCGGGTCTGAGGGCCATCACCGCGGGGATCAGCGTCACAGCCACAAAGAAGGCGATAAGGACACCGATGCCGCCGATAATCCCTAGTTGGGCCATGCCAATGAAGTCGGTCGTGGCGAAGACAAGGAAGGCCACCGATGTGGTGGCCGCGGTCAGCAAAAGGGCTGGACCAAGACCTGCTGCACTCGCAACGATCGCCCGTTTCGGCTCGAGCCGCTGGGCATCCTCGGCGATATGGCTCATCAAATGGATCGCGAAATCGATCCCCAGACCCACCATCAGGACCACGAAGGCGACGGAGACGAGATTGAGCGCGCCGATCGTCGTTGCCGCTGCGCCGGTGGTCAGCACGAGCGTCAGCGTCAGCGCCGCAAGTGCAAGGCCCATCCGCGCGAAACTCCCGAGTGCCAGCCGCAACACCAGGCCGACCAGAAGAAGGGATGCCGCCAGAGATAACCCGATCGTCTCCGTAACGCTGCGCAGTTCGTCAGCCCGAAGCACCGGATCGCCGGTTAAGCCGATCTCCACCTCCGCTGCGATCTCGGCCGGCAAACCCGCCACCGCGGCCGAAACCGCGCGCATCGCCGGCCGCGCCGGGTTGAGCGCGGCGAAATCCAGCGCCGGCGTCACCGCAACGACCCGGATCGTCTGCCCGCCACCGGTGCCGCTGCCGTCCGTGTCCGAGAACGCCTCCGACCAGGCGAAGCCGCGCGGCCGACCTTCCCGTGCTGCGGCGAGTGTGGCGGCGGCCTCGGCGTAGAGACGGTCGAGCGCGTCTGCACCGATATCTGCCCGGGCGGCCAGTGTCTGCGCCTGCCCCACCACCTCCAGAAAGCCGTCAAGGGTCGGCTTCACCCGCAGCCCGGCGATCAAATTGGCAGATTTCGAGAGTTCGATAAGGCGCGCCTCGAGCGCCTCGCGCTCCAGATAGAGCAGCCCGGTGCGGGCAAAAAACGGATCGGCCGAGGGTGCGAAGACACCTTGGATGGCGGGTGACGTGACGAGATCCGCCGCAAGCGCCGCGACGGCTGCCTCTACCGGATCGCGTCTCGGCCCGCGCACGACGAGGATAAGGCTGTTTTTGAGCTCCGGGAAGGCTGCATTGACCGCGTGGGCCCGCTTTTGGAAATCGAGACCGGGGTCGAGCATCCGGCTCGAATCGGTATCGACCGACAGCCGGGTGGCCGCAAATAGTGCTAGAACCACGAGCGCCGCGATGCCGAGAAGTGTGGCCCGCGGATGCCCGACGACCCAGCCGACCCATGCCGCCAGGGCCCGTGCGCCGCCCGCCGTTGCCAGTTCACCACGCACGCCCTCGGCCCTCCTGCTCACAGCCAACCTTCGTTTCGGCGAAGCGCTTGAGCCCCTTCCCGCTCCAGTCTACTCTCCGCACCAAGCCGGGGGCCAGCGGCGCGACGCCGCCCTCGATCAGATCGATGCTGCAACGCGACGCTAGGTCGCGTATGGCGATAACTCGGAGCTCCCATGCGCCACACATCCCACTCACGCCTCGGCCGAGCCGCCCTGCCTGCGGTGGTCTTTATGCTGTCCGCCTGCGCGGGCGCGGGGCCCGATGCGAGCTTCGAAGCGCGCGACCCCTATCGCTCGACCAATGAGAGGATCCACAACTTCAATGTCGGCGCCGACCGTTTCGTTCTGCGTCCGGTCGCCCAGGCCTATGACACGGTGACGCCAACGCTGGTGCAATTTCTTCTGAGTAATGCATTCAACCACCTCGATACCATGAACGACTTCACCAACTATGTGCTTCAGGGCGACCTGGAAGGGGCCGGCACCGCGCTCGGGCGCTTCACGATGAACACGGTGCTCGGCGCAGGCGGTTTTCTCGATCCAGCCACCGAGTTCGGGCTGCCGAAGGAAGACACCGATTTCGGGGTCACTCTAGGCAAATACGGGGTCTCCGAGGGGGCCTATCTGGTTCTGCCGCTGCTCGGTCCGAGCACAACCCGGGATCTTGGCGGCGCCGCGGGCGATATGGCGATGAACCCCCTGACTTACACGGGCGTGTTCAACTCCGATGCGCTCAACATTTTCTCGCCGGCGGCCAATGGGGTCGAGCTGGTCAACGATCGCGCCCGCAATGCCGATGTGATCGACGAGGTGCTGTATAACAGCGAAAATAGCTATGTGAGCCTGCGGACGATCTATCTGCAGCGGCGCGATGCGCTTATCCTGGGCGATGAGGCGGATGACAGCCTGCCGGATATCTTCGACGAAGAGCCGACCAACTGATCGGCCGATCCAGGGCGCGCCGGGCGGAGACCCGGGGCGGCCGCCATCATGACGCGACGCGACGACAACCGATGCGACCACGACCGATGCGACCACGACCGGGGGATGACGAAGTGAGCGGCGAACGCGGGCGGAGCCGCCCATGACCGATGCGGAAGCACAGACGCTTGGGACCGGCGCCGACAGGACGGAGGCCGATACAACGGATTTTTCGGCGCAGCTGACGGCCCATGCGGCGCGGGTGGAGACAGCGCTGCGGGCACTCCTGCCTGATGATCGGGGTGGACCCGGCGAGAAGGCGCTGCGCGCGGCCATGCGGTATGCCACGCTGAATGGGGGCAAACGGTTGCGCGGCTTTCTCACCATCGAAACCGGGCGGCTCTGCGGGGCTGATGAGGACGGTGCCGCTCGGGCGGGGGCTGCGGTCGAATGCCTTCACGCCTATTCCCTGGTGCATGACGATATGCCTTGCATGGACGATGACGACATGCGCCGCGGCAAGCCGACGGTCCATAAGGTTTGGGACGAGGCCACCGCCGTGCTCGCGGGGGACGGGTTGCAAGCGCTGGCCTTCGAGATATTGGCAGACCCCGCGACCCACCAGGACGGAGACGTGCGGGCACGTCTGTGCCTGCGCCTGGCCCAGGCGGCCGGCGTTGCCGGCATGGTCGGCGGGCAGGCGCTCGATCTGGGGGCCGAGACAGCCGACGCCCCGCTTGATGGCGCCGGGGTCAAACGGCTCCAAGCGCTCAAGACCGGCGCGCTGATCGACGTGTCGGCGGAGATGGGCGCGATCCTCGGCGGCGCATCTGAGGCGGAGACCGGACGCATCAGGGGCTATGCCAGGGCGCTTGGCGAGGCGTTCCAGATCGCCGACGACCTTCTCGACGTGACCGGCACCGAAGCGGAGACGGGCAAGCGCGTCGGTAAGGATGCGGGCGCCGGCAAGGCGACTTTCGTCGACATCCTCGGCATCGACGGCGCGCGCCAGCGCGCGCAGGACCTCGTGGCGGAAGCGGCGGCGCAACTCGCTCCCTTCGGCGACCGTGCGGCCCATCTCATTGCAGCCGCGCGGTTCGCGGGCGAGCGGCGATCCTGACACCGGCGCCGCTTTTCGCCATATTTTTGCCTAGAAAACCTCATTTCAGATCAATGGGATAGGCTGATCGACGGCGCAATCCGGCAATTCGAGCCCAATCCGACGCGCAAATGTGTTTGAAATGTGGCAGCTTTTGGGCCACGTTGCATGGGGTGAGACGATGCGTTGCACAGCTTTGGCGCGCTCTTTGATGTGCCGAGGCACCTGGGTCATGAGGCCCGCGTCGAGCGTTGATATCTGGCCGCAGTCGAGGCGGTTCAAAATGATTACAAGGGCGCCTGTCCCGGCGGCCACCGCCACAACCCTCCAGGCGGTCGTCGGCGTTCAGGGAAAACTGCCCACCGGCCATCCTCCACGGCCACGAGACTCAGACGGGGCGGCGCCGGCGCCGCCCCATTCCCTTCTGGGTGGTGTCCTTTGCCGAGAGGCCCGATCACCCTGAGCAGCGGGCCCCGCCGAGCACACAAAACTTGGGCCCATGCTGATGGTTGAG